>NZ_JAAMPA010000001.1:3109928-3420921 GCF_011758655.1 Modestobacter marinus
CATTTGTACCTGGAACTCTGTACTGAAGGCAAAGTCGTAGATCTCCGGCTCAAAGACGCGGCTAGGTGTTGCTCTCGCAATGTGTGGCACCTGCACAAGCGTGCTGAGGAGTGCTTGACCCATGCTGTCGATAGAAACAATCCTATCCATGGGTCGCCCCTCATTGTAGTACTGGCGGCGTCGCCTCTCATAAAAGAACCCGCGAGTCAGGAGATAGTCCTCAATCTGCCTCTGCACTTTATCTGTCGCCCGTAGAGCAGACGGGCCGAAGGATGTCTGACTGTTGGTTGCTCGAATGATGCGCTCCCGAACAGCGGAGTCGTTCGCCTGGATGATCTTGACCAGGACGGAGCGCTCGTCTGACGGGTCGTGGGGGCTGCGACTGCGCTTATGAATCTCTGTTGATGTTTGCAGGCCGTTGACAATCTGTGGAGATTCCAGCTTTAGCAATTTGTTGGCTAGCTGAACCTCCGATGCCACGATGGTCACTCCATTGTTCAGCCACCAGAAGTCAACATCCGGATCAGAGGTCGATAGGGTTTTCTCAATGCTTTGATTGACCGCGGTTTCGCCCTCGTAGTCGCGCACGTTGGCCTCAAATAGCGAAGTGTCCAATTCCCCTGTCTTGGTGCTGATGAATGATTGATAGTCATCGAGACGAGCCACCCCGATGTAGCCACCGGCTGTGTCGGTAGATATGGGGTTCTCGGATAGCTGCAGGTTGTGCGTGGTCACCTGCGATTCGCGCGCCAGATCGTAGAGGCTACTTGCGTCCATGAATTGAACATGTACAGGGCAGTCGCCAAAGAGGGACGTGCACACTGTCTTCAGGTGGCCCGCTTTGGCGTTCGTGTTCTCGTGCAAGTGAGTGGCTTTCAAGCTAGCGAAGGCGACATACACGTGAAGTTCTGGCATGTCCAGTTCGCGGTATGCATTCAAGAACCGTCGAGTCGATTCGATAACGCGCGAATTGGCGAAACTGAGCAGCGTTTGTTCGTTCCGATCAAACGTGAGAAGCCGTGGGAGATTGACGATCAGCTTGTCGATAGCCTCCTCGCCGAAACCCTTGGAGTCTTTCACTTGAAGAAGGGTTAACTCCAACTTCGCACGCTTGCCTAGGGCTGGCAGTGGAGTGTCATCACTCAAGCAGATGCCGTTGGCGAACACGTAGATCGCGTCAAGGCCACAGTCCTTCTCGCCGTCCACGATACCGCTGATGGTCTCTTCAGGGCTGATACCAGTGCTCTTAAGATACTGTTCTGCCACCCAGTAGGTGTTGTGGTCGTCATCTGATAGCTGTTGTCGCGTTTGATCGCGACTCTTCGACAGAAGACCTTGTAGAAGCACAACTGCGTTCGCGTTCACGGGGCCCCCAAGAGAAGCGAATCGACCTAACCTCGCCTGCGACGAGCGAGCACTCAGGCTAAGCGACGCCTCCGACAAGTTGCGGTAGGTCGGCGTCCAGTCGCGAAGAAGAGGGAGCGCGGTGCTCCACGAACCTAAGTCTGCTGGGGTGCGAATAGCCAGCGGGTGAAGAGGGCGCCATTCTCTTCCAGCACTTGGGCCAGCTCCGCCGCCGCGGGGGTGGGCAGTGCATGTGGCAGCAGGCCGGGGCCGCCGCCGACGAGCAGCGGGGCGAGGGTCAGGTCCAGCTCGTCGACCACCCCGGCGGCGAGCGCGGCGGCGAAGAGCGCCGGCCCGCCCTCGCACAGCACCTGCTCGAGGCCACGCGCGGCCAGGGCGTCGAGCGCGGTCGGCAGGTCGACGTCGTCGTCGCCGCAGACCACCACCTCGACGCCGGCGGCGGTGAGCGCTGAACGCCGGTCGGCGTCGGCCGCGGCGCAGGTGACGAGCAGCGTCGGGGTGACCGCACCGGTGACCAGCTGGTCGTCGGGGGCCAGCGAGGCCCGCCGGGACACGATCGCCACCGGGGCGACCGGTGGGCGGCCGAGCTCGGTGCGCAGCCGGCCGACGGCGGAGTCGGGGAGCACCGGCCGGTAGCCCTCGGCCGCCGCCGTCCCGGCGCCCACCAGCACCGCGTCGGCCAGCGCGCGCAGCATCCGGAACACCCGCCGGTCGCCGTCCGAGCCCAGCCCGCCGCTGCGCCCGTCGACGCTGATGGCGCCGTCCAGCGCGGCGACGAAGTTCACCCGCAGGTGCCGGCCGGCCGGCGCGCGGTAGGCGTCGGCCAGGCCGGCAGGGTCCCGGGGGAGCAGCGCCACGCTCAGCGCGTGGTGAGGACGGCGGCGCTCTCCGCCGGCATCGTCACCGTCGTCCCGTCCAGCTCGGGGAGCTCGCCACTGCTGAACAGCACCTCACGGCCCGCGACGTCCAGGTCGATCTCCCGCGGCTGGTCGGACAGGTTGGCGACCACCCGGAGCGAGCCGCGGTGCACGACCAGCCACCGGTCGGCGTCGTCCCAGTGCACCTGCACCGCGGACAGGTCGGGGTCGACCAGCTCCGGGTGCCGGCGACGCAGCGCCAGCAGCGCCTTGTGCACCGCGAGGACGTGCGCGTGCGGCTCCTGCCCGGCCTCGGACCAGTCGAGCTTCGAGCGGGTGAAGGTCTCCGGGTCCTGCGGGTCGGGCACCACGGCGGCGTCCCAGCCGTGCTCGGCGAACTCGCCGATCCGACCTTCGGCGGTGGCCCGGCCCAGCTCCGGCTCCGGGTGGCTGGTGAAGAACTGCCACGGGGTGGAGGCGCCCCACTCCTCGCCCATGAAGAGCATCGGGGTGAACGGGCTGGTCAGCACCAGGGTGGCGCCGACGCCGAGCAGGCTGGGGGAGAGCGAGGCGGAGATCCGGTCGCCGACCGCGCGGTTGCCGATCTGGTCGTGGTCCTGCAGGTAGGCCAGGAACTTCCAGCCCGGCAGGGCCGCGGTGTCCACGGGGCGGCCGTGGTGCCGCTTGCGGAAGCTGGACCAGTCGCCGGCGTGGAAGAAGGCACCGGTGAGCACCTTCGCCAGCCCGCCGAGCCCGGCGGCCTCGAAGTCGGCGTAGTAGCCCTGCCCCTCGCCGGTCAGCTGGGTGTGCAGGGAGTGGTGGAAGTCGTCGCTCCACTGCGCGTCCAGCCCGGTGCCGCCGGCGACCCGGGGCGTGACCATCCGCGGGTCGTTGAGGTCGCTCTCCGCGATCAGCGTCAGCGGGCGGCCCTCGGCGACCGAGAGCCTGGCGACCTCACCGGCCATCTCCTCGAGGACGTGCGTGGCCCGCTCGTCGACCAGGGCGTGCACCGCGTCCAGCCGCAGACCGTCGGCGTGCATGTCGTGCAGCCACATCAGGGCGTTGTCCAGGATGTAACGGCGCACCTCGTCGGAGTCCGGGCCGGAGAGGTTGATCGAGTTGCCCCAGGTGTTCGCCCCCTCGGCGAAGACCGGGAAGAACAGCGGGAGGTAGTTGCCCGACGGGCCCAGGTGGTTGTAGACGACGTCCTGGATGACGCCCAGGCCGCGCTGGTGGCAGGCGTCGACGAAGCGCTGGTAGCCCGCCGGCCCGCCGTAGGTCTCCTGCACCGCGTACCAGGCGACGCCGTCGTAGCCCCAGTTGTGCGTGCCGTTGAAGCCGTTCACCGGGAGCAGCTCGACGAAGTCGACGCCGAGCTCGACCAGGTGCTCCAGCCGCCCGATCGCCGCGTCGAAGGTGCCCTCGGGGGTGAACGTGCCGATGTGCAGCTCGTAGACGACGCCACCGGCCAGCGGACGCCCGGTCCAGGCGTCGTCGCCCCAGCGGTGGGCGGCCGGGTCGAAGCGCCGGGAGAGACCGTGCACGCCCTCGGGCTGACGGCGGGAGCGCGGGTCGGGGCGCGGCGTCGGGTCGTCGTCGAGCAGGTAGCCGTAGTCGGCCTCGGGGGAGGCGGCGACCGTGGCGTGCCACCAGCCGGCGTCGTCCCGCTGCATGTCGTGCACCCCGCCGTCCACCTGCAGGCGGACCCGCTCGGGCAGCGGCGCCCAGACGGCGAAGTCGACGGGCTCGGACATGCGGGTGCCTCCAGGGCGGTGCGGGGGACGGGCAGGTCGATCATGCCCGGGCGTCCGGCGGTCAACCGTCGCCGGAGCGCACGTCTCGCACTCCGACGGCGTCGCACCCGGGGACGACCTGCTCGCGGTGGCGTCTCCGTCGGCGGGATGACGCCGGGAGGCTCGCCGCACCGCTAGGTTCTGCGACGCTTCCGTTCCGCGAGACGAAGAGAGCCGACATGACGGTCGTCCGGACATGGGTCCTGCCCGTGCTGCGCATCCTGATCTGGGCGGTGATCGCGGTGGCCCTCGTCGTCCTCGCCTTCCGCGGGGGCGGGGGCGGCACCGGGCCGGGTGGCGCCACCAGCGCCCCGGGGGTGGACCTGGCCTCCCCGGAGGTCCCGGTCGGCCGCGGCACGGTGACCAACACCGTCTCGGTGCAGGGTGCTGTCGCCGCCGACCCCGCGGTGCCGGTGAAGGCCACCGCCGCCGGGACGGTGAGCCGGCTGCACGTCGCCGCCGGGGCGCCGGTGGCGGTCGGTGACAAGCTGCTGGACGTCCGGTTCGAGGAGGAGCGGGACCCGGTCGTCGGCACGGACGCCGAGGGCAACCCGACCTCGACCCCGCGCGACCCGCTGGTGAAGGTGGTCACGGTCACCGCCACGGCGGCCGGCCGGCTGGCCACCCTCGACGTCCTCAAGGACCAGGTCGTGGCCGTGGGCGACGCCGTCGGCACCATCTCCCCGGGCACCCTCTCGGTGACCGCGTCGCTCTCCCAGGCCGACCAGTTCCGGCTGCTCAGCCCGCCGAGCACGGCCGAGGTCACCGTCACCGGCGGCCCGGCGCCGTTCACCTGCACCGGGCTGACCCTCGGTGCCCCGTCGGATGACGAGGACCAGGCGAACGCCGGCGTGGACCCGATGACCGGCATGCCGATCACCGCGACCACGACCGCCCGGTGCGCCGTCCCGGCCGGGGTGACCGTCTTCCCCGGGATGGCCGCCACCGTCGACGTCCTGGCCGGCGAGGTCGCCGACGCGCTGGTGGTGCCGGTGACCGCTGTGCAGGGCTCGGTGCAGAACGGCCTGGTCTGGGTGCCCGGTGCCGACGGCACCCCCGAGGAGCGGCCGGTCACCCTGGGGCTCACCGACGGCCAGCAGGTGGAGATCACCGGCGGCCTCACCGAGGGCGAGTCGGTGCTGGAGTTCGTGCCGGTGCCCGACGACACGGCCGCCGACCCCTACGCCACGGGCGGGCCGTTCGGATGAGCCTGCTGGAGCTCTCCGGCGTCGGCCGGGACGTGCGGCTCCCCGACGGGAGCCTGCTGCCGGTGCTGGCCGGCGTCGACCTGAGCGTCGCGGCCGGCGAGCACGTCTCCATCGTCGGCCGGTCCGGGTCGGGGAAGTCGACGCTGCTCAACGTGCTGGGGCTGCTGGACAGCCCGACCGCCGGCAGCTACCTGCTCGACGGGCAGCCGACCGACTCCCTTGGTGGACGGCGGCGGTCCCGGCTGCGGGGGGAGACGTTCGGCTTCGTCTTCCAGCAGTTCAACCTGCTGCCGCGGCGCACCGCGGAGGAGAACGTCGCCGCGCCGCTGCTCTACGCCCGCGGCCGCGACTTCTTCACCCGCAACCGGGCCGCCCGCGCCATGCTCGACCGGGTGGGGCTCAGCGCCCGAGCGCTGTCGGTGCCGGAGCGGCTCTCCGGTGGTGAGCAGCAGCGGGTGGCGATCGCCCGGGCCCTGGTCCGCGGGCCGCGGGTGGTGCTCGCCGACGAGCCCACCGGCGCGCTGGACGTCGAGACCGGCGCCGCCGTGATGGCACTGCTGACCGAGGTGACCGCCGAGAACGGGGCCGCCCTGGTGACGATCACCCACGACCTCTCGGTGGCCGCGCTGGCCGGGCGCCGGTTCCGGCTGGACGCCGGCCGGCTCACCCCGGTGGCGGCGGGGGACGCCCTCGCCGCGGCGACCAGCGACCGGACCGACGCATGACCGGGCTGCTGGGCACCTTCAGCGAGGCCTGGGGTGAGGTCCGGGTGCACAAGGCCCGGGTCCTGCTGTCCCTGGTCGGGGTCTTCCTGGCCGTGCTGGCGATGACCACCGTGACGGCGCTGGGCCAGATCGCCGCCCAGGTGCAGCAGGAGCAGGCCGAGGCCAGCGGCGGGCGGACGGCGACCATCGGCGTCTCGGCCTACGACCCGATGACCGGCGCCGTCCCGCAGGAGGAGTGGGACGCCGGGGTCGACGCGCTGGTCGCCCGCTACGGACTCCCCGAGCAGGCGGTGGCCACCCTCGCCCAGGAGAGCGGGCTCTACCGGTTCCCCGCGGGCACCCAGTCCGTCGAGACCCGCCGAGTCTCGCCGTCCTACGGGCCGCTGCACCGCGTCCAGCCGGTCGAGGGCCGCTGGTTCCGCGCCGGTGACCGGCAGAGCATGTCGCCCGCGCTGGTCGTCAACCGGGACTTCCTGACGCTGCTCGGCGTGACCGACCTCAGCACCCGCCCGACCGTGGTGATCGGCGGCCCGCAGCCGGTGCTGGCCACGATCGTCGGCGTGGTCGACTGGAACGAGGGCTGGCCGAGCACGTACCGGATCGACTCCTCCGCCGGGGACGCCGCCACGGCGGCGGGGGGCCCGGGGTACTACGGGGCGCAGCCCACGCTGGAGCTCTGGGTGCCCTCGGAGCAGGCCGACGCGGTCGTCGCGGCGGTGCAGAGCGACCTGGCCCGGCTGCTGCCCGGGGCGGAGGTGCAGGCCTACCGCCAGGACCCGGAGAACCTGGAGGACACCATCGCCAAGCTCCGGCTCGCGGTGCGCGCCGCCGGGCTGGTGGTCCTGGCCCTCGGCGGGCTCGGCGTGCTGAACATCGGGCTGGTCACGGTGCGCCAGCGGATCCGGGAGATCGGCGTCCGGCGGAGCTTCGGGGCCACCTCGTCGCGGGTCTTCTCCGCGGTCGTGCTGGAGAGCGTGGTCGCCACCGCACTGGCGGGGCTGGCCGCGGTCGCGCTGTCGGTGGCGATCGTCCGGAACCTGCCGCTGGAGCGGTGGCTGGCCGGCGGCGTACCGCTCGTGGAGGCACCCGGGTTCCCGGTCTCCGCGGCGATCGAGGGGCTGGTCGCGGCGACGGCCGTCGGCGCGCTGGCCGGGCTGGTCCCCGCGCTGATCGCCGTCCGGGTGAAGGTGATCGACGCGATCCGGTTCTGACGCTCGTCCGGCCCCCACCACAGGTGGTGGAGGCCGGACGAGCCGCAAGGGGGCTTCCCTGTCAGAGCGTCAGCTGCTGCCCGACGTAGATCCGGTTCGGGTCGCTGATCGTCGACTGGTTGGCGGCGTACAGGGCCTGCCAACCACCCGCGACGCCCTGGGCGGCCGCGATCGAGCTCAGGGTGTCACCCGGCTGCACCGTGTACGTGCCGCCGGCCGGGGCGGGCGCCGGAGCCGGAGCCGGGGCGGGCGCCGGAGCCGGGGCGGGCGCCGGTGCCGGGGCCGGAGCAGGGCCGGGCACCTCGGTGGTGCCCGGGGCCAGGTACTGGCCGCAGGTCGGCCAGGCCCCGATGCCCTGGCCGACGAGCACCCGCTCGGCGGCCGTGATCTGGTCGGCCGGGCTCGCCAGGTCGGCGCGCGGCGCGAACTCCAGGCCGCCGTAGCCCTCCCACGTGGGCTGGGAGAACTGCAGCCCGCCGTAGTAGCCGTTGCCGGTGTTGATGCTCCAGTTGCCGCCGGACTCGCACTGGGCGACGCCGCTCCAGTCGTGCTGCCCGGCGGTGGCGGCCGAGGCCGGCGCGGCGAGGACGCCGATGCCGAGAGCCGCGGCCCCGGCGAGGACGGCGCCGCCGCGGGTCAGGCGACGGGTCCGGGACGTGAGGTGCTGGGACAAGGTGATCCTCCGATCACCGCCGGCGAGGTGAGCTGTCGGGTTCGGGCGATCGGTGCCCGGCCGGGTGCGTCGACAGGACGCGACACGGCTTCACCCCGAGACGTGGCGGCACGAGGCCGGGCACGTCGGAAGTGGGTCCCCCACCCCCGTCCGAGGCTGTTCGGTGTCAGGCCACCGGCGGACGGGGTTGGGCGGTCCGGCGGTCCTCATGCCGGCCGGTGGGGCGCAGGCACGAGGCCGAAGGTAGGCACCGGCGGACGACGACGCCCGTCCAATGCGGCAATCGATGGTTCCGAGACCCCCCGGGCCCGGAAAGCCCGTCGGGTCACTGCGCAACGGATGCGATCAGTCACGCTCCGTGCCGGAAGGGCGGCGACCGCGCGTGGCCAGGTCGGCGCCGCCCCCTGCGGTCGCAGGAGGCGGCGCCGGCCCGGCTCAGTCCCGGACGAGCAGGGCGACCGGCAGCTGGGCGCAGAGCTCGCTCAGCCGGATGCCGCCCGAGTCGGAGACCAGTCGCGAGCCGGTGAGCAGGTCCCGCCAGGCCCCGGTCCGCGAGCCGACGGCGGTGTCGCCCCAGCCGGTCTCGGCCAGGTGGACCGGCCGACGGGTCGCGACGGTGACGACGCCGCCCCGGTCGAAGGCGACGACCGAGTCGGCCGCCGGTCCGCGGGCCGGCACCGGGGTGTACCCCGACCACGCCTCCGGGGCGTCGCGCCGGTGCCGCAGCGTGCGGGAGACCACCAGCAGCTTGGCCGCGCCGGTCTCGTCGACCGGCGGCACCCAGCCACCGTCCAGCCGGGCCAGCAGGTCGCGGCGCAGGGCGTAGTCGACCGGACGGCGGTTGTCCGGGTCGACCAGCGAGAAGTCCCACAGCTCGCTGCCCTGGTACACGTCCGGCACCCCGGGGATGGTCAGCTGCAGCAGCTTCTGCGACAGCGAGTTCGACCAGCCGAAGGGCGCGATCCGCGCGACGAACCGTTCGATCTCCGCGTGCGTGGTGGCGTCGTCGAACGCGGCGTCGACGAGGGCGTGCAGCTGGTCCTCGAACTCCTGCACCGGGTTGGTCCAGGTGGTCGAGGTGCCCGCCTCCCGGGCCGCCTTCTCCACGTAGGCGTGCGCCCGCTCCCGCGACAGCGGCCAGGCGCCGACGAGGTTCTGCCACACCAGGTGGGCCAGCGGGCGGTCGGCCAGCGGGTGCCGGCCGAGCCAGCCGCGGACCAGGCCGGCCCACTCGGACGGCACCTCGGCGAGCACGGCCAGCCGGGCCCGGACGTCCTCGCTGCGCTTGGTGTCGTGCGTGGACAGCGTCGTCATCGACGCCGGCTTGACCTCCTGGCGGTGCTGCTGGGCCGCGTGGAACTGCTCGACGGTCGACCCGAACCGGGCCGGGTCACCGCCCACCTCGTTGAGCGCGACGAAGCGGGACCACCGGTAGTAGGCGCTGTCC
Organism: Modestobacter marinus; assembly: GCF_011758655.1. Classification (NCBI taxonomy): domain Bacteria; kingdom Bacillati; phylum Actinomycetota; class Actinomycetes; order Geodermatophilales; family Geodermatophilaceae; genus Modestobacter; species Modestobacter marinus. Next base: position 3,119,208 of record NZ_JAAMPA010000001.1, read on the forward strand.
TCGACCCCCTTGGCCATCACCGGGCCCGAGGTCTGCTCGAACCGGGTGGCCAGTTCGGTGCCGGCCGAGCCGAGCAGCGGGTGCAGGGCGTCGACGGCGGCGGTGAGGTCGGGCCGGCGGCGCTTCACCGCGGCCACCGTGGCGTCCAGGTGCTCACGGCCGTCGGGCAGGTAGCTGCGGTAGACCGGGAAGCCGGCCAGCAGCTCGGCCAGCCCCTCGGTGACCTGCTCGTCGGGCACGCCCGGCAGGTCGCCGACGATCCGGTGCAGGCGGGCCACCTCGGATCCGAGCATGCCGTCGGTGACCTCGCGCTTGCAGTCGTGCACGAGCTCGGCGTAGTCGACCCGGCCGCCGGCCAGCTCGGTGTCCAGCGCGGTGACGGCGCTCTCGCCGGCGGGGTCGACCAGGACGTCGTCGACCTCGGCGAGCGCGTCGTACCCCGTCGTCCCGGCGGTCTTCCAGCTCTCGGGGAGCTCCTCGCCCGGCTCGAGGATCTTCTCCACGACGGTCCACCGGTCACCGGTGGCCTCGGCGAGCAGCTCCAGGTAGCCCTTCGGGTCGGCCAGCCCGTCGGGGTGGTCGATCCGCAGCGCGTCCACCGCGCCGTTCTCCACCAGCTGGACGACGAGCGCGTGCGTGGCCCGGAAGACGTCCCGGTCCTCGACCCGCAGCCCGGCCAGGGTGTTGATCGCGAAGAACCGCCGGTAGTTCAGCTGGTCGTCCGCCCGCCGCCAGTCGACCAGCTCGTAGTGCTGCCGGTCGTGCACCTCCTGCGGCGTGCCCGCACCGGTGCCCGGGGCGATCGGGAAGCGGTTGTCGTAGTACCGGAGCTCGCCGTCGACGACCTCCAGCTGCGCGACGTCGTCCGCGCTGCCCAGCACCGGGATGCGGATCCGGCCGCCACCGAAGTCCCAGTCGACGTCGAAGGCGTCGGCGTGGGCCGACTCCCGCCCGTGCTGCAGCAGGTCCCACCACCAGGCGGACTCGGCCGGGTCGCTGACGCCCATGTGGTTGGGCACCAGGTCCAGGACCAGGCCGAGCCCCCGCTCGTGCAGCGCGCTGACGAACCGGTCGAGCCCGGCCCGCCCGCCGCGCGGCTCGTCGATGTGCGCGTGGTCGACCGTGTCGTAGCCGTGCGTGCTCCCCGCCGCCGAGCGCAGCAGCGGGGAGGAGTACGCGTGGGTGACGCCGAGGTCGGCCAGGTAGCCGGCCACGGCCGCCGCGTCGTCGAGGGTGAAGTCGGCGGTCACCTGCAGGCGGTAGGTGCTCGCGGGCACCTCCCGCCGCCGGCTCCCGGCCGGCTGCGCCGTGGCCGGCTGGGTCACGGCGCGGCCTGCAGGACGACGGTGGCGCGGGCGGCCACGGTCAGCGTGTCACCGGCCTTGACCACGACCGGCTCGACCTCGTCCATCTCCGCGGTGTCCACGACCACCGTCCAGCCCTCGGCGTACTCGCTGCTGGGCAGGGTGAACTCGATGTCCTCGTGCCAGGCGTTGAACACCAGGTAGAAGCAGTCGTCGACCACCGGCTCGCCCCGCTCGTCGGTCGAGCGGATGCCGTGCCCGTTGAGGTAGACGCCGATCGACTTCGCGTAGTGGGACTCCCAGTCCTCCTCGCTCATCAGCTCACCGGCGTGGGTGAACCAGGCGACGTCCTGGACCGGGTCGCCCTCGGCCCGGCGCACCGGGCGGCCGTGGAAGAACCGCCGGCGGCGGAACGTCGGGTGGTCGGTGCGCAGCTTGGTGACCAGCTTGGTGAACTCCAGCAGGCCCTCGTCGACGTCCTCCCAGTCGATCCAGGTGATCTCGGAGTCCTGGCAGTAGCCGTTGTTGTTGCCGCCCTGGGTGCGGCCGAGCTCGTCGCCGTGCAGCAGCATCGGCACGCCCTGGGAGAGCATCAGCGTGGTGATGAAGTTGCGCCGCTGCTGGGCCCGCAGCGCCAGGATGTCGGCGTCGTCGGTCTCGCCCTCGACGCCACAGTTCCAGCTGCGGTTGTGGCTCTCGCCGTCGTTGTTGTCCTCGCCGTTGGCCTCGTTGTGCTTCTCGTTGTACGAGACCAGGTCGTTGATCGTGAACCCGTCGTGCGCGGTGACGAAGTTGATGCTGGCCACCGGGCGACGGCCGGAGTGCTGGTACAGGTCGGCGGAGCCGGTGATCCGGCTGGCGAACTCACCGATCGTGGCGTCCTCGCCCCGCCAGAAGTCGCGGACGGTGTCGCGGTACTTGCCGTTCCACTCCGTCCACAGCGCAGGGAAGTTGCCGACCTGGTAGCCGCCGTCGCCGATGTCCCACGGCTCGGCGATCAGCTTCACCTGGCTGACGATCGGGTCCTGGTGGCAGAGGTCGAAGAACGCCGAGAGCCGGTCGACCTCGTGGAACTGCCGGGCCAGGGACGACGCCAGGTCGAAGCGGAAGCCGTCGACGTGCATCTCGGTGACCCAGTAGCGCAGCGAGTCCATGATCAGCTGCAGGGACTGCGGGGTGCGGACGTTGAGCGAGTTCCCGGTGCCCGTGGTGTCCATGTAGTACTGCTTGTCGTCCTCGACCAGCCGGTAGTAGGCCTGGTTGTCGATGCCCCGGAACGACAGCGTCGGGCCCATGTGGTTGCCCTCGGCGGTGTGGTTGTAGACCACGTCGAGAATGACCTCGATGCCGGCCTCGTGCAGGGCGCGGACCATGCCCTTGAACTCCTGCACCTGCTGGCCGTCGGTCTGCTGCGCGTACTCGTTGTGCGGCGCGAAGAAGCCGATCGTGTTGTAGCCCCAGTAGTTGCGCAGGCCCTTCTGCAGCAGGGTGTCGTCCTGGACGAACTGGTGCACCGGCATCAGCTCGATCGCGGTGATCCCCAGTTCCTGCAGGTGCTCGATGATCGCCGGGTGGGCGATGGCCGAGTAGGTGCCGCGCAGCTCCTCGGGGATCCGCGGGTGGGTCATCGTCAGGCCCTTGACGTGGGCCTCGTAGATGACCGTCTTGTTGTAGGGCGTCCTCGGCGGGCGGTCGACGCCCCAGTCGAAGTACGGGTTGATGACGACGGACTTCGGCATGTGCGCCGCCGAGTCGTCGTCGTTCTTCTCGCCGGACTCGAAGTGGTAGCCGAAGACGGCCTCGTCCCAGTCGACCTGGCCGTCGATGGCCTTGGCGTAGGGGTCGAGCAGCAGCTTGTTCGGGTTGCAGCGGTGGCCCTGGGCCGGGTCGTGCGGGCCGTACACGCGGAAGCCGTACCGCTGGCCGGGCTGGATGCCGGGGAGGAAGGCGTGCCACACGTAGGCGTCCATCTCCGGGAGGCGGATGCGCTCCTCGGTGCCCGCCTCGTCGAACAGGCACAGCTCGATCTTCTCGGCCACCTCGCTGTAGATCGCGAAGTTGGTGCCGGTGCCGTCGTAGGTCGCCCCGAGGGGGTAAGCGGAACCGGGCCACACCTGGGTGGTCATGAAAGGTCGTCCTCCTGAGCTGATCGCCCCTGGGCTCGGGGCGGGGGCGCGGATCGTCACGGCTGAACCGAGGGGTCGTGGTCGGATGCCCGCTCCCGGGCCTCCGCACACCTGTGACGATCAGGACACCGGCGACGGGGGAGGACGAGCGCGGGCGGTCCTCGGAGGGAGTCTGCCAAGACCGGTCCGCCCGCCCCCACCGAGCCGACCCGCGGCGCCGCCCACGGGGCTCCGCGGCCTGCCTCCCGGGACGGCGACGCCCTCCGCGGCGGACCGGGGAGGGCGTCGGCGCCCGGCTGCGGCAGGGTGCGCGCCGGGCCGGGCCGGGAGCGGCAGCCCGGGCGACGCCGACCTCGCCCGGGGGACCCGGGTGGCACTGGCGGCGACCGGTGCTGCTCGCTCCTGCGGGCGCTGACGGTAGGGGTCCGTCGGCGTGTCGACAAGGCTCCACGACGACGTCGGTCACATCCGCCGTCCCACGCGTCCCGTGCGGCCCACCGGACGGCGCCACCGGCCCGCGCGGCGCTCGGGCCACTTCTGTCACAGGCCCGTCGTACCGTCGTCGGCGTGCGCGCATCCACCGACATCCGGCCCACCCAGGGGCGGTTCCGCGTCGTCAGCGAGTTCGAGCCCTCCGGCGACCAGCCCACCGCGATCAAGGCCCTGGCCGAGCGGGTGAACGCCGGCGAGCAGGACACCGTCCTGCTCGGCGCCACCGGCACCGGCAAGTCGGCCACCACCGCCTGGCTGATCGAGCAGGTGCAGCGCCCCACCCTGGTGATGGCGCCGAACAAGACGCTGGCCGCGCAGCTGGCCAACGAGTTCCGGGAGCTGATGCCCGACGCGGCGGTCGAGTACTTCGTCTCCTACTACGACTACTACCAGCCCGAGGCCTACGTCCCGCAGACGGACACCTACATCGAGAAGGACTCCTCGATCAACGAGGAGGTCGAGCGGCTGCGGCACTCCGCGACGAACAGCCTGCTCACCCGGCGCGACGTGGTCGTCGTCTCGACCGTCTCCTGCATCTACGGCCTGGGCACGCCCGAGGAGTACGTCGAGCGGGCACTGAAGATCAAGGTGGGCGAGGAGCGCGACCGCGAGGAGCTGCTCCGCACCCTGGTCACCGAGCAGTACACCCGCAACGACCTCTCCTTCACCCGCGGCACGTTCCGGGTACGCGGCGACACCATCGAGGTGTTCCCGGTCTACGAGGAGCTCGCCTGCCGGATCGAGATGTTCGGCGACGAGGTCGAGCGGCTCTACTACCTGCACCCGTTGACCGGTGAGGTCATCCGCGAGGTCGACGAGCTGTTCGTCTTCCCGGCCACCCACTACGTCGCCGGCCCCGAGCGCATGGAGCGGGCCATCGGGACCATCGAGGCCGAGCTGGAGCAGCGGCTGGCCGAGCTCGACAAGCAGGGCAAGCTGCTGGAGGCCCAGCGGCTGCGCATGCGCACCACCTACGACATCGAGATGATGCGGCAGGTCGGGTTCTGCTCGGGCATCGAGAACTACTCGCGGCACATCGACGGCCGGGCCCCCGGCAGCGCCGGCGCCTGCCTGATCGACTACTTCCCCGACGACTTCCTGCTCGTCATCGACGAGTCGCACGTGACGGTGCCCCAGATCGGCGGCATGTACGAGGGCGACATGAGCCGCAAGCGCACGCTGGTCGAGCACGGTTTCCGGCTGCCCTCGGCGATGGACAACCGCCCGCTGCGCTGGGAGGAGTTCACCGACCGCATCCACCAGACCGTCTACCTGTCGGCGACCCCGGGCAACTACGAGCTCGGCCGGGTCCAGGGTGACGTCGTGGAGCAGGTGATCCGCCCGACCGGCCTGGTCGACCCCGAGGTCGTGGTCAAGCCGACCAAGGGCCAGATCGACGACCTGGTCCACGAGATCCGGCTGCGCACCGAGAAGGACGAGCGGGTCCTGGTCACGACGCTGACCAAGAAGATGTCCGAGGACCTCACCGACTACCTGCTCGAGCTCGGCATCAAGGTGCGCTACCTGCACTCGGAGGTCGACACGCTGCGCCGGGTCGAGCTGCTGCGGGAGCTCCGGCAGGGCGAGTACGACGTGCTTGTCGGCATCAACCTGCTGCGCGAGGGGCTCGACCTGCCCGAGGTGTCGCTGGTCGCGATCCTCGACGCGGACAAGGAGGGCTTCCTCCGCTCGGGCACCTCGCTGATCCAGACCATCGGCCGGGCGGCGCGCAACGTCTCCGGCCAGGTCCACATGTACGCCGACAAGATCACCCCCTCGATGGCCCAGGCGATCGAGGAGACCAACCGGCGGCGCGAGAAGCAGATCGCCTACAACACCGAGCACGGCGTCGACCCGCAGCCGCTGCGCAAGAAGATCGTCGACATCCTCGACGGCATCTACAAGGCCGCGGAGGACACCGAGGACGTCACGGGCGGGGCCACGACCGAGCTGCTCGGCGGCTCGGGGCGCCAGCAGTCGCGCGGCAAGTCGCCGGTGCCGGGGCTGTCGTCGAAGAGCCGGGCCAAGGCCGGGTCGATCGACGTCCAGGGCCTGCCGCGCAACGAGCTCGCCGACATGATCACCTCGATGAACGAGCAGATGCTGGCCGCGGCCCGCGAGCTGCAGTTCGAGGTGGCGGCCCGGCTGCGCGACGAGCTGACCGAGCTGAAGAAGGAGCTGCGGCAGTTCGACGCGGCGCACGCCTGACGCCTCGGCCCCTCCCGTCGCCCGCTCCGGCCGGGACTGCCTCCGGCCGGGACTGCCTCCGGCCGGGACGGGCAGGGGAGGGCACCGGGCGGACGACGGCGCGGGAAGGAAGACGACGGCGCGGGAAAGAACTCGCCGGGGCCGGGAACTCGGCCGGGACGCGAGGCGTTACGTGCTTCGGGTCCGCCCCCGGGGGTAGCTTTCGGCTGCCCTCAGTGGCTGGTCTTGACGTGGAGGGGAGTATCCCGGCACGGCACCGTCGTCAACACGGGGTCCGATGACCCCCGGCGCTGCTGGCCGGCCCGTGATCGGGTCGGTGGGAGAGACCTCCGGTACTGACACCTGCCAGCACCGGAGGAATGTGCATGGACGTCCCCTTGTGGGTCTGGGGCATCACCGTCGCCGCGATCGTCGGGATGCTCGTCTTCGACTTCTTCGGCCACGTGCGCAAGCCGCACGCGCCGACCTTGAAGGAATCCGGCACCTGGTCGGCGATCTACGTCGGCATCGCCATCGTGTTCGGGCTGATCGTGCTCGTGTTCTGGGGCGGCACGTACGCCGGTGAGTACTTCGCCGGCTGGGTCACCGAGAAGAGCCTCTCGGTCGACAACCTGTTCGTCTTCGTGCTGATCATGGCCAGCTTCGCCGTGCCGCGGGAGCTGCAGCAGAAGGTGCTGCTGTTCGGCATCGCCTTCGCGCTCGTGCTGCGGACGGTGTTCATCTTCGTCGGGGCTGCGGCCATCGAGAACTTCAGCTGGATCTTCTACGTCTTCGGCGGGTTCCTGATCTACACCGCCTGGGCGCAGGCCAAGAGCGGTGGGCACGACGAGAACGAGGAGTTCAAGGAGAACTCGGTCCTGCGGCTCACCCGCAAGGTGGTGCCGACGACCGAGGAGTACCACTCCGACCGGCTCACCGCGAAGCTGGACGGCAAGCGCCACATCACCCCGCTGGCCATCGCCCTGATCGCGATCGGCAGCGCGGACATCCTCTTCGCCGTCGACTCCATCCCGGCGATCTTCGGTCTCACCCAGGAGACCTACCTGGTCTTCACCGCCAACGCCTTCGCCCTGCTGGGCCTGCGCCAGCTCTTCTTCCTGCTCGACGGGCTGCTCGACAAGCTGGTCTACCTGGCCTACGGCCTCGCCGTGATCCTCGGCTTCATCGGCGTCAAGCTGGTCATCCACGCGCTGCACGAGAACGAGCTGCCGTTCATCAACGGCGGTGAGCACGTCACCCTGGTGCCGGAGATCCCGACCTGGCTGTCGTTGCTGGTCATCCTGGTGACCCTGCTGGTCACGACCTGGGCGAGCCTGCGGAAGAACAAGAAGGACGCCCAGCGGCGTCAGGAGCGCGGCGCCGGCGAGCCGGCCGCCGACAGCGCAGGGCGGCACATCGGGGCGCCCGGCGACCCGGACGCCGACACGGCCGCCGCGCCGCCGGACCCGCGGGAGGCGCCGGTCGCCCGGCCGGAGTCACGCCGGGACTGAGCCGGAGCCACGCAGGACCGAACGGACAGGGGCCGGGGACGACGCGTCGTCCCCGGCCCCTGGTGTGACCCGCGGCGGACTCCGGGTCGTCGTCCGGTGCACGGGGCAACGAGCACGTACAGTCTCGGCCCGTGGAGCTCCCCGTCTGGTTCGAGATCTCGACGTTCGTGGGGCTCACCGTCCTGCTGCTCGCCGACCTCGCCCTCGTCGTCCGTCGTCCGCACGAGCCCTCCGTCAAGGAGGCGACCGCCTGGGTCGTCTTCTACGTGGGCCTCGCGCTGGCCTTCGGCGGGATCGTGCTGGCGGTGACCAACGGGCAGTTCGCCACCGAGTTCTACGCCGGCTGGCTGACCGAGTACTCGCTGTCGGTCGACAACCTCTTCGTCTTCGTGATCATCATGGCCCGCTTCCGGGTGCCCCGGAAGCTCCAGCAAGAGGTCCTGATGGTCGGGATCATCATCGCGCTGGTCCTCCGCGGTCTCTTCATCCTCGCCGGCGCCGCCGTGATCGAGCGGTTCATCTGGGTCTTCTTCCTCTTCGGCGCCTTCCTCGTCTACACCGCGATCAACCTGGTCCGGCACCGCGACGAGGACGAGGACTACGAGGAGAACGGCCTGATCCGGCGGATGCGCAAGGTCCTGCCGATGACCCAGGACTTCCACGAGAGCAAGATCCGGGTCGTCCAGGACGGCAAGAAGCTGTGGACGCCGATGATCGTGGTGTTCCTGGCGCTGGGCACCACCGACCTGCTGTTCGCGCTGGACAGCATCCCGGCGATCTTCGGGCTGACCCGGGAGCCGTTCATCGTCTTCACTGCGAACATCTTCGCGCTGATGGGCCTGCGGCAGCTGTACTTCCTGCTCGGCGGGCTGCTCAAGCGGCTGGTGTACCTGTCGCTGGGGCTCGCCGTCATCCTGGCCTTCATCGGCGTCAAGCTGATCCTCGAGGCGCTGCACGAGAACCAGTACCCCTTCGCCGGGGAGCGCGAGCCGCTGGAGAGCATCCCGGCCATCCCCACCTGGCTGTCCCTGACGGTGATCCTGGTGGTCCTGCTGGTCGCCACCGTGGCCAGCCTGCTGAAGACGCGTGGCGAGGTGCCCGACGCCGACGGCGCCGCGGTGGACCCCGCCGCCACCGACACCGGGGAGCCCGGGCGGGCCGACGCGCTCACCGAGGACGAGCGGCGCGCCCGCAGCGCCACCGGCGAGGACCAGCACCGCAGCTGAGCCCAGCGGCGGCCCGGCTTCCCGGGCCGCCGCGGCTCGCTCAGCGGGGCGGGATCGTGCCCGGCTCGACGACCTGACCACCGGCCGCGACCAGGACGCCGTCCCGCCACACCTCCCGCACCCGGCCGGCCAGGCCGGTCAGGTCGTCGGCGTCGCCGGCCAGCACCACCAGGTCGGCCCGCTTGCCGGGCTGCAGGCTGCCCAGCTCGCCGTCGACCCCCAGCAGCTCGGCGGCCGACAACGTCGCGGCGTGCCAGGCCTGCGGGGCGGTCATCCCGCAGCCGGCCATCAGGCCGAGCTCGGCGAGGTTGTCGCCGTGCGGGCCCACGCCGCTGTCGGTGCCCATCGCGACCTTCACCCCGGCCTCGACCGCGCGGCGGACGGACTCGTCGTGCACCGACTGCACCGCGCGCGCCTTCTCGATCACGGCGTCGGGGAGGGACGCCCCCGCGGCGACCGAGGCGAGCACCGCCCGCGGCGCGGCCAGCGTGGGCACCAGCCAGGTCCCGTGGGTCAGCATCAGGTCGATCGCCTCGTCGTCGAGGTAGATGCCGTGCTCGATCGAGCGGATGCCGGCCCGGACGGCGGCCTTGATCCCCTCGGCGCCCTGCGCGTGGGCCATCACGTGCACCCCGGCAGCCACCGCCTCCTCGACGAGCACGTCGAGCTCGGCGGGGCGGAAGTGCGGGTGCCGCGGGTCGTCCCGGGCCGACAGGACGCCGCCGCTGGTGGCCACCTTGAGCACGTCCGCGCCGGCGCGCAGCAGTTCGCGGACGGTGCGGCGCATCTCGTCCGCGCCGTCCACGACGGTGCCCGGCCGCCCCGGGTGCGGTCCCATCAGCGGCACCTCGGCGCCGCAGACGTGCCAGCCGTCGCCGTGCCCGCCGGTCTGGGACAGCATGCTGATCGCGATCTGCATCCGCGGTCCGGCGATCAGCCCGTCGCGCACCGCCTGGGCCACCCCCAGGTCGGCACCGCCGGCGTCCCGGACCGACGTGACGCCCACCGCCAGGGTGCGGCGGAGGTTGTGCACCGCCTCGTAGAAGCCGTAGCTGAACGGCGTCTGCAGCAGCCGCAGCATGTCCACGCCGCTGAGCATCACGTGCACGTGGCAGTCGAACAGGCCCGGCAGCACGGTGGCGCCGGTGCAGTCGACGACCTCGTCGCCGTCCAACCCCGGGCCGACCTCGAGGACCCGGCCGTCCTCCACGAGGACGTCGGCGATGGCTGCGGGGCCGCCCGTGCCGTCGAACACCTGACCACCGGCGAACACCTGTCGTGTCATCCGCGTCACACTAGCCATCCGTCGGCGGGCCGCCGGACCGTGCGGCCGAGGGGAGGGCCGGGCCGGCTCGTGGTTGGCTGCCGGTCATGAGCCCCCCGACCGACGCCGGTCGCATCGCCGGTCTGGTCGGGACGCTCTTCGGCCTCGCCGGCATGGGCAGTGCCGCGGTCGCGGTCACGCTGCCCGCCATCGCCGCCGACCTCGGGTTGACCACCGGCGGTGTCTCCTGGGTCATCAGCCTCTACGCGCTGATGCTGGCCGTGGCGACCGCCGTGTACGGCCGGGTCGCCGACCTGGCCGGCATCCGGCTGCCGCTGGTCGTCGGCGTTGCCCTGATGACCGCCGGGGCGGTGCTCGGCGGCCTGGCCCCCAGCTACCCGGTCCTGCTGGGCGCACGCGTCCTCCAGGGCCTGGGCGCGGCGGCGGTCCCGGTGCTCGGCATGGCGATCGTGAGCGCGCGGTACGAGGGAGCGGTGCGCACCGCCGCGCTGGGCAAGGTCGCCGGCACCGCGGCGGCGGTCAGCGCGCTGGGGCCGCTGGTCGGTGGGCTGGTCGCCGACGTCGCCAGCTGGCGGGCGGTCGTGGTGCTGCCGGCCCTCGGGCTGCTGCTGGTGCCGGTGCTGTGGCGCGCCGTCCCCGCCGTGGGCACCGGTGCCCGGCTGGACGTGCTCGGCGCGGTCCTGGTCGCCGGCACCGCCGCCGGCCTGGTGCTGCTCGTGCAGTCCCCGGCCTCCGGGGTGGTGATCGCCGCCGTCGGTGCCGCGCTGCTGGGGCTGGGCATCCCGGCGGTCGCCGCGCAGGTGCGCCGCCGGCCGGAGGGCTTCCTGCCCACGGCGGTCCTCCGGGAGCCGGTGGTGGTCCGCAGCGCGCTGGCCGCCTCCGCCGTCCCGGCCGCCTGGTTCGCGCTGCTGATCGCCGTCCCCGCCGTGCTGGCGGGCGAGGGGTGGACGCCGCTGCACATCGGCCTGGCCCTGGTGCCCAGCGCGGTCACCGGCTTCCTCGCCCCGCGGCTGGCCGGCCCGCTGCTGGCCCGGCTCGGCCCCGCCCGGTCGCTGGCCATCTCCGGGGTCACCGCGACCGTCGCGCTGCTGGTCGCCGCTCTCGGCGCCACCGCTGGTTCGGCCCCCGGCCTGGTGACGGCGGTGGTCCTGGTGACGGTGGCCTTCGGGCTGGGCCAGCCGGCCCTGATGGCCGCGGTCGGCGGCGCCGTCCCCTCCGAGGTGCGCGGCGTCGCGCTCGGCATCGCCACCCTCGTCTTCCTGGTCGGCGGCGGGGTGGGGTCGGCGGTGGTCGGCGGTGCGGGCGAGGTGCTCGGGCTGGACCGCAGCCTGCTGCTGCTCGCCCTGCTGCCGCTGATCGGTGCGCTGGGTCTCGTCCGCGGCATCCGGGCGGAACGGCGCGACCCCGGGGCCCTCACCCCTTAGCAGGGCTCATCATCTGCGCCGCGGTGCGTGGGCTAGCGTGCCCGGCATGCGGCCGACCGACCTCTCCCTGCTGCGCGTCCCCGGTGTGCCGACGGTGTCCCCGGACGGAGCGACCGCCGTCGTCGCCGTCAGCCGGCTGGACCTGGACGCCGACGAGTACCGCAGCCAGCTGTGGACCGTCCCGACCGACGGCTCGGCGCCGGCCCGCCCGCTCACCCACGGCCACCACGACTCGGCCCCCGTCTTCTCCCCGGACGGTCGCTGGCTGGCCTACCTGTCGGCCGAGCCGAAGGGCAAGCCGCAGCTGCACGTGCTGGCCGTCGACGGCGGCACGGCCCGGCGGCTGACCGACCACCACCTCGGCGCCGGCACACCGGTCTGGTCACCGGACTCTCGCCGGCTGGCCTACACCGCCCGGGTGCCCGAGCAGGGGCGGTACGGCACCGACGAGGACGTGTCGCCGGGTGCGGAGCCCCCGCGGCTGATCACCACGCTGAAGTACCGGGCCGACGACCTCGGCTTCACCAACGACCGCCGGAGCCACGTCTTCGTCGTCGACCTGCCGGACGACGCCGCGGACACCGCCGAGGAGCGGCCCACGCCGTTCCAGGTCACCGGCGGCGACGTCGACGACACCGACGTCGCCTGGCGTCCGGACGGCGCCGAGCTCGCGTTCGTCTCCGCGCGGCACGAGGGCGCCGACACCGACCTGGTCTCCGACGTCTACGTCGTCCGGCCCGACGGCGGCGGCCTGCGTCGGGTCACCGACTCCCGGGCGACGTGCGCTCACCCGGCCTACGACCCGGACGACCCGGCCGGCAGCACGATCTACCTCTCCGCCATCCCCGACCTGGGTCCGACCGGCCGGGACTTCGTCGGCCGCAACACCACGCTGGCGCAGGTCAGCGCCGCCGGCGGCCCGGTGGTGCCGCTGCTGGACCCGGAGGAGCACGACCGCGGCGACGAGACGCCGGCGACGGTGGTGGCCGGCGGCGCGGCCCACATCGGCATCCAGCGGCGCGGCGCGGTCGAGCTGCTGCGGGTGCCGCTCGACGGCGGCGAGCCGGAGACGCTGGTCGACGGGTCCTACACGGTGCGCGGGTTCGCCGTCGGCGGCGGCGTCGTGGTCGCCACCGTCGCGCACGACCGCTCCGCGGGCGAGCTGATCGCGGTCACCCCCGGACGGCGCCGGCTGATCACCGGCTTCGGTGCGCCGCTGCAGGCCACCGGCCGGCTGCACCGGATGCGGGAGACCACGGCGACCGCACCGGACGGCTACCCGGTGCACGGCTGGGTGACCACGCCGCCCGGGCCGGGGCCGCACCCGGTGCTGCTGACCGTGCACGGCGGGCCGTTCAGCCAGTACGGCTGGACGCTGTTCGACGAGACCCAGGCCTACGTCGAGGCCGGCTACGCGGTGCTGATGTGCAACCCCCGCGGGTCGTCGGGCTACGGCCAGGCGCACGGCCGGGTGATCAAGGAGCACATGGGCGAGCTGGACGCCGACGACGTGCTGGCCTTCCTCGACGCGGCCCTGGCCGACCCGGGGCTGGACGCCACCCGGGTCGGGCTGATGGGCGGCTCGTACGGCGGGTTCATGACCACGCTGCTGCTCGGCCGCACCGACCGGTTCGTCGCCGGCATCAGCGAGCGGGGGTTCAACGACCCGGTGAGCTTCGTCGGCTCCTCCGACATCGGGTTCTTCTTCCCCGACGAGTACGTGGGCACCGACCCCGAGCGCGTCGCCGCGCAGTCGCCGATGGCCTCGGCGCACCGGATCACCACGCCGACGATGGTGATCCACTCGGAGGAGGACTGGCGCTGCCCGCTGGAGCAGGGCACCCGGCTCTACGTCGAGCTCAAGCGCCGCGGCGTCCCCACCGAGCTGCTGCTCTTCCCGGGAGAGGGGCACGAGCTGTCCCGGTCCGGGCGCCCGAAGCACCGCCAGGCCCGGCTGGAGCACGTGCTGCGCTGGTGGGGGCGCTGGCTGCCCACCTCGCGGAACAGCTCGGCGGTGGCCCAGTTGCCGGCCGGTGCGGCGGCGAGCGGGTCGGCCGTGGGGGAGCCGCTGACCGTCGAGGCGACCCGGCTGTCGTGACGACGCCGGACCTGCGCGCCGCGGCCCCGGAGCTGGCCGCGACCGCGCTGCGGACGGTGCAGGAGGAGTTCCCCAACGTCCTGCGGGTGCACTACCGGCACGCCGGCCAGGCGCCGTACCGGCCGCGGGACAGGCACCCCGCCTTCTACGGGAGCTACGACTGGCACTCGTCGGTGGAGATGCACTGGGTCCTGCTCCGGTTGCTGCGCATCGCCCCGGACGTCGTCCCGGCCGAGGAGGTCCGCACGGTGTTCGCCGCGCACTGGACGCCGGCGGCGATCAGCGCCGAGGTCGCGTACTTCGCCGGTTCGCCGGGGGACGAGCGCCCGTACGGCTGGGCGTGGGCGCTCACCCTGGCCGAGGAGGCGGCGTCCTGGGCGGCCGAGCCCGACGCGTCCGAGGAGGTGCGGGGCTGGTCGGCCACGCTGCAGCCCCTGGCCGACCACTTCCTCGGCGCACTCCGGCGATGGCTCCCGTCGGCGACCTACCCGGTGCGGTCCGGGCTGCACCCGTGCAGCGCCTTCGGGCTGCTGATGTCGCTGCCCGCAGCCCGGCGGGCGGGGGACGACGGCGTGCTGGTCGACGCCGCGATGCGCTGGTACGCCGACGACGCCGACGCCCCGGTGCGCTGGGAACCGTCCGGCTCGGACTTCCTCTCGCCGTCACTGGTGGAGGCGGTGCTGATGACCGAGGTGCTGCCCGAGCCCGGCCCGTGGCTCGACCGCTTCCTGCCCGGGCTGGCCGCCGGGCCGCTGTTCCACCCCGCGGTGGTCAGCGACGCCGGTGACGGCCAGACCGCCCACCTGCACGGGCTCAACCTCAGCCGCGCCTGGTGCCTGCGCCGGCTGGCCGCGGTGCTGCCGGACGGCGACGTCCGCCGTCCGCTGCTGGTCGACTCCGCCGCCGAGCACGCCGCGGCCGCGCTGCCGCACGTCACCGGCAGCGACTACATGGTCGAGCACTGGCTGGCCGCGTACGCGCTGCTGTTCCACGACCTCGCGTACTGAGCACCGCGGGTCGCCGCGCCCGCCGGGTCACCCGGCAGGCGGGTGCTCCGCGAGGCAGAACAGGTTCCCCTCCGGGTCGGCGAGGGTCGACCACTGCACCCAGGGGACCTCGTCGAGCACGTCCCACCGGTGCACCGCGCCGAGCGTGACGGCGCGCTCGACGGCAGCGGCGCGCGACCCCCACGGCACGGTCAGGTCGAGGTGCTGCACCGGCTCGAGCGGACGGTCACCGGTGCGCGTCCGGAAGGACATCGCGAAGCCGTCGGGCTCCCGGGCCGAGACGAAGACGTAGCCGTCGTGCTCGCCGGCGACCGCACCCCCGAGCAGGTCGGCCCAGAACGCGGCCAGGGCGGGCGGGTCGTCGGCCTGCACGTTGACGGCACCCAGCGTGATCCCTGTCCCTGAGGTCATGCGCGTGAGGGTAGGTCGGCCGGGTGCCGGTCCGGCGTCACCCCGCAGGCCGAACCGATCGGTCGGTCCCGCTGGTCCAGCACCGACCGCACGGACAGCCGGACGACGAGGTCGCTCCCGCCCCGCCGGGTGACGGAGGGCGCGGCGACGACCCACCTGCGGGGGCGCGGCCGCGGCCCTGACCTGGGCCTTGCCAGCCGTCCTAGGCTGCGCCATGGACGTCGTCGAGGTCACCCCGTCTCCCGAGCAGTACGCCTTCACCTTCGGCGGCGTCGCGCCGCTGATGCGGGTGCGGCCCGGGACGGCGCTGCGGCTGTGGTCCGACGACGCGTTCGGCGGCAGGCTGCGGTCGGTGCACGACCTGTCCTGCGAGAAGGTCGACCTGCGTTTCGTGAACCCGCAGACCGGCCCCTTCTTCGTCGAGGGCGCCGAACCCGGCGACACCCTGGCCCTGCACCTGGTGGCGCTGGAGCCCGCCCGGGACTGGGGCGCGTCGGCCGCGATCCCGTTCTTCGGCGGCCTCACCAGCACCGACCGGGTGGCCACCCTGCAGGACCCGCTGCCGGACACCACCTGGATCTACGAGCTCGACCGGGCCCGCAACACGGTGACCTTCGTGGCCGGCTCGAGCGACTTCTCGGTCGACCTGCCGGTGGAGCCGATGCTCGGCACGGTGGGCGTCGCGCCGCCCGGGGGAGAGGCGCGCAGCTCGCTGGTGCCCGACCGGTTCGGCGGCAACATGGACACCCCGCAGATGCGGGCCGGGACCACCTGCTTCCTCCCGGTGTTCGTCGAGGGCGCGCTGTTCTCCGTCGGGGACGGGCACTACCGGCAGGGCGAGGGCGAGGCCTGCGGCACCGCCGTCGAGGGCGCCATGACGACGACGCTGATCGTCGAGCTGGTCAAGGGCGGGGCGTCGTCCGCCACCCCGGCGTGGCCCCGGCTGGAGGACGACAGCCACTGGATGACCGTCGGCTCGTCGCGCCCGCTGGAGGACGCGTGGCGGATCGGTCAGGTGGAGCTCGTGCGCTGGTTCGGCGAGCTCTACGGCCTGGCCGCGATGGACGCCTACCAGCTGCTCTCGCAGATCACCGAGGTCCCCATCGCCAACGTCGTCGACGCGAACTACAGCGCCGTCGTGAAGGCGCGCAAGTCACTGCTGCCCAGGGCCTCGGCCTTCGGCGGCCTGCACGACGACCTGCGCGCCCGCGCAGCGACCCTCCGCTAGATCGGACCGATCATGGACCTGCAGCTGGCCGGCTCCCGCGTGCTCGTCACCGGTGGCACGCGTGGCATCGGGCGCGCGACCGTCGAGGCGTTCGCCGACGAGGGGGCGGCCGTCGAGTTCTGCGCGCGCGATGCCGGCGAGATCGAGTCGACCGAGAAGGCGCTCGCCGGTCGCGGCCCGGGTGTGCGCGGCGTGCAGCTCGACGTCCGGGACGGTGCGGCGCTGGCCGGGTGGGTGGCGGCGGCGGCCGGGCGGCTGGGCGGTCTGGACGCCGTCGTGGCCAACGTCAGCGCGCTCGCCATCCCGGACACCGAGGAGAACTGGTACACCTCCTTCGAGGTCGACCTCATGCACACCGTGCGCCTGGTGCAGGCCGCCCTGCCGCACCTGGAGGCCAGCGCCCACGGGTCCGTCGTCGCGGTCTCCAGCGTCTCGGGGCGGGAGGCCGACTTCGCCTCCGGCCCGTACGGGACGATGAAGACGGCCATCGTCGGGTACGTCTCCGGGTTGGCCCTCCAGCTGGCCGGCCGGGTGCGGGCCAACGTCGTCTCCCCGGGGAACACGTACTTCGCCGGCGGCGTCTGGCAGCAGATCGAGCAGGGCGACGCGGAGCTCTTCAGCACCGCGCTGGGCCTGAACCCGACCGGGCAGATGGGCACGCCGGAGGAGTCGGCCCGGGCGGTCGTCTTCCTGAGCAGCCCGGTCGCCAGCCGGATCTCCGGCACCAACCTGGTCGTGGACGGCGCGCTGACCCGCGGGATCCAGCTCTGACCCGCGGCATCAGGCCCCGGTCAGCACGCCGGGTCGGCGGCCGAGCCGTGCTCACCAGCCGCGGGCGCGCCACTCCGGCAGGTTCGGTCGCTCCGCGCCGATCGTCGTGTCCGCGCCGTGGCCCGGGTAGACCCAGGTGTCGTCGGGCAGCTCGCCGAACAGCCGGCTCTCCACGTCGTCGACCAGGCTGGTGAACCGGGCCGCGTCGGACCGGGTGTTGCCGACGCCGCCGGGGAACAGGCTGTCGCCGGTGAAGACGTGGGTGCCGGCGCCCGCGGGGCCGCGCCACACCAGCGCGATGCTGCCGGGGGTGTGCCCGCGCAGGTGCACGACCTCCAGCAGCTGGTCACCGACCGGGACGGTGTCCCCGTGCTGCACCGGGCGGGTCACCGGCACCGGCAGGTCGGCCGCGTCGGCCGGGTGGGCGACGGTGTCCGCGCCGGTCGCCCGCACCACCTCCGGGAGCGCGCGGTGGTGGTCCCAGTGCCCGTGCGTGGTCACCACCGTGCGGACGTCGGCGTCGCCGATGAGCTCGAGCAGCGCCGCCGGCTCGGCGGCCGCGTCGACGAGCAGCGACTCCCCGGTGGCGGTGCTGGTGAGCAGGTAGACGTTGTTCGCCATCTCGCTCACGGCCAGCTTGCGGATCGTCAGCCCCGGGAGCTCACGGACGTCGGCGGGGCCACCGACCTGCACGTCCCCGGTGTACGCCTGGCCGGTCATCCCGCTCCCGTCTGAGACTGTCGGTGCCGCCGTCTAGGTTCGTCGGCATGGACGCTAGTGCAGGTTCCGGGCCCTCCGGTGTGCCGGTCGGGGTGGGGTCCGGGGAGGGGATGCTCGACGGGGTCGTCGGTCTGCCGGCGACCGAGCTGGCCGCCGGGGTCCGCGCGGGTGAGCTCTCCGCGGTCGACGTCGTCCGGGCCCATCTGCGGCACCTGGCCGCCGTCGAGGCGCGGGTCGGGGCCTTCCGGGTGGTCCGCACCGAGGCAGCACTGGCCGAGGCCGCCGCGGTCGACGCCCACCCCGACCGGTCCCGGCTGCCCCTGGCCGGTGTCCCGATCGCGGTGAAGGACAACGTCGCGGTGGCCGGCGAGGTGGTCACCGACGGGTCACGGGCCCACCTGCCGGCGCCGGCGGCCGCCGACCACCCGGTGGTCGCCCGGCTGCGGGCGGCGGGTGCGGTCGTCGTCGGCATCACCCGGGTGCCGGAGCTCTGCCTCTACAGCGCCACCGACGGCGCGGGCACGGTCACCCGCAACCCCTGGGACACCGCACGCTCGGCCGCCGGCTCCTCCGGTGGCAGCGCTGCCGCGGTGGCCGCCGGCGTCGTCCCGCTGGCCCAGGGCAACGACGGCATGGGCTCCCTCCGTCTGCCCGCCGCCGCGTGCGGGCTGGTCACGCTCAAGCCCGGCTCCGGCGTGGTCCCGGCCCAGATCGGTGCGGACAGCTGGTCCGGCATGGCCGAGAACGGCGTGCTGGCCACCACCGTCGCCGACCTGGCCGTCGGCTTCGCGGTGCTGGCCGGCACCGAGCCGGCCACGCCGGCAGCGCCGGTCGGCCCGCTGCGGGTCGCGGTGTCGACCCGGTCGCCCGTGCCCGGCGTCCGGCTGGACGCCGCCGGCCGTGCGGCGCTGGACGTCGTGATCGCCGAGCTGCGGGCGGCCGGGCACGTGGTGGTCGAGAAGGAACCGGTGATCACCCCGGCCGCGGCGCTGGGCACCATCACCCGGTGGCTGGCCGGCGCCGACTCCGACGCCGAGGCCCTCGGGCTCGACCGGCAGGCGCTCGAGCCGCGCAGCCGCACCCACGCCCGGCTGGGCCGCTGGGTGCGCCGGGCCGGCCTGGTCCGGCCGCAGACGGCGGCGGCGTTCCGGGCCCGGATGGCCGGCTACTTCGCAGACGTCGACGTGCTGCTCAGCCCGGTCGTCTCCGGCCCGCCGCTGCCCGCCCGGCCGTGGCACGAGCGGGGTTTCCTGGCCAACATCACGGCCAACGCCCGCTGGGCGCCGTGGACGTCGGCGTGGAACGTCGCCGGCCTGCCCGCGCTCGTGCTGCCGGCCGGCCCCGGCCGGGAGGGGCTCCCCAGCTCGGTCCAGTTCGTCGGCCCGGCCGGTGCCGAGACGCGGCTACTCTGGCTGGCCGGGGAGCTGGAGGGCCGGCTGCCCTGGCGCCGGCACGCGCCGGTCTTCGACCCGGCCGGAGGAGTCGGCGAACCCGCCGGCTGACCGGCCAGGGTCGCCCGGTCCGCGGTGGGGGAGACCCAGCCGACACCCGGTCCGGGAAGCCCGTCCGACGGGCCACCGTTCCACCGGGTGATGCACCGCACCGGCCCCCAGCTCGGCCCCGCACCACTGGTCTCCGCCGCCCCGCGACCGGACCAGCACCGAACCACTGCGAATGACAGGGATCACATGGACCGGCTCGTCGTCCGCGGCGCCCGAGAGCACAACCTCAAGGACGTCCACCTCGACCTGCCCCGCGACGCGATGATCGTGTTCACGGGGCTCTCCGGCTCGGGCAAGTCCAGCCTGGCCTTCGACACGATCTTCGCCGAGGGCCAGCGCCGGTACGTCGAGTCGCTGTCGGCCTACGCCCGCCAGTTCCTCGGCCAGATGGACAAGCCGGACGTCGACTTCATCGAGGGCCTGTCGCCGGCGGTGTCGATCGACCAGAAGTCGACCAACCGCAACCCGCGGTCGACGGTCGGCACGATCACCGAGGTCTACGACTACCTGCGGCTGCTCTACGCCCGCGCCGGCCAGCCGCACTGTCCCAACTGCGGCAAGCCGATCTCCCGGCAGACCCCGCAGCAGATCGTCGACCAGGTGCTCGCGATGGAGGAGGGCACCCGGTTCCAGGTCCTCGCCCCGGTCGTGCGGGCGCGCAAGGGCGAGTACGTCGACCTGTTCAGCTCGCTGCAGACCCAGGGCTTCTCCCGGGTGCGGGTCGACGGCACCATCCACCCGCTGACCGAGCCGCCGACGCTCAAGAAGCAGGAGAAGCACACGATCGAGGTGATCGTCGACCGGCTGACGGTCAAGGAGAACGCCAAGCGGCGGCTGACCGACTCGGTCGAGACGGCCCTCGGCCTCGCCGGCGGCCTCGTGGTGCTCGACTTCGTCGACCTCCCCGAGGACGACCCGCACCGCGAGCGGACCTTCTCCGAGCACCTCGCCTGCATCGACGACGGGCTCTCCTTCGAGGCGCTCGAGCCCCGGTCGTTCTCGTTCAACTCGCCCTTCGGCGCCTGCCCCGAGTGCACGGGCATCGGCACCCGCAAGGAGGTCGACCCCGACCTCGTGGTCCCCGACCCGGGCAAGAGCCTCGGTGAGGGAGCGATCGCCCCCTGGGCGGGCTCGATGAGCAACGAGTACTTCCAGCGCCTGCTCGGCGGGCTCGCCGACATGATCGGCTTCTCCATGAACACGCCCTGGGAGGAGCTGCCGGCGAAGGTGCAGAAGGCGGTGCTGCACGGTTCCCCGGACCAGGTGCACGTCCGCTACAAGAACCGCTACGGCCGCGAGCGCAGCTACTACGCCGCCTTCGAGGGCGTGCTGCCCTTCCTCGAGCGCCGCCACGAGGACACCGACAGCGAGTTCATGAAGGACAAGTACGAGGGCTACATGCGGGACGTGCCCTGCCCCGTCTGTCACGGCACCCGGCTCAAGCCGGAGATCCTCGCCGTCAAGATGATGGGCCGGTCGATCGCCGAGGTCACCGGACTGTCCATCGGCGAGGCGTCGGAGTGGCTCAACGCCCTCGAGCTCGGCGAGCGCGAGCGGGCCATCGCCGACCGGGTGCTCCGCGAGATCCAGGCCCGGCTGTCCTTCCTCGTCGACGTCGGCCTCGACTACCTGTCCCTCGACCGGCCGGCCGCCACCCTGGCCGGTGGTGAGGCGCAGCGGATCCGGCTGGCCACCCAGATCGGCTCCGGGCTGGTCGGCGTCCTCTACGTGCTCGACGAGCCCTCGATCGGGCTGCACCAGCGCGACAACGTGCGGCTGATCGAGACGCTCGTGCGGCTGCGCGACATGGGCAACACGCTGATCGTCGTCGAGCACGACGAGGACACCATCAAGCAGGCCGACTGGATCGTCGACATCGGCCCTGGTGCCGGTGAGCACGGCGGCGAGGTCGTCGTCAGCGGCACGCTCGACGAGCTGCTGGCCAGCGAGCGTTCGGTCACCGGGGCGTACCTCTCCGGCCGCCGGGAGATCACCGTCCCGGCCATTCGCCGGGAACGGACGGCAGGGCGCGAGCTGGTCGTGAAGGGCGCCCGGGAGAACACCCTGCGTGGCATCGACGTGGCGTTCCCGCTGGGCATGCTGGTCGCCGTCACCGGTGTCTCCGGCTCGGGCAAGTCCAGCCTGGTCAACGACATCCTCTACACGACCCTGGCCAACGAGCTGAACCGCGCACGGATGGTGCCCGGCCGGCACCGCACCATCACCGGCCTGGACCAGCTGGACAAGGTCGTCGGCGTCGACCAGTCGCCGATCGGCCGCACCCCGCGGTCCAACCCGGCCACCTACACCGGGGTCTGGGACCACGTCCGCAAGCTCTTCGCCAGCACCTCGGAGGCGAAGGTCCGCGGCTACCAGCCGGGCCGGTTCTCCTTCAACGTCAAGGGCGGGCGCTGCGAGGCGTGCTCCGGTGACGGCACGCTGAAGATCGAGATGAACTTCCTGCCCGACGTCTACGTGCCCTGCGAGGTCTGCAAGGGGGCCCGGTTCAACCGGGAGACTCTCGAGGTGCACTACAAGGGCAAGACGGTCGCCGAGGTGCTCAACATGCCGATCGAGGAGGCCGCGGACTTCTTCGCGGCCATCCCGGCGATCGCCCGGTACATGCGCACCCTCACCGACGTCGGGCTGGGCTACGTCCGGCTCGGGCAGCCGGCCACCACGCTGTCCGGTGGTGAGGCGCAGCGGGTCAAGCTCGCCAGCGAGCTGCAGAAGCGCTCCAACGGCCGCACGATCTACGTCCTCGACGAGCCCACGACCGGGCTGCACTTCGAGGACATCAACAAGCTGCTGCAGGTGATCCAGGGGCTGGTCGACAAGGGCAACTCGGTCATCGTCATCGAGCACAACCTCGACGTGATCAAGAGCGCCGACTGGCTCATCGACATGGGCCCCGAGGGCGGGTTCCGCGGCGGGCAGGTCGTCGCCGAGGGGACGCCGGAGCTCGTCGCCACGGTGCCGGAGAGCCACACCGGCCGGTTCCTCGCCGGGATCCTCGACCCGGAGGCCATCGCGGCGGCGGCCGCCGGTGCGAAGAAGAAGACCCGGAAGAAGGCCAGCTGACCGGTGCACGGGGCGGCTCCGGCCGCCCCGTGCGCTCCCGACCGAGAGGACCATCCGTGACGACGACGTCCGGCGACCTGCCCGTGCTCCCGCGCCCCGACGGGGTGGCCGTCCCCTACCGGCGCTGGCTGCCCGCCGGCGAGGTCCGCGCGACCCTGCAGGTGGTCCACGGGGCCTCCGAGCACTCCGGTCGCTACGAGCGGCTGGCCGGCGCGCTCACCGAGCGGGGCCTGGCCGTCTACGCCATGGACCTGCGCGGGCACGGCCGCACCGCCGAGGCCACCGGCGCCGGCCGGTTCGGGCCGGCCGGAGCCGACGGTCTCCTCGATGACGTCGAGGCCCTGCACCGGCTCGCCGCCGAGGAGCACCCGGGCCTGCCCCGGGTGCTGCTGGGCCACTCGATGGGCTCGATCGTCGCCCTGGCCAGCGCGGAGCGGGACGGCGCCGGGCTCACCGGGCTGGTGCTGTCGGGTCCGATCGGGGTCTCGCCGCAGCTGGCCGAGACGGTGGCCGCGCTGGACGGTGTGGTGGCCGCCGGGCTGGGGGACCAGCCGCTGGACGCGCTCGGTGCCTTCAACGAGCCGTTCGAACCCGCCCGCACCCCCTACGACTGGCTGTCCCGTGACCCGGCCGAGGTCGATGCCTACCTGGCCGACCCGCTCGCCGGCGACCAGGTGCCGCTGACCCACGGCTACGCGGCCGGGGTCTTCGGCATGTCGGTCCGCGCCGCCAGCCCCGAGGGGGTCGCCGGGCTGCCCGGGTCACTGCCCGTGCTGCTGCTGTCCGGGCAGCACGACCCGGTCGGGGGCCAGGACGCCGGTCAGGTCACCGCGCTGGCCGAGCTGCTCCGGGCCCGCGGCCTGCCGGTCGACCAGCGTGTGTACCCGGAGGCGCGGCACGAGGTCTTCAACGAGACCAACCGGGACGAGGTCGTCGCCGACCTGCTCGGCTGGCTGGACGACCGCCTGGCCGGCTGAGCCCGCCGGGCCGTCTCCGAGGGCGGCCCGGCTCAGCGCGGACTGTCCCGGACGTCCAGCAGGCGCGCGCCGACCGGCTCCGGCAGTCGGCCCGCCCCCACGGCTCCGACCACGTCGGTCACCGCGGCCTCGGCGGCCTCCGGGCCGGCGACCACCCAGGTCGCCCAGCGGTCGGTGCCGTCGGCGCTGGACAGCTGCACCAGCCACGGGTGCGTGCGCTCCTGTCGTGCCGTCCGCAGCACCCGCCTGGCCCACAGCAGCGCGCCCCCGGCGGCCGGCCCACCGGCGGTCACCGCGAGCGCGTTGCGGACCGCCAGCGTCTCGTCCCGGAGCGGGTCCTCGCTCGCGCCGGGTGCCCACGGGCCCTGCCAGCGCGCCGAGCGGCCCAGCACCCAGCTGGCCCGGGGCAGCTCGGAGGCACGTCGGCCGCGGCACCGCGGGGCAGCAGCAACCGGCCGACCGCCCCGCCGTCCGGCGGCGTGGCGGGCGACGGCAGCACCCCCGCGCGGTGACAGCTGACCCGCCAGTGCCCGCCCCAGCGGTCGGCCACCAGCACGCCGTCCCGCTCGCTGCTCGTCGTCCCGCGCATGCCCACCCCGTCCGTCCTCGGTCGCTGACCCGGCCACCCTGACAGCTCCAGCCGGGGTCGGGCCGCGTCGTCCACAGGCGGGGCGGTGGGCGGCCTGACGGGCCCGTCGCAGGTCAGCGGGCCGGTGGGGGACGTGCGCCGCGGTGGGGGTGTGGCGGCCGACGGACTGTCGGTGTGCCGACCTAACCTGGACGGCATGCCCGACCCGTCCACGTACCGACCGGCGGTCGGCAGCATCCCGGAGAGCCCCGGGGTCTACAAGTTCCGTGACCCGGCCGGCCGGGTCATCTACGTCGGCAAGGCCAAGAGCCTCCGGCAGCGGCTGAACAGCTACTTCGCCGACGTCTGGGGCCTGCACCCGCGCACGCGGCAGATGGTCACCACCGCAGCCAGCGTCGAGTGGACCGTCGTCGGCACCGAGGTCGAGGCCCTCCAGCTCGAGTACAACTGGATCAAGGAGTTCGACCCCCGGTTCAACGTCCGGTACCGGGACGACAAGAGCTACCCCAGCCTCGCCGTGACGCTGAACGAGGAGTTCCCGCGGCTGCAGGTCATGCGCGGCCCCAAGCGCAAGGGGGTCCGGTACTTCGGCCCCTACGCGCACGCCTGGGCGATCCGCGAGACGGTCGACACGCTCACCCGCGTCTTCCCGGCCCGTACCTGCTCCAACGGCGTCTTCAAGCGCGCCGCCCAGATCGGCCGGCCGTGCCTGCTCGGCTACATCGGCAAGTGCGCGGCCCCCTGCGTCGGCCGGGTCAGCGCCGAGGAGCACCGGGAGATCGTCGACGACTTCTGCGACTTCATGGGCGGCCGCACCGAGCAGATGATCCGCCGGCTCGAGCGGCAGATGACCGAGGCCGCCGAGGAGATGAACTACGAGCGGGCCGCCCGGCTGCGCGACGACCTCGGCGCGCTGCGCCGGGCCCTGGAGAAGCAGGCCGTCGTGCTCGGGGACGGCACCGACGCCGACGTCGTCGCCTTCGCCCAGGACGAGCTGGAGGCCGCGGTCCAGGTGTTCCACGTCCGCGGCGGCCGGGTGCGCGGGCAGCGCGGCTGGATCATCGACAAGGTCGAGGACGTCACCACCGGCCAGCTGGTCGAGCAGTTCCTGCTGCAGGTCTACGGCGGGGTCGACGAGGAGACCGGCGTCGGTGAGGTGGGGGAGTCCGTGCCCCGCGAGGTGCTCGTGCCCGAGCTGCCCGACGACGCCGAGGTCTACGCCGAGCTGCTCACCGAGCTGCGCGGCTCCCGGGTGTCGCTGCGGGTGCCGCAGCGCGGCGACAAGCGCAGCCTGATGGAGACCGTCGAGCGCAACGCCAAGGAGTCCTTCGCCCGGCACCGGGTGAAGCGGGCCAGCGACCTCACCGCCCGCTCGTTGGCGCTGTCGGAGATCCAGGAGGCCCTCGACCTGCCCGACGCGCCGCTGCGGATCGAGTGCATCGACATCTCCCACGTGCAGGGCACCAACGTGGTCGCCAGCATGGTCGTCTTCGAGGACGGCATGGCCAAGAAGGCCGACTACCGGCGCTTCTCCGTGGCCCAGGGCACCGACGACACCGCGGCGATGGCCGAGGTCGTGCGGCGCCGGTTCGCCCGGCACCTCAAGGAGGAGCAGGACCGCAAGGACGAGCAGGGCGTCGCCGCGGAGGAGGGCCGGCCGCGCCGGTTCGCCTACCCGCCGAACCTGCTGGTCGTCGACGGCGGCGCCCCGCAGGTGGCCGCGGCCAGCCGCTCGCTGGCCGAGCTGGGCATCGTCGACGTCGCCGTCTGCGGCCTGGCCAAGCGGATGGAGGAGGTCTGGCTGCCCGACGACCCCGACCCGGTCATCCTGCCGCGCACCTCCGAGGCCCTCTACCTGCTGCAGCGGGTCCGCGACGAGGCGCACCGGTTCGCCATCACCTACCACCGGCAGAAGCGATCCAGCACCATGTTGGTCTCGCTCCTGGACGACGTCCCGGGGCTCGGCGACACCCGGCGGAAGGCGCTGATGAAGCAGTTCGGATCCCTCAAGCGGCTGCGTGCGGCCTCGGTGGAGGAGCTCACGGCGGTGCCCGGCATCGGCCGGCGCACGGCCGAGGCGGTGCTCGCCGCCGTCGCCGAGCCGGTGGCCGCCGGGGCGTCGCCCGACGCGGTCGCCGAGGACGCCGTCGAGCTGGAGCCGCCGGCCGCCGCGGCGCCGGTGCGCGGGCCGGACGCCGGCGGGACCGCCGAGATCGGCCGGGTCCACCCCGCCGCCGGGCAGCCGGCATGACCGCCGGTCAGGCGGCTGCGGCCGGTCCGCAGAGCGACGTCCCGCCGGCGGCCGACGGGTCGAGCACCGAGCTCGCCCCGCTGGACGTCGTGGTCGTGACGGGGCTGTCCGGCGCGGGCAAGAACAGCGCCGGCCGCGTGCTGGAGGACCTCGGCTTCTTCGTGGTCGACAACCTGCCCCCGGCCCTGCTCCAGCCGATGGTCGAGTTGGGCGCCCGCGGCGACCTGCGCAGGTTCGCCGCCGTCGTCGACGTGCGCAGCCGGGCCTTCTCCAGCGACCTGCAGGAGTCCATCCGGCAGCTCGCCGACGCCGGGCACCGCCCGCGCGTCGTGTACGTGCACGCCCGCAACGAGGTGCTGATCCGGCGCTACGAGTCGGTGCGGCGCGAGCACCCCCTGCAGGGCAGCGGCCGGCTGATCGACGGCATCGACACCGAGCGGGAGCTGCTCACCGGCATCGCCGGTGACGCCGACCTGTGGATCGACACCAGCGACCTCAACGTGCACCAGCTGCGCGCCACCCTCGAGGCGTCGTTCGTGCCGGACGGCGAGCTCCCCGAGGTGGTCGCGACCGTGCTGAGCTTCGGCTTCAAGTACGGCCTGCCGCTGGACGCCGACCTCGTCGTCGACGCCCGGTTCCTGCCCAACCCGCACTGGGTCCCGGAGCTCCGTCCGATGACCGGCCGGGACCCCGAGGTGCGCGACTACGTGCTCGCCCAGGACGACGCCGGGGCCTTCCTCGACCGGTACAGCGAGGTGCTCCGGCTGCTGCTGCCCGGCTACCGGCGCGAGGGCAAGCGCTACCTGACCCTGGCCGTGGGGTGCACCGGCGGGAAGCACCGCAGCGTCGCCATCGCCGAGGAGTTCGCCCGCCGGCTCAACGCCGAGGGAGTCCCGGCGACCGCCCGCCACCGCGACCTGGGGCGCGAGTAGTGGAGACCCCCGGCCTGCGGGTCGTCGCCCTCGGCGGCGGCCACGGGCTGGCCGCCGCCCTGGCCGCCTGGCGACGGCTCACCGCGGAGCTGACCGCGGTGGTCACCGTCGCCGACGACGGCGGCTCCTCGGGGCTGATCCGCCGCGAGATGCCGGTGCTGCCCCCCGGCGACCTGCGGATGGCGCTGGCCGCACTGGCCGGGGAGTCCCCGCGCACCCAGCAGATGGCCGACCTGCTCCAGCACCGCTTCGGTGGCAGCGGGGTGCTCGCCGGTCACCCGGTCGGCAACCTGATGCTGACCGGCCTGACCGAGATGCACGGCGGCGACGCCGTGCGGGCCCTCGGCGTCCTCGAGGAGCTGCTCGGGACGCAGGGCCGGGTGCTGCCGATGGCCGAGGTGCCGCTGGACCTGGTGGCCACGGTGGCCAGCGTCGACCCGGACGACCCGCAGGAGACCCGGCGGATCCGGGGCCAGGTGGCGATCGCGTCCACCCCCGGGCACGTCGAGGACATCCGGGTCTCCCCGGCCGACCCCCCGGTCCCCCCGGAGGTGCTGACGGCGATCGCGGAGGCCGACGTGGTCAGCCTCGGGCCGGGGTCCTGGTACACCTCCGTGCTGCCGCACCTGCTGGTCCCGCGGCTGCGGACGGCACTGGCGGAGACCACGGCGCGGGTGGTCGTGGTGCTCAACCTGGAGCCGCAGGCGGGCGAGACCGACGGCTTCTCGCCCGAGGAGCACCTGCGCGTCCTGCTGGCCCATCTCGGGGGCGTGTCGCTGCACACGGTGATCGCGGACACCGCTGCGGTTGTTGACCGGCGTGGTCTGCTGTCTGCTGTGCAGGCATGTGGTGCAGAACTGGTGCTCGCACCGGTGGCTGCACCCGACGGGACACCACAGCACGACCCCTCCCGGCTCGCCGCCGCGCTGGCCTCCGTGGTCGGCGCGCGGTGACCGGGAGGGCAGTGGCCGGACACGGGGACGACCGTGACACCGGCCGGCACACAGGGGGAAGGGAACACCGCTGATGGCGATGACGGCGATGGTGAAGGACGAGCTCTCCCGCGTGGAGTGCACGAGGACATCCGAGCGCAAGGCCGAGGTGACGGCCCTCCTGCGCTTCTCCGGGGGTCTGCACATCGTGGGTGGCCGGGTGGTCATCGAGGCCGAGTTGGACACCGGTTCGGTGGCCCGGCGACTCCGCCGGGACATCAGCGAGGTGTACGGCTACACCAGCGGCGTGAGCGTGCTGGCCGGCGGCAACATCCGCCGGGGGGTGCGCTACCTGGTCCGGATCGCCAAGCACGGCGAGGGCCTGGCCCGGCAGACCGGGCTGGTCGACCAGCGGGGCCGGCCGGTCCGGGGCCTGCCGCCGTCGGTGGTCTCCGGCGGGATCGGTGACGCCGAGGCGGCGTGGCGCGGTGCCTTCCTGGCGCACGGGTCGCTGACCGAGCCGGGGCGCTCGTCGTCCCTGGAGGTCACCTGCCCCGGGCCCGAGGCGGCGATGGCGCTGGTCGGTGCCGCCCGCCGGCTGGGCATCGCGGCCAAGGCCCGTGAGGTGCGCGGCACCGACCGGGTGGTCGTGCGGGACGGCGACGCGATCGGCGCGCTGCTGACCCGGATGGGCGCCCACGACGCCGTCCTGGCCTGGGAGGAGCGGCGGATGCGCCGCGAGGTCCGCGCCACGGCCAACCGGCTGGCCAACTTCGACGACGCCAACCTGCGCCGCTCGGCGCGGGCGGCGGTCGCGGCGAGCGCCCGGGTCGAGCGGGCCCTGGAGATCCTGGCCGACGAGGCGCCCGAGCACCTGCTCGTCGCCGGGCGGCTGCGGCTGGAGTTCGGTCAGGCGTCGCTGGAGGAGCTCGGTCAGCGCGCCGACCCGCCGATGACCAAGGACGCCGTTGCCGGGCGCATACGGCGTCTCCTGGCGATGGCGGACAAGCGGGCCAAGGACCTCGGCATCCCGGACACCGAGTCCGTGGTCACCGACGACATGCTGGCCCAGTAGCCCGGCCGACCCTCCGCAGCCGGCCGGCCACGGGGTCCGGGCCGTTGCCGGCGGCCGGGGCGCAGGGCCGGACCCCGTCGTCCCCGGTGACGGCGGGTGGACGGGTGGCCCAACGGCCGCCGAACTGCCGGTGGCGAGCGCGCTGAGAGGCCGTGGAGACGTCCGCGACGTCTTCCGGAGCAGCGGGAACGGCCCGGACGCGCGGTCGGGCGCCGGTCCGCGGGCCGATAGGCTGTCCCCGGAATGTGGTCGTGCGCACGCACGGCCCACGGGCGCCGCTGGGCCGACCGGCCCGGCTGGGCAACACGGTCTGGGAGGTCCACAGTGACGGTACGGGTCGGGATCAACGGGTTCGGTCGGATCGGCCGCAACTTCTATCGGGCGGTCGCCGCCAGCGGGGCCGACGTCGAGGTCGTGGCGGTCAACGACCTGACCACCCCCGAGACGCTCGCGCACCTGCTCAAGTACGACAGCATCCTGGGCAAGCTCGCCGAGGACGTCTCGGTCGTCGGTGACGGCATCAAGGTCGGCGGCGCCACCATCAAGGTGCTGGCCGAGCGCGACCCGGCCAACCTGCCCTGGGGCGAGCTGGGCGTCGACGTCGTCGTCGAGTCCACCGGCTTCTTCACCAAGGCCGACGACGCCCGCAAGCACGTCGACGCCGGTGGGGCCAAGAAGGTCATCATCTCGGCGCCGGCCACCGGCGACGACCTGACGATCGTCATGGGCGTCAACCACGAGCAGTACGACGGCTCGCAGACGATCATCAGCAACGCGTCCTGCACCACCAACTGCCTGGCCCCGCTGGCCAAGGTGCTCAACGACGCCTTCGGCATCGAGCGTGGCCTGATGACCACGATCCACGCCTACACCGCCGACCAGAACCTGCAGGACGGCCCGCACAAGGACATGCGCCGCGCCCGCGCCGCCGCGCTGAACATCGTCCCCACCTCCACCGGTGCGGCCAAGGCGATCGGCCTGGTGCTGCCGGAGCTGAAGGGCAAGCTCGACGGCTACGCCCTCCGCGTCCCGGTGCCGACCGGCTCGGCCACCGACCTCACCGTCACGCTGTCCCGCGAGGTCACCGTCGAGGAGGTCGACGAGGCCTACAAGGCGGCGGCCGCCGGCCCGCTGGCGCCGTACCTGGTCTACACCGACGCGCCGATCGTCTCCTCCGACATCGTCACCGACCCGGCCTCGTGCATCTACGACGCCGGCCTGACCAAGGTGTTCGGCAACCAGGTCAAGGTCGTCGGCTGGTACGACAACGAGTGGGGCTACTCCAACCGCCTCGTCGACTCCGTCGTGCTGGTCGGCAGCAAGCTCTGATGCGGTCCGTCGACGAGCTCATCGCCGACGGGGTGTCGGGTCGGCGCGTGCTGCTGCGCGCCGACCTGAACGTCCCGCTCGACAAGGACAGCGGCGCGATCACCGACGACGGCCGGATCCGGGCGAGCCTGCCCACGATCACCGCGCTCCGCGAGGCCGGTGCCCGGGTCCTCGTCGCCGCGCACCTGGGCCGCCCCAAGGGCGAGCCCGACCCGCGGTACTCCCTGGCCCCGGTCGCCGCCCGGCTCGGTGAGCTGCTCGGCACCGAGGTGCCGCTGGCCACCGACGTCGCCGGCCCCGACGCCACGGCGAAGGCCGCGGCGCTGGGCGACGGCGAGGTGCTGATGCTGGAGAACGTCCGCTTCGAGGCGGCCGAGACCAGCAGGGACGACGCCGTCCGCGGCGAGCTGGCCGACCGGCTGGCCGGGCTCGCCGAGCTCTACGTCGACGACGCGTTCGGCGCGGTGCACCGCAAGCACGCCTCGGTGTTCGACGTCGCCGAGCGTCTCCCGCACGCGGCCGGCCGGCTGGTCGCCCGCGAGCTGGAGGTGCTCACCCGGCTCACCGAGAGCCCGGAGCGGCCCTACGTCGTCGTGCTCGGCGGCTCCAAGGTCAGCGACAAGCTCGGAGTGATCGAGGCGCTGCTGCCCAAGGTCGACCGGCTGCTCATCGGTGGCGGGATGACCTACACCTTCCTGGCCGCCCAGGGCCACGAGGTCGGGACGTCGCTGCTGGAGGCCGACCAGGTCGACAGCTGCCGGCGCCTGCTCGCCGAGGCCGGCGACCGGATCGTCCTGCCGGTCGACGTCGTCGTCACCCCGGAGTTCAGCGCCGACGTGCCCACCCGGGTGCTGCCGGCCACCGAGATCCCGGCCGACGAGATGAGCCTGGACATCGGGCCGAAGAGCGTCGAGCTCTTCACCGAGGCGCTCGCCGGTGCGCGCACCGTGTTCTGGAACGGGCCGATGGGCGTGTTCGAGCTGGCCCCCTTCCAGGGCGGCACCCGTGGGGTGGCCCAGGCCGTCGGCGCGATCGACGGGCTCTCCGTCGTCGGCGGCGGCGACTCCGCGGCCTCCGTGCGCCAGCTCGGACTGGACGAGGCGGCCTACGGTCACATCAGCACCGGCGGCGGCGCGTCGCTGGAGTACCTCGAGGGCCGGGAGCTCCCCGGGCTCGCGGTGCTCGCGGACTGAGGGGGCGACGATGGCACGCACCAAGCCCCGGCCGCCCCGGGAGGGCCGCCGTCCGCTCATCGCGGGCAACTGGAAGATGCACCTGACCCACCTCGAGGCGATCGGGCTGGTGCAGAAGCTGGCCTTCTCGCTGACCGAGCCGCAGCTGGAGGACGCCGAGGTCGTCGTCGTCCCGCCGTTCACCGCGCTGCGCAGCGTGCAGACGCTGGTGGCCGGCGACAAGCTGGAGATCGGGTACGGCGCGCAGGACGTCTCGGCGCACGACTCCGGCGCCTACACCGGTGAGGTCAGCGGGGCGATGCTCGCCGCGCTGGCCTGCCGGTACGTGCTGGTCGGCCACTCCGAGCGGCGCACGCTGCACGGTGAGGACGACGCGGTGGTCGCCGCCAAGGTGCAGGCGGCGCTGCGGCACGGCCTGGTCCCGATCCTGTGCGTGGGGGAGGGGCTGGACGTCCGCCGGGCGGGCACCCACGTCGCGCACTGCACCGACCAGCTCGACCGGGCGCTGGAGGGCATCCCCACCGAGCAGCTCCAGGAGCTGGTGGTCGCCTACGAACCGGTGTGGGCGATCGGCACCGGCGAGGTGGCGACGCCGGATGATGCGCAGGAGGTCTGTGGGGCGCTGCGGGCACGGCTCGCCGAACGTCACGGCCCGGAGACGGCTGCCGCGATCCGTATCCTCTACGGGGGATCGGTCAAGGCCGCCAGCACCGGCGGCATCCTCGCCGGGCCGGACGTCGACGGTGCACTCGTCGGCGGGGCCAGCCTGGACGCCGACGAGTTCGCACAGATCTGTCGTACCGCTGCCGGTGGGAGCTGACCGCCGCCGGCACTGACCGGGCGGAGCAGCACCCACGTTGAGGCACAGCAGTTGAGGAACGGCACCACACGGCGACCGGCCGCCCAGCGCACCCCCCGGGGAGCAGGGCGGTCGGTCGTCGTCGTGGTCCTGACCGCGCTCCTGGCGGTGCTCACCGGGTGCGGCAGCGACAACAGCGGGGTGGCCGGCGTGCCGACCGTGGCGGCGGAGGCCGGCAGCGGCGTCGAGGGCGTGCGAGCCCCCTCGGCGGAGACCGGCGGCACCCTGCGGCTGGTCACCGGCGAGATCGACAGCCTGGACCCGCAACGCTCCTACATGCCGTCGGTGTGGAACCTGATGCGGCTGTACACCCGCACCCTGGTCACCTACTCCGCCGAGCCCGGCAGCACCGACGAACTGGTCGCCGACCTCGCCACCGACCTCGGCACCAGCACCGACGGCGGCCGCACCTGGACGTACACCCTGCGCGAGGGCGTGCGGTTCGAGAGCGGCCGGCCGATCACCTCCCGCGACGTGAAGTACGGGATCGAGCGTTCCTTCGCCTCCGACGTGGTCGTCGGTGGGCCCACCTACGTCGTCGACCTGCTCGACGACCCGGCGGACCCCTACGCCGGCCCCTACCAGGACGAGACCGCCGACCGGCTGGGGCTGGCCTCGATCGAGACCCTCGACGACCGGACGATCGTCTTCCGGCTCACCAGCCCGGCGCCGGACTTCCCCTTCGTCATGGCGCTTCCCTCGAGCAGCCCGGTGCCGGTGGAGAGCGACACCGCCGGCGACTACGGCGCCCGCCCGGTCAGCTCCGGCCCCTACCTGATCACCTCGGTGGACCCGGTGGCCGGGATCGTGCTGTCCCGCAACCCGCAGTGGGACCCGGCCACCGACGAGGTCCGCACCGCCCTGCCGGACCAGGTGGTCGTGCGCACCGGCCTGTCCGGTGTGACCCGGGACCAGGCCCTGCTGGCCGGGTCAGCCGACGCGGACCTCTCCGGGACCGGCGTGCAGCAGGCCACCACCAGCCGGCTGGACGACGAGGACCTGGCCGGGCGGATCGACGACGTCACCACCGGCACGGTGCGGCTGCTGGCGCTGCCGATGACGGTGGCCCCGATGGACGACCCGTCCTGCCGGGCCGCGGTGACCGCCGCCGTCGACCGCTCGGCCGTGCAGCAGGCCCTGCAGGGGGCCGGCAACGCCGTGCGGACCTCGGTGCTCTGGCCGCGCGCGGTCGCCGGCGCCCCCGAGGAGTCCGACCCCCGGCCGGACCTGGCCGCGGCCCGGGCGGCGCTGGCCGCGTGCGGCCGGCCCGACGGCTTCAGCACCGTGCTGGCCGTGCCCGACGTGCCGTCCAGCGTCGAGGTGGCCGACGCCATCGCGGCCGACCTGGCGGAGGTGCAGATCGACGTCGAGGTCCGTCCGCTGGACCCGGCCACCTACTACGCGACCGACGTCGGCAACCCCGACGCCGTGACCGCGGCGGGCTACGGGATGGTGCTGGCCACCTGGACCGCGGACTTCCCGACCTCGGCGTCCTTCCTGCTCCCGCTGGTCGACGGGCGGTCGATCCGCCGGGTCGGCAACACGAACTACGCCCACCTGGACGACCCGGCGGTCAACGGGCTGGTGGACACCGCTCGGGCGGCGACCGACCCGGCCGCGGCCGCCGACGCCTGGCGCCAGGTCGGGTACGCGGTGCAGGAGACGTCGGCCTACGTCCCGCTGGTGGAGAACCGGGTGCAGTTGCTGGCCGGCCAGCGGCTGCGCAACGGCGTGGTCATGCAGCCCTACGGGGGCTACGACGTGGCGACGGCCGGAGTCCGCTGACCGGCGCAGGCTGAGCCGGCCCCCGCGCCCCGTCGGTTAGGCTGGACCGTCGAGAGCCCCCGACCGACGGGTGCGAGCCCACCCACCCGTGTGTACGGGACAGGAGACCAAGAACGATGGAGTTGTTCCTCAACGTCCTGCTGGTGCTCACCAGCCTGCTGCTGATCGTGCTCATCCTGCTGCACCGCGGCAAGGGCGGCGGCCTGTCCTCGATGTTCGGTGGCGCGGTGTCCTCCCAGCTGTCCGGGAGCTCGGTGGTGGAGAAGAACCTCAACCGGCTGACCGTCTTCGCCGGTGTGCTGTGGGCCGTCTGCATCGTGGCGCTCGGCATCCTGCTCAAGATCTGAGGCGCGTCCTCTCCCTCGTCGGCTCTGCCCGGGGAGGGGTGGTCCACCCCCGCGGGACCGGCGTGGTCCTGGTTCTCCCGGTACGCACGCATGCGAACGATCCCATCGCGGAACCGGGTCGTGTCGGAACACAGGGTGTCCACATCGTGACCCAGAACCGGCTGGTCCGGCCCTAGACTGCCCCCGCGGTGATCAACTCAGTCACCGCGACGTGGCAGCGATCAGGGGGGCCGCTCGTGGCTGGTGGGAACGCGATCCGGGGGAGCCGGGTCGGTGCGGGACCGATGGGTGAGGCCGAACGTGGCGAGGTGGCGCCTCGGAACAGGATCGGCTTCTGGTGCGCGAACAACCACGAGTCGCGGATCGCGTTCGCGACGGACGTCGACGTCCCGGAGACCTGGGACTGCCCGCGGTGCGGGCTCCCGGCCGGGACCGACCAGCAGAACCCGCCGCCCGCGCCGCGGACGGAGCCGTACAAGACGCACCTGGCCTACGTCCGGGAGCGCCGGTCGGACGCCGACGGTGACGCGCTCCTGGAGGAGGCGCTGAGCCGGCTGCGCGCCCGCCGCGGCGCCTGACCGAGCCGCACTCCACCCGACGTCGGGGCGGTGCCGGGACCGGGCCAGGTCAGCAGGACGGGAAACGGCCCGGTCACCCCATGAGCAGCTGGGGTGACCGGGCCGTCGCCGTCTGCAGGAGCGGGACGGTCCTCAGGCGCGGGGGAGCCGGCTGGCCGCTGCAGCGTCCAGCAGCCACCGGGTGGCCTGCTTCCCCTGCGCCCCGGCGGCCGGGAGATCGACCGGCTCGGCGCCGCCGAGCGCCCGGGCGACGGCCTCGGCCTTGCCCTCGCCGCTGACCAGCAGCCAGACCTCCTCCGCCGCCGTGATCGCGGGGAAGCCGAGGCTCACCCGGGTCGGGGGCGGCTTCGGGCAGTCGCGCACCGCGACCACCGGACGGTCGTCGGTGGCGGCCGGGGAGTCGGGGAAGATCGAGGCGACGTGCCCCTCCGGCCCCATGCCCAGCAGCAGGACGTCGATGCGCGGCATCGTCCGGCCCTCGCCAGCAGCGGTGGCGAGCTGCTCGGCGTACCAGGCTGCGGCCTCCTCCGGCTCGTCGAAGCCGGCGTCGGAGGAGGGGATCGGGTGCACCCGCTCCGGGTCCAGCGCCACCTTGCTCAACAGCGACTCCCGGGCGCCGAGCTCGTTGCGGTCGGGGTGGTCGACCGGCACGAACCGCTCGTCGCCCCACCAGACGTCCACGGCGCCCCAGTCGACGACGGCGTGCTCCGGCTCGGCGGCCAGGGCGGCGACCCGCTCCAGCACCGCCGTCCCGATGCCGCCGCCGGTGAGCACGACCGACGCCGTCCCGTGCACGGCCTGCGCGGCGGCCAGCCGGGCCACCAGCGCGGAGGCCACGGCGCGGGCCAGGTGGTCGGCGTCGGGCTGCACGACCACGTCCGGGGTCGGCCGCCCGGACTCGGACAGGGCCTGGTCGACCTGGTCACCGGGGGAGCTGTGGGTCATCGGGTGCGCGCCTTCCTGGTCGGTGCACGGCCGCCCGCCGCCGGCGGGGCGGCGGGGGACTGCACGACCGCCTGCTCGTCGGAGTCGTCGGCGGGGGAGTCGTGCTCGCCGCTCTCGGCCACCTCGTCGGCGTCGGCCGAGTCGGCGGGCACCGTGGGGGCCGGGGTGGCCGCCGACGCCGCAGGGGAGGCGCTGGGAGGTGTGCCGCCCCCGTTGCCGTTGGCCGGCTCGGAGGTCTGCTGCGGCCGCATGGGGTCGTACCAGACGTGGTCGCGGCAGGCCGGGCGATCCGACAGGCCGGCCGCGCCGGTCACCGCCTCCAGGGCCTCGCTGTAGGGCTCGTCGGAGTCCAGCCGGCGCAGCTCCTCGCCGATGAGCTCACCGAGACTGCGGTCGGGCAGCGCGACGATGGCCTCCGGGCGGAACGGCTGGTTGATCACCGCGCCGCCCTTGCGGTCGTCCTGCACCCGGACGACCTCGTCCTGGTCCAGCCGGAGCTCGACGCTGTCGATGCCGGCGGACCCGGGCACCCGTGGGGTGGGGACGACCGGGATGTCGCAGCCGCACCGGGAGGACAGCCAGCCGGCGACCAGCTGGGCGGTCGCGCTCTCCGGGTCTCCCTCGACCTGCCCACCCCGGACGCGCACGGAGTCGCCACGGCGCCCGGACACCGAGTCCAGGGTCGAGGCCAGGGTCGCGCGCCACGGGGTGCTGCGCGTCCACGCCAGGTCGGTGTCACCTGGCGCGTAGTCGTGCGCCCGGGTCCGCAGCGCGGCGATCGGGTCGGCGGCCATGGCGGAGTCGGTGATCCGGCGGTCGGCGATCACGCCGAGGGCGTCCCGGGCGATCTGCTCCGGCGGCGCCTCGTGCCACCAGGTGACGACGGGGGCGTCGGCGGCCAGCAGCGGCAGCACGACGGACTCCGCGTGCAGCCCCAGCCGGCCGTACATCCGCATGACGACGGCCTCGCCCGGCCCCAGCCGGCCACCGATCTGCACCTCGGCGTCCAGCCGCGGCACCGGCGCCTCCACCTGGCGGCGCACCACGATCAGCAGCCGGCAGGGGTGCACCTCCGCCGCGGCGGACGCTGCCTGCTCGGCCTCGGCGACCCGGCCCTCGTCGGCGACGACCACCAGGGTCAGCGCCACCCCGCTCATCACGGCGCCGCCGGTGCGGCGCTGGGCGGCCAGTTCCTTGACCACCGCGGATCCGGTGGTGTCCCACAGCGTGGTCATGAGATCCCCTCCTGAGGGGTGGCGCGGGCGGTGGGGGAGTCGCTGCTCACGGTCGCCGCCACTGCCGGCCGTCGGCCTCGAGCATGGCGTCGGCGGCCCGCGGGCCCCACTCGCCCGCCCGGTACGGGTGCGGCTCGGTGGACGCCCAGTAGGCCTCGAGGGGGTCGATGACGGCCCAGGAGGCCTCCACCTCGGCGTTGCGGGGGAAGAGCGTGGCGTCGCCGAGCAGCACGTCGAGCAGCAACCGCTCGTACGCCTCCGGGCTCGCCTCGGTGAACTGCTCCCCGTAGAGGAAGTCCATCGCGACGTCGCGGACCTCCATCACGCTGCCCGGGACCTTCGAGCCGAACTTCAGCGTCATGCCCTCGTCGGGCTGCACCCGGATGACGAGCTGGTTGTGCCCGAGCTCCTCGGTGTCGGTCGGGGCGAAGGGCAGGTGCGGAGCCCGCTTGAACACCAGCGCGATCTCGGTGACCCGGCGGGGCAGCCGCTTGCCGGTGCGCAGGTAGAACGGCACGCCGGCCCAGCGGCGGGTCTCCACGCCGAGCCGGACGGCGGCATAGGTCTCGGTGGTGGAGTCGCCGGCCACGCCCTCCTCCTGGCGGTAGCCGATCGCGCGCTGGCCGGCCAGCCAGCCCTGCTCGTACTGGCCGCGGATGGCGAACTGGACCATGTCCTGCTCGTCGGGGACGGAGACCGCGCGCAGCACCTTGAGCTTCTCGGTGCGGATCTCCTCCGCGGAGAACTCGACCGGCTCCTCCATGGCGGTCAGGGCCAGGAGCTGGAGCAGGTGGTTCTGCAGGACGTCGCGGGCGGCGCCGGTCTTTTCGTAGAACCCGGCCCGCCCGCCGATGCCGACGTCCTCGGCCATGGTGATCTGGACGGAGTCGACGTGGTGGCCGTTCCAGATGGGCTCGAAGAGCGAGTTGGCGAAGCGGAGGGCCAGCAGGTTCTGGACCGTCTCCTTGCCCAGGTAGTGGTCGATCCGGAAGACGTCGTCGGCGGTGAACACCGAGTCGACCAGCTCGTTCAGCTCGCGGCTCGAGGCCAGGTCGGTGCCGAAGGGCTTCTCCACCACGACCCGGCGCCAGCGGTCCATGCTGCTCTCGGCCATCCCGGTGCGCTGCATCTGCTTCAGCACGGTGGGGAACAGCGCCGGCGGGATGGACAGGTAGAAGGCGGCGTTGCCGCCGATGCCGTGGCTGCCCTCCAGCTCGGCCAGGTTGCTGGCCAGCTCGTCGAAGGCGTCGTCGTCGTCGAAGGAGCCCTGGACGAACCGGACGCTGTTCGCCAGCCGCTCCCACACCTCCTCGCGCCACGGGGTGCGTGCGTGCTCGCGCGCGGCCGAGCGGGCCAGCTCGGAGAACTCCACGTCGCCCCAGTCGCGGCGGGCGAAGCCCAGCAGCGCGAAGTTGGTGGGCAGCAGGCCGCGGTTGGCCAGGTCGTAGACGGCGGGGAGGAGCTTCTTGCGCGAGAGGTCCCCGGTGATCCCGAAGACGACCAGGGCGCAGGGTTCGGGGACCCGGGGCAGCCTCCGGTCCCGTGGGTCGCGCAACGGGTTGGTGGGCATCGTGTCCGTCCTCGATCAGCTCGCTGGGTGCCGCCGTCCGGTGCGGCGCCGGACCGGACGGCGGCGGTGCTCAGGTGGTGGGGTCGTGCTGACGGGGGGCACGGTGCGCCGTGCCCCCCGTCGGTCCCTGCAGGCGCCCGCCGCGAGCTGGCGAGCGGTGGGGGAGCAGGGGTCCTACCTCAGGCCTTGTCCTGCAACTGCTCCTGCACCGAGCCGGTCAGTTCGTCCCAGGCGTCGACGAACTTCTGCACGGCCTCGTCCTCGAGGACGCGGAACACGTCGTCGAGGTCGACGCCGGCGTCGGCCACCGACTGCATGACCTTCTCGGCATCCGCGTAGGCCGACTGCACCGGGGTGCCGGCCTGGCCGTGGTCGGCGTAGGCCTGCATCGTCTTCTCCGGCATCGTGTTCACCGTGTCCGGGGCGATGAGCTCGGACAGGTAGAGGGTGTCGGAGTACTCCGGGTTCTTCACCCCGGTGGAGGCCCACAGCGGGCGCTGCTTGCTCGCGCCCTTGGCCTCCAGGGCCTTCCAGCGGTCGGAGGAGAAGACCTCCTCGTAGGCCTGGTAGGCCAGCTGGGCGTTGGCGACGCCGGCCTTGCCCTTGAGCGAGGCGTCCGCGCCGCTGGCGTCCAGCCGCTTGTCGATCTCGGTGTCCACGCGGGACACGAAGAACGACGCCACGGACTCGATGCCCTCGAAGGAGGCGTCCGGGTCCTCGGCCAGCCGCTGCTCGAGGCCGGAGAGGTAGGCGTCCATGACGGCCTTGTAGCGCTCGAGGCTGAAGATCAGGGTCACGTTGACGCTGATGCCCTTGGCGATCGAGGTGGTGATCGCCGGGAGGCTCGCCAGCGTGGCCGGGATCTTGATGAAGAGGTTCGGCCGGTCGACGAGCCACCACAGGTGGGCGGCCTCGGCGGCGGTGGCGTCCTCGTCGTGCGCCAGGCCCGGCGCGACCTCGAGGGAGACCCGGCCGTCGCGGCCGGTCCGGGCCGCGACCGGGGCGAGCAGGTCGCAGGCGTCGCGGACGTCGGCGGCCGTGATGGTGCGCAGCGCCTCCTCGACGCTGACCTTGCGGACGGCCAGCGCGTGCAGCTGGTCGTCGTAGGACTTCGAGCCGCTGATCGCCGCCGCGAAGATGCTCGGGTTGGTGGTGACGCCGACGACGCTCTGCTCGTCGACCAGCGACTGCAGGTTGCCGCTGCGGATGCGGTCCCGGGAGAGGTCGTCGAGCCAGACGGCGACCCCCGCCTTCGACAGCTGTGCCAGGTTCTCGTTCTGGGCCATCTCATGCCCTCCTGTCGGTGTGTGTTCTCCGGCCCCGGTGCCCTCCACGACGCGCGGAGCACGTTGTGGAGGGCACCAGGGTCCTTGCGTCAGTGGTCGGCGGTTGCGTCGGAGCCGAAGACCCCGCCGCGGGAGACGCCGGCGCCGCTCGGCGGGGTGGCGCCGGAGGCAGCGGCCTGGATGCTCTCCTGTGCGGCGGCCACGACGGCCTCCGCGGTCAGCCCGAACTCCTCGTAGAGCGTGGAGTAGGACGCGCTGGCGCCGTAGTGGTTGAGGCCGACGATCCGGCCGGCGTCGCCGACGAACTCGCGCCAGCCCATGGGCACCCCGGCCTCGACGCTGACCCGCGCGCGGACCGAGGGCGGCAGCACCTGGAGGCGGTACGCCTCGTCCTGCTCGGCGAACCACTCCCAGCAGGGCAGGGAGACGACGCGGGTCGGCACGCCCTGGGCCTCGAGCTGCTCGCGGGCGGCCACCGCGATCTGCACCTCGGAGCCGGTGCCCATGAGCACCACCTCCGGCTGGCCGTTGGAGGCCTCGGCCAGCACGTAGCCGCCCTTGGCCGTGCCCTCGGCAGAGGCGAACTCGGTGCGGTCCAACACCGGCAGGTTCTGCCGGGACAGCGCCAGCCCGGCGGGCCGGTCGTTGTGCTCGAGGATCGTGCGCCAGGCGACCGCCGTCTCGTTGGCGTCGGCCGGGCGGACGAAGTCCAGCCCGGGGATGGCGCGCAGCGCGGCGTAGTGCTCGATCGGCTGGTGGGTCGGGCCGTCCTCGCCCAGGCCGATCGAGTCGTGGGTCCACACGTAGGTGACCGGCAGCTGCATGAGTGCGGCGAGCCGCACCGCACCGCGCATGTAGTCGGAGAACGTGAGGAAGGTGCCGCCGTAGACACGGGTGCCACCGTGCAGCGCGATGCCGTTCATGACCGCGCCCATGGCGTGCTCGCGGACACCGAAGTGCAGCGTGCGGCCGTAGGGGCCACCGGTCCACATCTTGGTCTGGCGGCTGGCCGGCAGGAACGACGGCTCGCCCTTGACCGCGGTGTTGTTGCTCTCGGCCAGGTCGGCCGACCCGCCCCACAGCTCGGGGAGCTCGGGGTACAGGGCGGCGAGGACCTCACCGGAGGCCTTGCGGGTGGCGACGCCCTTGGGGTCGGCGTCCCAGGACGGGAGCTTCTCCGCCCAGCCCTCGGGGAGGGTGCGGGTGCTCATCCGCTCCAGCAGGGCGGCGCCCTCGGGGTTGGCGGAGGTCCAGGCGTCGAAGCGCTGCTGCCACTCGGTGTGCGCCTGCTGGCCCCGGGCGATCGCCTTGCGGGTGTGCTCGATGACCTCGGAGGAGACGTCGAAGGACTTCTCCGGGTCGAAGCCGAGGATCTCCTTGGTCGCCTTGACCTCGTCGTCGCCGAGCGCCGAGCCGTGCACGGCGCCGGTGTTCTGCTTGTTCGGCGACGGCCAGCCGATGACCGTGCGCAGCACGATGATCGAGGGGCGGGTCGTCTCGGCCTTGGCAGCGGCGAAGGCGGCGTCGACGGCGGCCAGGTCCTCGCCGTCGTCCACGTGCTGGACGTGCCAGCCGTAGGCGGCGTAGCGGGCGCCGACGTCCTCGGTGAAGGCGACGGTGGTGTCGTCCTCGATCGAGATCTTGTTGTCGTCGTAGACCAGGACGAGGTTGCCCAGCTCCTGGGTGCCGGCCAGCGAGGACGCCTCGCCGCTGACGCCCTCCTCCAGGTCACCGTCGGAGGCGAAGGCCCAGACGGTGTGGTCGAACAGGCTCTCGCCCTCGGGGGCGTCGGGGTCCAGCATGCCGCGCTCGCGGCGGGCGGCCATCGCCATGCCGACCGCGTTGCCGACGCCCTGGCCCAGCGGGCCGGTGGTGGTCTCGACGCCGGCGGTGTGCCCGACCTCGGGGTGGCCCGGGGTCTTGGAGCCCCAGGTGCGCAGCGCCTGCAGGTCCTCGAGCTCCAGGCCGTAGCCGGCCAGGTAGAGCTGCACGTAGAGGGTGAGGCTGGAGTGCCCCATGGAGAGCACGAAGCGGTCGCGGGCAGCCCAGTTCGGGTCGCTGGGGTCGTGCTTGAGCCACTTCTGGAACAGCAGATAGGCGACCGGGGCCATGCTCATCGCGGTGCCGGGGTGGCCGTTGCCGACCTTCTGCACCGCGTCCATGGCCAGGACGCGCGCCGTGTCGATGGCCGCGCGGTCCAGGTCGCCGAAGCCCTCGGGGAGGGTCGGCTCGGGCTGGCGGGGCGAGCCGGTGGAGGAGTCGGTGGCAGCCTCGGCGGGGGCCTCGGCTGCGGTGCTCTTGGTTCCGTTGTCGCTGGTCATGTGGCGCTCGGAGCTCCCTCGGGGATCGGTCGGTGTCGGACCCGCCCGGGGGCGCGGGGGCGATCTCACCCCGGGCGGACGACGATGCACACCACGGCCGCCCCGGTCGGCGCGGTCGGAGGTCGTGAGCGTGGGCGCGCCGTCGTCCTCGACGTCCGCCCTACCCGCATCACGCGCAGAGTCAACGTGATCAAACCCTAGTGGTGTCCGGCAATTCCCCGTAGGTGGGCCGGGCTACAGTGGTCGGGCTACCCCATCCCCGGCGGAGAAGGACCTCGTGGTGCCCTGCTGCCCGCGCGACGCCGCGCCTCTGGGCCCCCGGTGACGGCGATCGCCGACCGCGCCGTGAGCCGGCCCCGGCCACTGCGGTCCACCGGCGGGACGGTCGCCGCCTACGTGTCGCTGACCAAGCCGAAGCTCGTCGAGCTGCTGCTGGTCACCACGCTGCCGGCGATGATGCTCGCGGCCGGGGGCTGGCCGGGCACCGGCCTGGTCGTCGCCACCCTGGTCGGCGGCATGCTCGCCGCCGGGGCCGCCAACACGATCAACTGCTGGTACGACCGGGACATCGACCGGCTGATGTCGCGCACCCGCGACCGGCCGATCCCCAGCGGGGTCATCGCGCCGCGCAACGCGCTGGTCTTCGGTGTCCTGCTGGCGTGGGTCTCGCTGATCCTGCTCGGCCTGTTCACCACGCCGCTGGCCACGGCCCTCGCGGCCGCCGCGGTGCTGGCCTACTCGGTGCTCTACACGATGGTGCTCAAGCGCCGGACCAGGCACAACACAGTCTTCGGTGGGCTGCCGGGTGCCGCGCCGGTGCTGATCGGCTGGGCCGCGGTCACCGGTTCGCTGGACTGGCCCGCCTTCGTCTTCTTCGGCATCGTCTTCTGCTGGCAGATGCCGCACTTCTGGGCGCTGGCCAGCCGGTTCCGCTTCGACTACTTCCGGGCCGGGGTGCCGATGCTCTCGGTGGTCGCCGGGCCGGTCACCGTGGGGCGCCAGTCCGTGGCCTGGGCCTGGGGCACGCTGGGCACCTCGCTGCTGATGGTGCCGGCGACGCCGCAGCTGGGCTGGGTCACCGGCCTCGCCACGCTGGGCCTGGGCGCCTGGTACGTCGCGGAGTCGCACGCTTGGCTGCGGCGGATCAAGGCCGGCGTCCCGGACCGTCCGATGCGGCTGTTCTCGGTGTCGATCACCTACATGACGCTGCTGTCGATCGCCCTGGTGGCCGACGTCCTCGTCTGACGGTCGCCCTGCCCGACGGTCGCCCTGCCTGGCGGTCGCCCTGCCTGGCGGACGCGTTGCCTGGCGGTCGCCCTGCCTGGTGGCCGACGTCCTCGTCTGACGGACGCGCTGCCTGACGGACGCGCTGCCTGACGGACGCGCTGCCTGACGGACGCGCTGCCTGACGGACGCGCTGCCTGACGGACGCGCTGCCTGACGGACGCGCTGCCTGACGGACGCGCTGCCTGACGGGTCGTGCTGCCTGACGGACGCGCTGCCTGACGGGTCGTGCTGCCTGGCGGGTCGCGCTGCCCGAGGGACGCGCTGTCGGTTCGGCCGTCCTCTCTGGCGGCCCGGACTGCCGCGCCACGGCTGTGCTGCGCGATCTGAGGCCCGGCCGACGGCCGCGGCCGACGCGCGAGGCCGGCCAGGACCGTGGCACGCGGCATGGGCTGGCCCACCGCGGTGCAGGTGGGGACTGTGCGGCCGGTGCCCGCTTCGCCGGGTAGGTGGGCAGCAGGCGCACATCGCCGGGCGCTTGGCGCGTGGGAGCACGGAGCAGCGCGGGGGTGGTCGGAGCAGGCGGCACTGTGCGCTGGGTGTCCGGAGCAGCCGGGCACTGTGCGCTGGGTGCCCGCTTCCCGCAGAGGTGGGCAGTGGGCGCACATTGCCGTGCACGCCGCGCGGGTGGCCGCGAGAGCGAACGACGCGGGGCGCCTGAGCGGCGTGCGGCGGGTGCGACGCGAACGGGGGGCGCGTCAGCGGGTGGCGCGCGGGGGGGCGCCACGCAGGAGGTGACGGCGCCGCACCCTTGTCAGCGGGTGGCGCGCTCGCGGGTGGGGGTGGCCGCCACGGGGAGCTCGGACGCTGGGCCGCGGACCGACCAGGCCAGCCGGGCGGTGTAGACGACGATCAGCACCGCGCCGGCCATGTGCAGCAGCACCAGCAAGGCGGGCAGGTCGGTGAAGTACTGGACGTAGCCGATGACCCCCTGGGCCAGCTCGACGATCAGCAGGTCCCGCGCGGCCCGGCGCACCCGGCCGGGGGAGTCGGTGGCGTGCAGCCCGACCAGCAGCGCGATGGTCAGCCCGATCAGCAGGAAGACGGCGTCGG
This sequence comes from Modestobacter marinus, assembly GCF_011758655.1. Lineage (NCBI taxonomy): Bacteria > Bacillati > Actinomycetota > Actinomycetes > Geodermatophilales > Geodermatophilaceae > Modestobacter > Modestobacter marinus. Next base: position 3,164,122 of record NZ_JAAMPA010000001.1, read on the forward strand.
CGTGCAACTGGCTCATCAGCTCCGGGTCGAGACCGGTGCGCCCGGCCTCCGGGTCGCCGCTGTGCGGCCCGCTGCCGGTGACCACGGTGCCCAGCACCTGCACGGCGGCCACGGTGGCGGCGACCCCGGTGACCAGCAGGGCGAACGGCCGCCGGACCACCAGCTGACCGACCCCGGGCTCGCGCGACCGCAGCCACAGGATCGTGGCGATGGCCACCAGCACGCTGGAGACCAGGAAGTGTGCGGCGACCGTCCACGGGTTCAGCCCGGTCAGCACGGTGACCCCGCCCAGCAGCGCCTGCGCCGGGATGCCGAGCAGGCCGAGCACGGCCAGCCGGCGCAGGTCGCGGCGCGCGGAGCGGAACACCGCCACCACGGTGGCGAACGCCACGGCCACCAGCACGAAGGTCAGCAGCCGGTTGCCGAACTCGATCAGCCCGTGGCCGGCCAGCTCCGCCGTGGGGCGGATGCTCCCGTCGGTGCACTCGGGCCAGGTCGGGCAGCCGAGGCCCGAGCCGGTCAGCCGGACCGCACCGCCGGTCACCACGATCACCCCGTTGGCGACCACGTTGGCCAGCGCGATGCGCGAGACGGTCGACGGGCTCACCGAGGCTGAGCGCACCGACGCGGGAAGAACCGACACGCTCCCGATGCTACTTATCTCGGTGCCCGCGCCGCCCGGCCCGATCAGCCGTCCGGCGGCCCGCGCCACGAGCGTGCAGCCCCGCGCCGAGAACCCGGCGATCCGTGGGCAGCGACCGCCGTGGGCCTGTGTGCACCGCCACATCGACACGAGAGGCGGCCATCTCCGATGACCAGTGGTTTCCCCGGCGGCTCCTTCGGGGGCAGCCCGTTCGACGACTTCTTCTCCGCCTTCCTCGGCGGCCCCGGCGCGCGGCGCGGCATGCAGCGGGTGGACATCACCCAGCTGCTCAGCGAGCACTCCCGTGAGGTGGTCACCACCGCGGCACAGCAGGCCAGCGAGTGGGGCAGCGCGGACCTGCACACCGAGCACCTGCTCTGGGCGCTGGCCGGCCACGAGCCGACCCGCACCCTGCTCGACCGCGCCGGGGCCGACCCGGAGCAGCTGCGCCAGCAGCTGGCCGGCCTGCTCCAGCAGGGCGAGCCGACCGGTCAGCCGGTGTCGCTGAGCCCGGCCACGAAGCGGACGCTCCTGGACGCCCACCAGGTGTCCCGGGCCAGCGGCTCGACCTACATCGGCCCCGAGCACCTGCTGTTCGCGCTGTCGGTGAACCAGGACTCCGGTGCCGGCCGTCTGCTGGGCGGCGCCCGGGTCACCCCGGAGGCGCTGCAGCGGGCCGCGGCCGGCGGGCCCAGCGCGGTCCGGGGCGGCGGGGCTGGTGGCGAGCAGCCGCCGTCCTCCACCCCGACCCTCGACGAGTTCGGACGCGACCTCACCCAGCTGGCCCGGGACGGGAAGATCGACCCGGTCATCGGCCGGGCGCAGGAGATCGAGCAGACGATCGAGGTGCTCTCCCGCCGGACCAAGAACAACCCGGTGCTTATCGGGGAGGCCGGCGTCGGCAAGACGGCGATCGCCGAGGGCATCGCCGCGCAGATCGCCGAGGGCGACGTCCCCGAGTCCCTCCGTGGTCGCCGGTTGGTCGAGCTGGACCTCACCGGACTGGTCGCCGGCACCCGGTACCGCGGTGACTTCGAGGAGCGGCTCAAGAAGGTGATGGACGAGATCCGCGAGCACAGCGACGAGGTCATCGTCTTCATCGACGAGCTGCACACCGTGGTCGCCGCCGGCGGGTCGGAGGGATCGGCCGGGGCCGGCAACATCCTCAAGCCGGCGCTGGCCCGCGGGGAGCTGCACATCGTGGGCGCGACGACGCTGGAGGAGTACCGGCGCAACGTCGAGAAGGACCCGGCGCTGGAGCGGCGCTTCCAGCCCGTCCTGGTCCCCGAGCCCAGCACGCAGGACACCATCGCGATCCTGCGTGGGCTGCGGGACCGCTACGAGGCGCACCACCAGGTCCGGTTCACCGACGAGGCGCTGGTCGCCGCCGCCGAGCTGTCCGAGCGGTACGTCACCGACCGGCACCTGCCGGACAAGGCGATCGACCTGATCGACCAGGCCGGTGCCCGCACCCGGCTGCGCGTCAAGCGGCCCACCACCGACCTGCGGGCGCTGGAGCAGGAGGTGCAGCGGCTGCACCGGGAGAAGGACCAGGCGGTCGCCGCCGAGCAGTACGAGCGCGCCTCGACGCTGCGTGACGAGTGCAAGGCGGCGCAGGCCGAGCTGGACCGCGCCCGCTCCGGTGGGGACGCCGGCATCCCCGAGGTCGGCGTCGCCGAGATCGCCGAAGTCGTCTCCCGGGCGACCGGCGTGCCGGTGGCCCAGCTGACCGAGGAGGAGCGCGACCGGCTGCTGCGCCTGGAGGACGTCCTGCACCAGCGGGTGGTCGGCCAGGACGAGGCCGTCGAGGTCGTCGCCGAGGCGATCCGCCGTTCGCGGGCGGGCCTGGGCGACCCGGACCGGCCCATCGGCAGCTTCCTGTTCCTCGGCCCGACCGGGGTCGGCAAGACCGAGCTGGCCCGGGCGCTGGCGGAGGCGCTGTTCGGCGACTCCGACCGGATGACCCGGCTGGACATGAGCGAGTTCCAGGAGCGGCACGCGGTCAGCCGGCTGGTCGGCTCGCCCCCCGGCTACGTGGGGTACGAGGACGCCGGTCAGCTGACCGAGGCGGTGCGGCGCCGTCCCTACTCGGTGGTGCTGCTCGACGAGGTGGAGAAGGCGCACCCGGACGTGTTCAACACGCTGCTCCAGCTGCTGGACGACGGCCGGCTGACCGACTCGCAGGGCCGCACGGTCGACTTCACCAACACCGTCGTGATCATGACCAGCAACCTCGGGTCGGAGGCGATCGTCAACGCCGGCCGGGGCCCGCTGGGCTTCACCGCCCACGGCAACGCGGGCGACGACCTGCGCGACCAGGTGATGCGGCGGCTGCGGGACGCCTTCCGGCCGGAGTTCCTCAACCGGATCGACGAGATCGTCGTCTTCCGACAGCTGGAGGCCGAGCAGCTGGCGCGGATCACCGACCTGCTGCTGGACGAGACCCGGCGACGGCTGTCCGCCCAGGACGTCGCCATCGAGTTCACGCCGGAGGCGGTGGCCTGGCTGGCCGAGCGGGGGCACGAGCCGCAGTTCGGGGCTCGGCCGCTGCGCCGGGCGATCCAGCGGGAGGTCGACAACCGGCTCTCCCGGCTGGTGCTCGGCGGGCAGTTGGGGGCCGGCCAGCGGGTGACCGTCGACGTCACCGACGGGGAGCTGGACCTGCAGGTGGCCGCGGGCGACCGGGCCACCGACGCGGAGGCCCCGGCGGCGATGTGACCTGCCTCTCGGGGAGCCCGCAGGTAAGGACGGCCTTGCTTGCGGGCTCCCCGATTAAGCACACAATCGTGTTGTGGAATCCGCTGCGGCCCGAGCCGCCGTCCCCCAAGCCGGTGCGCCGGCCGAGGACGGACGCACCCGTGACCGGGTGAGCAGCCTCCTCCTCGAGCACGGTCCGCAGACCGCCGCCGAGCTCGCCGGCCGGCTGGGGATCTCCCCGGCCGCCGTACGCCGGCACCTCGACGGCCTGGTGGCCGCAGGTCGGGTCACCGAGCGTGAGGCGCCCGGCGGCCAGCGGGGGAGAGGGCGCCCGGCCCGCCGGTTCGCCCTGACCGACGCCGGCCGCGAGTCCTTCCCGCACGCCTACGACGACCTGGCGCTCACGGCGCTGCGCTTCGTCGCCGAGCACGGCGGGCCCGAGGCCGTCCGCGCCGTCGCCGAGCAGCAGCTCTCCGGGCTGGCGCAGCGGTGCTCCACCGCCGTGGAGTCCGCGATCGAGCAGGCGGAGCCGGGCTCCGAGGACGTCGACCGCGCGCAGGTGCTCGCCGTCGCGCTGACCGCCGAGGGCTACGCCGCGACCGCCTCGGCGATCTCCAGCGGCGGGCAGCTGTGCCAGCACCACTGCCCGGTCGCCCACGTCGCGGCCGAGTTCCCGCAGCTGTGCGAGGCTGAGACCGCGGTGATCAGCCGGCTGGTCGGCACCCACGTGCAGCGGCTGGCCACGATCGCCCACGGCGACGGCATCTGCACCACCCACATCCCCGCGCAGCTCGCCCTCCGGGCCGGGCTCCGCGCCGGGAACAAAGCCACCTCTGCACGCCCTGTACCTGCTGGTCGCGCCACGGCCTCGGAGCACCCGACCGCCGGCGCCAGCACTCGCACCACCCCCTCGATCGACCGGGAGAGGACCCCCGCATGACCAGCACCCAGCAGCCGGCAGTGAGCACGCCGATGACGCAGGACGAGACGATCGACGCGCTCGGCCGCTACAAGTACGGCTGGGCCGACGCGGACACCGCCGGTGCCTCCGCCACCCGCGGCCTCAACGAGGACGTCGTCCGCGACATCTCGCGCCGCAAGAACGAGCCCGAGTGGATGCTCGAGCGCCGGCTCAAGGCGCTGAAGATCTTCGGCAAGAAGCCCATGCCCGACTGGGGCTCGGACCTCTCCGGCATCGACTTCCAGAACATCAAGTACTTCGTGCGCTCGACCGAGGCCCAGGCCACCACCTGGGACGAGCTGCCCGACGACATCAAGAATACCTACGACAAGCTCGGCATCCCGGAGGCGGAGAAGCAGCGCCTGGTCGCCGGTGTCGCGGCGCAGTACGAGTCCGAGGTCGTCTACCACAAGATCCGTGAGGACCTCGAGGAGCAGGGCGTCCTGTTCCTGGACACCGACACCGCGCTGCGCGAGCACCCGGACCTGTTCCGTGAGTACTTCGGCTCGGTCATCCCCTCCGGGGACAACAAGTTCGCCGCGCTGAACACCGCGGTGTGGTCCGGTGGCTCGTTCATCTACGTGCCGCCGGGCGTGAACGTGGAGATCCCGCTGCAGGCCTACTTCCGGATCAACACCGAGAACATGGGCCAGTTCGAGCGGACCCTCATGATCATCGACGAGGGCGCCTACGTGCACTACGTCGAGGGCTGCACCGCGCCGATCTACAAGACCGACTCGCTGCACTCCGCGGTCGTCGAGATCATCGTGAAGAAGAACGCGCGCTGCCGGTACACGACCATCCAGAACTGGTCGAACAACGTCTACAACCTGGTCACCAAGCGGGCCGTGGCCCACGAGGGCGCGACCATGGAGTGGGTCGACGGCAACATCGGCTCCAAGGTGACGATGAAGTACCCGGCCGTGTGGATGACCGGTGAGCACGCCAAGGGCGAGGTCATGTCCATCGCCTTCGCCGGTGAGGGCCAGCACCAGGACGCCGGCGCCAAGATGGTGCACGCCGCGCCGCACACCTCCTCGACGATCGTGTCGAAGTCGGTCGCCCGGGGCGGTGGCCGCACCTCCTACCGCGGTCTCGTCCAGGTCGACGAGGGCGCCTACGGCTCCAAGTCGACGGTGAAGTGCGACGCGCTGCTGGTCGACACGATCAGCCGTTCGGACACCTACCCCTACGTCGACGTCCGCGAGGACGACGTGTCGATGGGCCACGAGGCGACCGTCTCGCGGGTCAGCGACGACCAGCTGTTCTACCTGATGAGCCGGGGGCTCTCCGAGGACGAGGCGATGGCGATGGTCGTGCGCGGCTTCGTCGAGCCCATCGCCCGGGAGCTGCCCATGGAGTACGCCCTCGAGCTCAACCGCCTGATCGAGCTCCAGATGGAAGGTGCCGTCGGCTGATGTCGGCTCCACGCAACCCCGGTACTGACGACCAGACCACCCTGACCACCGAGACGGCCACCCTCGCCGGCGAGCTCTTCGCTCCCGGCGTGGGTGCCCAGGCCGGTCCGCCGACCACCCCGGCGGCCGGCACCGGCACCGCCGGCGACGCGCCCCCCGGGTCGCACTCGCACGGCGGGCCGGCGCCGACCGGCTCGCCGGCCGAGCGGTTCACCTCCACCGACCCGGAGGCGTTCGGCGCCCCGACCGGCCGCGAGGAGGAGTGGCGCTTCACCCCGATGCGCCGGGTCCGCGCGCTGCTGGACGGCGCGCCGTCCGACGCCTCGCTGACGTGGCAGAGCGACCTCCCCGAGGGCGCCGAGCTGACCTCGGTGGAGGCCGGCGACCCGCTGCTGAAGGGCCTGCCCGAGCCGGTCGACCGGCTCGCCGCGCTGACCCGTCAGCGCAGCGGGGGCGCGGCCGTGCTGCGGATCGCCAAGGAGGCCGTGCTCGACCGCCCGGTCACCCTGGGCCTGTCCGGCACCGGCAGCGACGACGTCGTGTGGGGCCAGCTCGTGGTCGAGGTCGGCGCGTTCGCGCAGGCGACCGTCGTCCTGGACCACTCCGGTCTGGCCCGCTACTCCGGCGGGGTCGCCTTCGTGCTCGGTGACGGTGCGCAGCTGACCGTCGTCTCGGTCCAGGACTGGGCGCCGGGCACGGTGCACGGCGGGCAGTACGACGCCGTCGTCGGCCGGGACGCCTCGCTCAAGCAGGTCGTGGTCACCCTCGGCGGCGACCTGGTCCGGCTGGTCAGCAACGTCCAGTACGCCGGCCCCGGCGGCTCCGTGGACCTCTACGGCGTCTACTTCGCCGACGAGACCCAGCACCAGGAGCACCGGCTGTGGGTCGACCACGGCACGCCGAACTGCCGCAGCAACGTCGTCTACAAGGGCGCGCTGCAGGGGGAGAAGGCGCACACGGTCTGGGTCGGCGACGTCCGGATCCGGCCGGCCGCGACCGGCACGGACACCTACGAGCTGAACCGCAACCTGGTGCTCACCGACGGCGCCCGCGCCGACTCGGTGCCGAACCTGGAGATCGAGACCGGCGAGATCGTCGGCGCCGGTCACGCCAGCGCCACCGGCCGGTTCGACGACGAGCAGCTGTTCTACCTCTGCTCGCGGGGGATCGACGCCGAGACCGCGCGTCGCCTCGTGGTGCGCGGCTTCTTCGCCGACGTCGTGCAGCACATCGGAATCCCCGAGCTGCAGGACCGGCTGATGGGCACCATCGAGGCCCGCCTGGGTGCCCTGCCGGAGCTCGAGGAGCAGCCGGTCGAGGTCGGCGCATGACGTACGAGCGGGTCTGCGCGCTGTCCGAGGTGCCCGAGGACGGGTCCCTGCGGGTCGAGCTCGCCGACGTCGACGTCGCCGTCGTCCAGCTCGACGGCGAGGTCTACGCGATCCAGGACGTCTGCTCGCACGCCGACGTCCCGCTGACCGACGGCGACGTCGACGACGTCGACGGCGCGCCGACCATCGAGTGCGCCCTGCACGGCTCGTGCTTCGACCTGCGCACCGGCCAGCCCACGAACCTCCCGGCCACCGAGCCGGTCCCCGTCTACCCGGTCCGGGTGGAGGGTGACGACGTCCTGGTGGACGTCGACGCCCCCCTCGCCGCGGCCACCCACTGAGGAGCGAGAAACCCGTGACCAGCCCCACCGCGACCCCGTCCGCCACCGGCCTCTCGGCCGGGAGCGTGCTCGAGATCCGCGACCTGCACGTCAGCGTCGGCGAGGGTGACGACGCCAAGGAGATCCTCCGCGGCGTCGACCTGACCGTCCGCGCGGGCGAGACCCACGCGATCATGGGCCCCAACGGGTCGGGCAAGTCGACCCTGGCCTACTCGATCGCCGGGCACCCGAAGTACACGATCACCGGCGGCACCGTCACCCTCGACGGCGAGGACGTCCTCGCGATGACCGTCGACGAGCGCGCCCGGGCCGGCCTGTTCCTGGCCATGCAGTACCCGGTCGAGGTCCCCGGCGTCTCGGTGTCGAACTTCCTGCGCACCGCCGCCACCGCGATCACCGGCGAGGCGCCGAAGCTGCGCACCTGGGTCAAGGACGTGCGGACCGAGATGACCGCGCTGGAGATGGACAGCGCGTTCGCCGAGCGCAACGTCAACGAGGGCTTCTCCGGTGGTGAGAAGAAGCGCCACGAGATCCTGCAGATGCGCCTCCTCAAGCCGAAGATGGCGATCCTGGACGAGACCGACTCCGGCCTGGACGTCGACGCGCTCCGCGTCGTCTCCGAGGGCGTGAACCGGGCCAAGGCCGACAGCCCGGTCGGCGTCCTGCTGATCACGCACTACACGCGGATCCTCAAGTACATCAAGCCCGACTTCGTGCACGTCTTCGTCGCCGGCCGGGTCGTCGACGAGGGTGGCCCGGAGCTCGCGCAGAAGCTCGAGGACCAGGGCTACGCCGCGTACGTAAAGGACTCGAACGAGCAGGCCGCCAGCGAGGCTGCGACCGCATGACCGAGACCGTCTCGCGTCCCGCCGGGGCGCAGCAGGTGCCGCTCCCGCTGGACGTCGAGGCGATCCGGGCGGACTTCCCGATCCTGTCCCGCACCGTCCGGGACGGGAAGCGGCTGGTCTACCTCGACTCCGGCGCCACCTCGCAGAAGCCGACCAGCGTGCTGGACGCCGAGCGGTGGTTCTACGAGAACGTCAACGCCGCCCCGCACCGGGGTGCGCACCAGCTCGCCGAGGAGGCCACCGCGGCCTACGAGGCGGCGCGCACCACCATCGGTGCGTTCATCGGGGCGCCGGAGAACGAGGTCGTCTTCACCCGGAACAGCACCGAGGCGATCAACCTGGTCGCCTACGCGCTGTCCAACGCGGCGACGGCCAAGGAGCCGGAGTTCCGCCGGTACGCCGTCGGCCAGGGCGACGAGATCGTCGTGACCGAGATGGAGCACCACGCCAACCTGCTGCCCTGGCAGCAGCTCTGCGAGCGCACCGGGGCGACCCTGCGCTGGCTGGGGCTCACCGACGACGGCCGGCTGGACCTCTCCGACCTGGCCACCGTGGTCAACGAGCGGACCAAGCTCGTCGCGGTGACCCAGCAGTCGAACATCCTGGGCACGATCAACCCGCTGGGCGACATCGTCGCCCGGGCCCGCGAGGTCGGCGCCCTGGTGCTGGTCGACGGCGCCCAGTCGGTGCCGCACCAGCGGGTCGACGTCACCGAGCTCGGTGCGGACTTCCTGGTGTTCTCCGGGCACAAGATGCTCGGGCCCACCGGGGTCGGCGTGCTGTGGGGCCGCTACGACGTGCTCGACGCGCTCCCGCCCTTCCTCACCGGCGGCTCGATGATCGAGGTCGTCCGGATGGAGGGCAGCACCTTCATGCCCCCGCCGCAGCGCTTCGAGGCCGGCGTGCCGATGACCGCACAGGTCATCGGGCTGGCCGCCGCCGTGGAGTACCTGCAGCGGCTGGGGATGGACCAGGTGCAGGCGCACGAGGAGGCGCTCACCGAGTACGCCCTGGCGCAGCTGCGGGCCGTCCCCGGGGTCACCGTGATCGGCCCGCCGGACACCGTGGCCCGCGGCGGCGCGATCAGCTTCACCGTCGAGGGGATCCACCCGCACGACGTCGGCCAGGTCCTCGACGACCTGGGCATCGCCGTCCGGGTCGGGCACCACTGCGCCTGGCCGGTGGTGCGCCGCTACGGCGTCCCGGCCACCACCCGGGCCACGTTCTACGTGCACACCGGCTACGACGACGTCGACGCGCTCGTCGAGGGCGTGCGGGAAGCCCAGCGGTTCTTCGGTGTTGCACCCTCTGAGGACGAGGGAGCAACGAGCTGATGCAGCTGCAGTCGATGTACCAGGACATCATCCTGGACCACTACCGGAACCCCCACGGGCGCGGTCTGCGCGACCCGTTCGAGGCCGAGGTGCACCACGTCAACCCGACGTGCGGCGACGAGGTCACCCTGCGGGTGCACCTGGACGGCGACACCATCGCCGACGTCTCCTACGAGGGCATGGGCTGCTCGATCAGCCAGGCGTCGGTCTCGGCGATGTACGACCTGGTGATCGGGAAGAGCGTGCCCGAGGCGATGCACACCGGCGATCAGTTCATGACGCTGATGCAGAGCAAGGGCGACACGGCCGTGGCCGAGGAGCTGGAGGACGACCTGGAGGACGCCGTGGCGTTCGCCGGCGTCTCGAAGTACCCGGCACGGGTCAAGTGCGCACTGATGAGCTGGATGGCGCTGAAGGACGCGAGCGCCCGCGCGCTCGCGGTCCCGACCGGAGGAGCAGACGCATGACCGAGAACACCACGGACACCCCCACCACGGACGCAGTGGCCCCCGACGCAGGCCTCTACGGCGGCAAGTCCGCGCTGATCGAGGACATCGAGGAGGCCATGCGCGACGTCGTCGACCCCGAGCTGGGCGTCAACGTCGTCGACCTCGGGCTCGTCTACGGGCTGGACGTCGACACCGACGCCAACGTCGCGATCATCGACATGACGCTGACGTCGGCGGCCTGCCCGCTGACCGACGTGATCGAGGACCAGGCCCGCCAGGCCCTCACCGGCGGCCCCGGGCCCGGCCTGGTCGGCGACATCCGGATCAACTGGGTCTGGATGCCGCCGTGGGGCCCGGACAAGATCACCGACGACGGCCGCGAGCAGCTCCGCGCCCTGGGCTTCCGGGTCTAGTGGAGGCACCCCTCCCTCCGCTCGCGCGGGGCGAGGGCCTCGACGAGCTGTTCACCCGGCTGGCTGCGGGGGAGACCCCGCCGGCTGATGCCAGCGTCACGACCGTGCCGGCACCCCTGCTCCTCGACGGGCAGCGGGTGCCGGCACTCGTCGTGGGTGGGACCGGGTGGCACGTGGTGGCCGCCGACGTCGACCCGGGCTGGGTCGCCGGGCAGGTCGCCCGCGAGCCGATCGAGGCGCCGCTGGGCGCGCGCTTCCTCACGGCCCTCGCCGAGGAGGTCGGTGCCGAACCCGGCGTCCTGGACGCCCTGCTGATCGCGCCGCCTGCGCCGACGGCCCCCGGGCCCGAGCTGGTCGAGGTGGCACCGGGGGAGCACCCCCGGGTCCGGCGCGCGCTACGGCACCGCACCGGGGTACGGGTCTGGACGACGCCCGACGGAGCCGGCCTGCTGGTCCTCGGCCGAGGGGTCGCCGGCCGGTGGGAGGCCGGCACCGAGGTCCGCCCGGATGCCCGTGGCCGCGGGCTGGGCACCGCCCTGGCCGCGGCTGCTCCGGCGCTGGTCCCGGGCGTGGCGTCGCTGTGGGCGCAGGTCGCCCCGGCCAACACCGCCTCGCTGCGGTCCTTCCTGGCCGCCGGCTGGCGCCCGGTCGGCGCCGAGGTGCTGTTCGGCTCCTGACCCGCGCCGCGGTGACGCGGTCGGAGTCGATGCAGTGGCTGTAGCCAGCGCGCGTCAGCGCAGGTCGGCGACGCGCGCGAGGGCCGCCCGCGCGCGGGCCCGCCGCTCCTCGTAGACCGCACCGGCCGCGAGCAGCACCGCACCGGCGGCCCCGACCACCAGCAGACCGGTGACGGGCAGGTAGGCCACGACCCGGCCGAGAGCGACCGCGGTCAGCGAGGCCGCGCCCACGACGAGCGGCGCCTGCACCTGCCAGCGGCTGCCGGCGATCGCGGTCAGCGTCGCGGCGAGGACCACCAGCACCAGTCGCAGCAGGTCCGGTTCCACGACCGCCAGCCAGACCGACGGGACGAAGGCGACCACCAGGCCCGGGCCCCAGGCCGGCCAAGAGGCGCCGGTGGCCAGTCGCCGTCCTGAGTACAGCCACAGCACCGAGGCGGCCGGCAGCGTGTAGGCCTCCGGCACGCCGGTCCCGGCGTCCCCGGCGGCGAGCCAGGCCGCCAGGACGAGCGCGACGCACCCACCGGCCCGGGTCCGCGCCCGGTCGGTGACCGTGCCGGCGGCGAGGAAGCCCGCACCGACGACGGCCAGCCCGAGGCCCAGCCCGAACAGGTGCCCGGTGCGGGCGAGCTCCACCGACCCGGCGACGGCCACGACGGCGGCCGCCCAGGTCAGCGGCAGCTCCGCGGGCTGCCGGCGGAGCACGGTCGCGCCGCCGAGGGCGAGCAGGCACAGCGGCACGAGCAGCGCACCAGCCGGCGCGGGGGAGAGGTTGCCGTCGGCCTCGGTCAGCAGCACGGCGGCGGCCGGGCACCCCACCGCGACCGGCAGCGCCCACCGGCGTCCGGTCGGTCGCCGGACGGCGACCAGCACCGCCGGCACCGCCGCGCCGGCGACGACCGTGGCGAGGGCCGACCAGTGCCCCGACCCGAGCAGCTGGACGACGGCGAGCCCGGTCAGCACCGCGGCGGCGGCGAGCCCCGCCGGCCGGGGCAGGGCGGCCGGGCCCGGGGCCGCCCGGGCACCGACCACCGCCGCAAGGGCGACGCCCAGGTGTCCGCTGGTGACCACCCCGGCGAGCCCGGCAGCCTGGAGCAGACCCGCCACGGCGGACCCGGCCGCCAGCCCGGCGAGCACGGGCGCCGCGTTCGGACGGCCCAGCAGCGGCCGCAGCTCCGGTCGGCGGCCGAGCCCGAGCAGCGCCCCGGCCGCCAGCAGCATCAGCGTGGCGGGCGCCAGGGCGGCCGCGACCGACTCCGACGTCCAGACGTGCAGCGAGCCCTCGACCACCCCGGTCGCCCACCAGGCGGCGGCGGTGACCAGGGTGACCACCGCGACGTCCCGGCGCGCGGCCAGCGTGATCGCGAGCCCGGCGACGGCGGTGGCCAACACGACGCTGGCGTGCGGGGCGAGCGACAGCCCGGAGCCGGTCAGCGCGCTCAGCACCGCCACCTGCCCGGCCCCCCAGGCGGCGATCGGCCAGGTCCGCGTCGTCCTGGCGAGCAGGCCCAGGACGGCGAAGACCGCGGCGAGCAGCGAGAGGAGCACCGCGGTGGGCCCGCCGGGGCCGTCCCCGGCCGACCAGGCGGCCACCGCGGCGAGCACCACGGCAGCGCAGGCGAGCGCCTCCTCGCTGCTGCGCAGACCGCGCGCACCGGCGCGGAACGAGCCGAGCGTCGCGGCGACGGTCAGCAGGGTGACCACGAGGAGCCCGGGCACCGACCCGGCGTCGGTCAGCGAGGCGGCGCCGGCGGCGACCACGGCGACCACACCGGCGCCGAGCAGCACCTGCTGGGGTGCGACGTCACCGGCGAGGTCGTCGCCGACGCCACCTGGGTGGTCGCCGTCGAGGTCGCCGGCGGCGTCACTGGTGCGGTCGCCGACGAGGCCGCCGCCGTCATGGGTGCGGTCTCCGCCGAGGTCGAGGGAGCCGTCACTGGTGCCGTCGCCGCCAACACGGTCATCCGCGGCGGCACCGGGGCTGGCGTGCGCCGGCGCTGTGGTCGGCGAGGGGCGGTCCAGCGGCGGCGGGTAGACCACCTCGGGGTCGCTCGGCACCGCCCACCTCCGCTGTCCGGACCACTGCGACGCCACGGCCGTGCCCTGCGTACCCGAGGTGATGTGGAGGTCACCCGGGAAAGGGGTCGGAAGACCGGCGCCGAGCGCCTACCATGGCATCAGTGATCACGACGACCGGCCTCGAGCTGCGTGCCGGCGCCCGGATCCTCATCAGCGACGCCGATCTGCGGGTCCAGCCCGGTGACCGTATCGGGCTGGTCGGGCGCAACGGTGCTGGCAAGACCACCACTCTCACCACCCTCGCCGGCGAACGCGTGCCGCACGCCGGCAAGGTCGAGGTGACCGGCGAGCTCGGCTACCTCCCGCAGGACCCGCGCAGCGGCGACCTCGACATCACCGCCAGCGACCGGGTGCTCTCCGGCCGCGGGCTCGACGTCCTCAAGGCGAAGCTGACCAAGGCCCAGGTCGCCATGGCCGAGCCCGCCGACGACGCCGAGATGGACCGCGCTGTGCGGCAGTACGGCCGGCTGGAGGACCAGTTCGCCGCCCTCGGCGGGTATGCCGCGGAGAGCGACGCCGCGCGGATCTGCACCAACCTCGGCCTGCCCGACCGGGTGCTGCAGCAGCCGCTGCGCACCCTCTCCGGCGGTCAGCGCCGCCGCGTGGAGCTGGCCCGGATCCTGTTCTCCGACGCCGACACGCTGCTGCTCGACGAGCCCACCAACCACCTGGACGCCGACTCGATCGTGTGGCTCAAGGGGTTCCTGGCCAGCCACCGCGCCGGGCTGATCGTGATCAGCCACGACGTCGAGCTGCTGGAGGCCGTGGTCAACAAGGTCTGGCACCTGGACGCCAACCGGGCCACCGTCGACGTCTACAACCTCGGCTGGAAGCGGTACCTGGACGCCCGGGAGACCGACGAGCGCCGCCGCCGCTCCGAGCGGGCCAACGCCGAGAAGAAGATCGACGCGCTGACCGCCCAGGCGGACAAGATGCGCGCCAAGGCCACCAAGGCCAAGGCCGCGCAGAGCATGGACAAGCGCGCCCAGCGGCTGGCCGCCGGCCTGGCCGACGTCCGGGTGCAGGACAAGGTCGCCAAGCTGCGCTTCCCGACCCCGGCACCGTGCGGCCGCACCCCGCTCACCGCGGAGGGCCTGTCCAAGAGCTACGGCTCGCTGGAGATCTTCACCGGCGTCGACCTGGCCATCGACAAGGGCGCCCGGGTCGTCGTCCTCGGGTTCAACGGCGCGGGCAAGACCACCCTGCTGCGGATGCTGGCCGGCACCGAGACCCCGGACACCGGCGAGGTGAAGCCCGGTCACGGGCTGCGGGTGGGCTACTACGCCCAGGAGCACGAGACGCTGGACATGGACCGCACGCTGCTGGAGAACATGCGGTCGTCGGCGCCGGGCTCCACCGACACCGAGTTGCGCAAGATCCTGGGCGCCTTCCTCTTCTCCGGGGAGAACGTCGACCAGCGCACCGGCACGCTCTCCGGCGGCGAGCGCACCCGGCTGGCCATGGCCACGCTGGTCATCTCCGGGGCGAACGTGCTGCTGCTGGACGAGCCGACCAACAACCTCGACCCGGCCAGCCGCGAGCAGGTGCTCGAGGCGCTGCGCACCTACCAGGGCGCCATCGTGCTCGTCACCCACGACGAGGGCGCGGTCACTGCGCTGGACCCGGACAAGGTGATCATCCTGCCCGACGGCACCGAGGACACCTGGAGCGCCGACTTCGCCGACCTGGTCTCGCTCGCGTAACGACCGGATCCGGTCGTCCCCGGCCTGACCTGCGGGTCCGGCTGTGCGCGGTCTTGTTGCGGTGGCCGAGCCCCCGCGCCTGGGTGATCATGGCCAGTGGGACGCCGAGGTCACCGGGACATCGGCGCCGGGGGATCAGCGGGATGTCGTCGGCACGAGTCGGCAGCACCCCTGACACGGAGGGGAGTCATGGCCGACTCGAGCACTGCGGACCTGAGCAAGGGCAAGAGGATCACCGGGGACGACCGGACGTCGCTGGCCGGCGAGCTCCGGGAGCGGTACGACAGCGGCGAGAGCATCCGCTCGCTGGCGACCTCGACCAACCGCTCCTACGGCTTCGTGCACCGTCTGCTGTCGGAGTCGGGCGCCACCCTGCGGGGGCGGGGCGGGGCGAACCGGAACGCCAAGAAGTCTGCGTGAGCGAGCAGCCCGACGGCTGGGTGAGGACGGCGCGCGACGGTGCCGTCCTCACCGTGACCCTCGATCGGGCCGATCAGCTCAACGCGCAGACCCCGGCCACCTGGGCCGCGCTGCGCGCGGTGGGTGAGTCGCTGGACGACGACGTGCGCGTGGTCGTCGTCCGCGGTGCGGGCCGGGCGTTCTCCGCCGGCCTGGACCGCACCCTCTTCAGCAGCGACCCCGGCGTGCCCGGCGGGCTGGCCGAGCTGGGCTCCCTGCCCACCGAGGCGGCCCAGGAGCGCATCCGGGGGTACCAGGCGGCGTTCCGCTGGCTGCGCTCGCCCGGCGTCGTCTCGGTGGCCGCGGTGCAGGGGCACGCGATCGGCGCAGGCGCCCAGCTGGCCCTCGCCTGCGACCTGCGGGTGGTCACCGAGGACGCCCAGCTGCGCCTGCCCGAGACCGGCCTCGGGCTGGTGCCCGACCTGACCGGCACCAGCACGCTGGTGGAGCTGGTCGGCTACAGCCGAGCCGTGGAGATCTGCCTGACCGGCCGGGCGGTGGGCGCGGCCGAGGCCGTGGCCACCGGGCTGGCGAACCTCGCCGTCCCGACCGCCGAGCTGGACGGGGCGGTCGCCGACCTGACCGCGGCCCTCCTCGGACCGGACGCCGACGCCGCCCGGGAGACGCTGGCGCTGGTGCGCTCGGCCGTCCGCAACGGCCCCGAGGAGCAGGACGCCGCCGAGCGCGCTGCCCAGGTGCGGCGGCTGCGCCGGCTGGCCGGGCAGGACTGACCGCGCGGAACAGGACGACCGCAGTCGCTGTTCGGCTCGGTGGTCAACCGGATCCAGCAGCAGGGGGCGCGTCGTGAGCTCACCGATGACGTCCATGGCCGCGATGCGGTCGTTCAGCACCGACCGGTCGGTGACGTCCCGCGGCGTCCCCAAGGGGACGGTGCGCCGGATCCTGGGCATCGCCGGGCCCTACCGGCGGGAGCTGATCGGCTTCCTGGCGCTGGTGGTCTTCTCCGCGGTGATCGGGGTGGTCACCCCGCTGCTCGCCGGCGACATCGTCAACCGGATCGCCAACCTGACCGGCACCGCCGGCGACGTCGTCCGGATCGCGCTGTTCATCGCCGGGCTCGCCGTGCTCGACGCTGCCAGCTCGCTGGTCCAGCGCTGGTACTCCGCCCGGATCGGTGAGGGCGTCATCTACGACCTGCGCACCCGGGTCTTCGAGCACGTCCAGCGGATGCCGGTCGCCTTCTTCACCCGCACCCAGACCGGCGCGTTGGTGAGCCGGCTGAACAACGACGTCATCGGTGCGCAGCGGGCTTTCACCTCCACGCTGTCCGGCGTCGTCTCCAACGTGATCGCCCTGGTGCTCACCGCCGGGGTCATGCTCACCCTGTCCTGGCAGATCACCCTGCTGTCGATCGTGATGGTGCCGCTGTTCGTGGTGCCCGCCCAGCGGATCGGCCGCAAGCTGCAGACGATCACCCGGGAGTCCTACGGGCTCAACGCGTCGATGAACGCCACGATGACCGAGCGGTTCAACGTGGCCGGTGCGCTGCTGGTCAAGCTGTTCGGCCGCCCGGAGGTCGAGGCGGAGTCCTTCCGCGGCCGGGCGTCCCGGGTGCGCGACATCGGCGTCCTGTCGGCGATGTACGGCCGCACCTTCTTCACCGCCCTCACCCTGGTCGCCGCCCTGGCCACCGCCCTGGTCTACGGGCTCGGTGGCTGGCTGGCGTTCACCGGATCGCTGTCGGCCGGTGACGTCGTCGCCCTGGCCCTGCTGCTGGCCCGGCTCTACGGACCGCTGACCGCGCTGGCCAACGTCCGGGTCGACGTGATGAGCGCGCTGGTCAGCTTCGACCGCGTCTTCGAGGTGCTCGACCTGGCGCCGATGATCGCCGAGGCCCCCGACGCCGTGCCGGTCCCCGACGCGGACCGGTCGCTGGAGTTCGAGTCGGTCTCCTTCCGCTACCCGTCCGCCGCCGAGGTCTCGCTGGCGTCGCTGGAGGACGTCGCCGTCCCCGAGCACGGGCTCCCGGCCGAGGTGCTGCACGACGTCTCCTTCCGGGCCGAGCCGGGCCAGCTGGTCGCCTTGGTCGGCAGCTCCGGTGCCGGGAAGTCGACGATCGCCGCGCTGGTCTCCCGGCTCTACGACGTCACCGAGGGCGTGGTGCGGGTCGGCGGGATCGACGTCCGGCAGGCGACCACCGCCTCGCTGCGCGACGCGATCGGCGTGGTCAGCCAGGACGCCCACCTGTTCCACGACACCATCCGGGCCAACCTGCGCTACGCCAAGCCGGACGCCACCGAGGAGGAGCTGTGGTCCGCGCTCACCGGGGCCCGGATCGCCGCGCTGGTGCACTCGCTGCCCGACGGGCTGGACACCGTGGTCGGGGACCGTGGGCACCGGATGTCCGGCGGGGAGAAGCAGCGGCTGGCGATCGCCCGGGTGCTGCTGAAGGCACCGGGCGTCGTGATCCTCGACGAGGCGACCGCCCACCTGGACAGCGAGTCCGAGGTGGCCGTGCAGCACGCGCTGGACGCGGCGCTGGCCGGGCGCACCTCGCTGGTGATCGCGCACCGGCTGTCCACCATCCGCGGCGCCGACCAGATCCTGGTCGTCGAGGCCGGCCGGATCGTCGAGCGGGGCACCCACGACGAGCTGCTCGCCGCCGGCGGCCACTACGCGGAGCTCTACCGCACCCAGTTCGCCCCGGCCGGAGACGACCGGGCCGTCCAGGTGGGGTGAGCGGTACGTCAGGACGCGGGCACGGAGAGTAAGAGCCGTGCCGGAGGGTGTCGGCGGGGACTGCAGGCATCACGCGCTCCATGGCACGTTCCCACCGACACCGCCGTCACCTGATCCGCCACCGTGCACCGCCACCGTGGGAGGCCCACCGTGACCATCCAGCCCCCGCCCTCCGTCGCGTCCGGCCGGCCGTGTCCGGTCACCGAGCCGCCGGCCGGTGAGGCCGCGTCCCTGGAGCTCTTCGTCGGGGACGCCGAGTTCACCGTCGACAGCGGCGGGCCGCTGCTGGTCCGCGGCCACGGGGTGTCGCTCGGCGAGCGGGTCCGCTTCCACGAGAAGGACGAGATCGGCGGCAAGGACGTCCGGGTCTGGCACATCTCGCAGCGGGACGGCGGGTTCGTGGCCGAGCCCCTCGCGGCCTTCTGAGCCACCTGCAGCCGCTCGGGAGCCGCGCCGGACGGCACGGGGTCGGCTGCCGTCTGGGCGGGCACACTACGGTCACTCCTGACCCACTCGTACCACCCGCAGGAGCACTCCCTTGAGCGCAGGTCATCCGCAGGACACCCAGATCCGGGCGCTGTACGCGCGGTACCTGGCGGGATGGAACCAGCGCAGCGGCGTGACGGTCTCGTCGGTGTTCGCCGACGACGGTGAGCTCATCGACCTCGACGGCACCCTGCGCAGCGGCCGGCTGAGCATCGCCGCCGACATGCGCCGGATGTTCACCGAGCACGCCACCCCCACCTTCGTCGGTGTCGTGCGCTCGGTGCGCCGGCTGACCGACCGGGTGGTCGTGCTGCACGCGGTGGCCGGCATGGTCCCGGCCGGCGCCGACGCCGTCGACCCGTCCCGGCACACCGTCCACGCGCTCACCGCCGTGGAGGAGGAGGGCCGGTGGAAGATCGCCCTCCTGCAGAGCACCCCGGCCCGCTACGGCGGCCGGGCCGACGCGCTGACCGCGCTGACCGCGGAACTGGAGGCGGCGCGGCAGGAGGCCGCGCGGTGAGCGTGCTGACCGCGGCCGCGGAGCTGCTCGGCCGCACCGGGGACGTCGTCCTGCTCGACGTCCGCTGGGCGCTCGGCAGGTCCGACGGCCGCGACCGGTACCTGGCCGGCCACCTGCCGGGTGCGGTGTACGTCGACCTGCCCACCGAGCTGGCCGAGGGCGCCTCGCCGACGGCCGGCCGCCACCCGCTCCCGTCGGTACAGGCACTGCAGTCAGCGGCCCGCCGGTGGGGGATCTCCACCGGCTCCCGTGTCGTCGTCTACGACGCCACGGGTGGCCTGGCGGCGGCCCGGGCCTGGTGGTTGCTGCGCTGGGGCGGCCTTCCCGACGTCACGGTCCTCGACGGTGGGCTGGACGCCTGGACCGCGGCCGGGGGCGAACTGGTGGAGGGTGACGTCGTCCCCCAGCCCGGCGACGTGGTGCTGACCGGCGGCGGGATGCCCGTGCTCACCGCGGACGAGGCGGCTGCACTGCCCACGGCCGGTGGGGTGCTGCTCGACGCCCGGGCCGGCGAGCGCTACCGCGGTGAGGTGGAACCGGTCGACCCACGGGCGGGCCACGTGCCCGGCGCGGTCAGCGCACCCACCACGGAGAACCTGGATCGCAGCGGGCGCTTCGCTACAGCCGCTGTACTCACCGAGCGGTTCGCCGCCCTCGGCGTCCGGCCGGAGACGGCGGTGGGCGTCTACTGCGGCTCGGGTGTGACCGCCGCCCACGAGGTGGCTGCGCTCGCCGAGGCCGGCATCGAGGCGGCTCTGTGGCCCGGCTCCTGGTCGGAGTGGTCGAACGACCCCGACCGCCCGGTGGCCACCGGACCGTGAGGGCCGCGGTCGGGACGTCGTCCGAGTGGTGCACCCGGACCTCGGAGCGGTGACGACCAGGTGTTCCGGGTCACACGAGGGTCCGCTGACGGAGCACGACCGCGGGAGGCCACGCGCCGATAGCCTGCGCCGGTGATCATGCTCGCTGCCGTCGTGGGTGTCGTGCTGCTCGGCTGCCTCGCCGTCTTCCAGGTGTCGTTGATCGCCGGCGCGCCGCTGGGCCGGTTCGCCTGGGGCGGTCAGCACGTCGTCCTGCCGCGTGGGCTGCGGATCGGCAGCGCCGTGTCGATCGTGCTCTACGGGGTCTTCGCCGCACTGCTCCTGCAGGTGGCCGGCGCGCTGGACGTCCTCCCGCGCGGGGTGGCCGACGTGGCCATCTGGGTGCTGACCGGTTACTTCACGCTCGGGGTGCTGATGAACGCCGCCTCACGCAGCCGCCGCGAGTGCCTGGTCATGACGCCGGTCGCGCTGGTGCTCGCACTCGTCTGCCTGGTCCTGGCCCTGCAGTGAGGCGGACCCCGGCGCCTACTGCGCCGGGGTGAGGGCTGCGTCGTAGCGGTCGAGCAGGACGGCGGCGATCCGCTCGTCGGGCAGCAATGGTGCCGTGACGCAATCGGCGCCGGCGCCCTGGAGCTTGTCGTGGAAGTGCCCGGGCGCGAGCAGGTAGGCGGCGACGACGACCCGCTGGGCGCCGGCCGCGCGGGCGGCGGCGACGGCGTCGGGCACCGGGGGCTGGGCGGCCGACCCGTAGCCGGTGGTGACCGGGCCGGCCCAGTCCCGCTGGAGGAGCGCCGCGGTGTCCTCGACGTCCTGCACCGACCGCGGGTCGCTGGACCCGGCGGCGGCCAGCACGATCGCGGTGGCCTGGTCGTCGCGGTCGGCGCCGGCGGCGAGCAGCCGGTCGGTGAGCACGCCCACCAGCCGGCCATCGGGACCCAGCGGCCGCGCGGCCACCGCCGACGGGTGGTCGGCGACGGCCCCGGCGATGTCGACGTGCACGTGGAACCCGCCGGACAGCAGCAGCGGGACGACGACGGCGGGGGTCGCCGACTCGCCCAGCCCGCGGACGACGTCGACCACGGTGGGCGGCTGCACGTCGACGAAGGCAGCGGTGGTGGTGAGCCCCGGCCGCAGCGCGCGGGCGGCCAGTGCGAGCTGACCGATCAGCCGCCGTCCGGTGGGGTTCCGGGTGCCGTGGGCGCAGGCGACCAGCACCGGCTGCGAGTGGTCGTTCATGGCTGCCTCCTGGGCATCGGGACCGCGGTCGGCGACCAGTCGTGGCGCGGCAGCGTCACAGGGCGCGGGTGATGCCGCCGTCGACGGTCAGCATGGTGCCGGTGACGTAGGAGGCAGCGGGGGAGAGGGCGAAGGCGGCGACCGCGCCGAACTCCTCGGGGCGGCCGACCCGGCGCAGCGGGATGGCGGCCTCGGTGCGGGCCCGGGCGCCGGCCGGGTCGCCGGAGGCCGCCTCGACCTCGGTGACCCGGTCGGTGGCGATGGTGCCGGGCAGCAGGCCGAACACCCGGACGCCGCGCGGTCCGAGCTCGTCGGCCAGCGCCTTGGTGGTCATCGCCAGCCCGGGCCGCAGGCCGTTGGAGACGGCCAGGTGCCCGATCGGCTGGCGCACCGAGGTGGAGAGGACCAGCCCGATCGCGGCGTCGGGGGACAGGTGCGGGACGAGTGCCCGGATCAGCCGCAGCGGCCCGAGCAGCACGCTCTCCACACCGGCCCGCCAGGCGTCCTCACCGACCTCGAGCACGCTGCCCGGGGTCGGGCCGCCGACGGAGATCAGCGCGCCGTCGACCCGGCCGAGCCGGTCGACCGCCGCGCCGACCAGCTCCTCGGCGGCGGAGGGGTCGGCCAGGTCGGCGGCGAGCCCGGACGCTGCCGGCGCCCCGCCGAGCGAGGCGACGGCGGCGTCGACGGACTCCGGGGACCGGGAGCTGAGCAGCACCCGGGCCCCGTCCGCGACGAGGGCCTGGGCGGTCGCGAACCCCAGCCCCCGGCTCGCACCGGTGAGCAGGAGTCCGCGACCACCCAGGCCCAGGTCCATCAGGCGGTGGCGGAACCGCGGAGGGACCGCAGCACGTACTGCATGATCCCGCCGTTGCGGTAGTAGTTCGCCTCACCAGGGGTGTCGATGCGGACGCGGGCGTCGAACTCGACGTCCCCGGCCGTCACCTTCACCGTCCGCGGGATCGAGCCGTCGTTCAGCTCGGTGATCCCGGTGATGGTGAACTCCTCGTCCCCGGTCAGGCCGAGGGACTCGCGGTCCTGGCCCTCGGGGAACTGGAGCGGCAGCACGCCCATGCCGATCAGGTTCGACCGGTGGATGCGCTCGTAGCTCTCGGCGATGACCGCCTTGACGCCCAGCAGCGCCGTCCCCTTGGCCGCCCAGTCGCGGGAGGACCCGGAGCCGTACTCCTTGCCGGCCAGCACGACCAGCGGGATGCCCTGCGCCTGGTAGGCCTGGGAGGCGTCGTAGATCGACGTCGTCTCGCCGGTCAGGTGGTCCTTGGTGACGCCGCCTTCGGTGCCCGGCACCAGCTGGTTGCGCAGCCGGATGTTGGCGAACGTGCCGCGGATCATCACCTCGTGGTTGCCGCGGCGGGACCCGTAGGAGTTGAAGTCGCGGCGCTCGATGCCGTGCTCCTGCAGGTACTTGCCGGCGGGGGAGTCGGCCTTGATCGAACCGGCCGGCGAGATGTGGTCGGTGGTCACCGAGTCGCCCAGCACGGCGAGCGTGCGGGCGCCGGTGATGTCCTGCACCGGGGTCGGCTCGGCCGGCATGCCGTCGAAGTACGGGGGCTTGCGGACGTAGGTGCTCTCCGCGTCCCAGGCGAAGGTGTCACCGGTGGGCGTGGGCAGGTTCTGCCACTGCTCGGTGCCGGCGAACACGTCCTGGTAGCTGTCGCCGAACTGCTCGGCCGAGACCGCCTCGTCGATGACCCGCTGCACCTCGTGCGGCGAGGGCCAGATGTCGCGCAGGTAGACGTCCTGCCCGTCGCTGCCCTTGCCCAGCGGCTCCGTCGTCAGGTCCAGGTCCATCGTCCCGGCGAGCGCGTAGGCGATCACCAGCGGCGGGGACGCCAGGTAGTTCATCTTGACGTCGGGGTTGATCCGGCCCTCGAAGTTGCGGTTGCCCGAGAGCACCGAGACGACGGCGAGGTCGGCCTCGTTGACGGCCTTGCTGACCGGCTCCGGCAGCGGGCCGGAGTTGCCGATGCAGGTGGTGCAGCCGTAGCCGACCAGGTAGAAGCCGAGCTTCTCCAGGTAGGGGGTGAGCTGCGACTTCTCGTAGTAGTCGGTGACGACCTTCGACCCCGGGGCCAGCGTCGTCTTCACCCACGGCTTGCTGCTGAGGCCCCGCTCGACGGCGTTCTTGGCCAGCAGCGCGGCGCCGATCATGACCGACGGGTTGGAGGTGTTGGTGCAGGAGGTGATCGCGGCGATGACCACGTGACCGTGGTCGACGTAGGTCTCGGTGCCGTCCTCCATCACCACCTTGGTCGGCTTGTTCGGCCGGTCGGGGAGGACGTCGTCGGCCACGAACGGGTGCGGCTTGCCGGCCTCGCCGTTGCCGTGCGCGAACGGGCTGACCGGGTCCGAGGCCGGGAACGACTCGGCCGAGGCCTCGTCGGCGGCGGACTCGACGCCGTAGGGCTGCTCGTTGGACGGGACGCCGGGCTTGCGGTCCTCGCCGCCGGTCTCGTCGTCCTTGACGTAGGTGGGCAGCGCCTCGCGCCAGGCCTCCTTGGCGTCGGTCATCGCGACCCGGTCCTGCGGGCGCTTGGGGCCGGCGATGCTCGGCACGACCGTCGCGAGGTCCAGCTCGAGGTACTCGGAGAAGGCCGGCTCGCGGCTGTCGTCGTGCCACAGGCCCTGGGTCTTGGCGTAGGCCTCGACCAGCGCGATCTGCTCCGGCGAACGGCCGGTCAGCTCGAGGTAGGTGATCGTCTCGCCGTCGATCGGGAAGATCGCCGCGGTCGAGCCGAACTCCGGGCTCATGTTGCCGATGGTGGCGCGGTTGGCCAGCGGGACGGCGGAGACGCCGGCGCCGTAGAACTCGACGAACTTCCCGACCACGCCGTGCTGGCGGAGCATCTCGGTGATCGTGAGCACCAGGTCGGTGGCGGTGGCACCGTCGGGCAGCTGGCCGGTCAGCTTGAAGCCGACCACGCGGGGGATGAGCATCGAGACCGGCTGGCCGAGCATCGCGGCCTCGGCCTCGATGCCGCCGACGCCCCAGCCCAGCACGCCCAGGCCGTTGACCATGGTGGTGTGGGAGTCGGTGCCCACGCAGGTGTCGGGGTAGGCGAGGGTGCGGTCACCCTCGGCCCGCGGGAAGACCACGCGGGCCAGGTGCTCGATGTTGACCTGGTGCACGATGCCGGTGCCCGGGGGGACGACCTTGAAGTCGTCGAAGGCGCCCTGGCCCCAGCGGAGGAACTGGTAGCGCTCGCCGTTGCGCTCGTACTCGATCTCGACGTTGCGCTCGAAGGACTCCGGGGTGCCGAAGACGTCGGCGATGACCGAGTGGTCGATGACCAGCTCGGCCGGGGCGAGCGGGTTGATCTTCTGCGGGTCGCCGCCCAGGTCGGCCATCGCCTCGCGCATGGTGGCGAGGTCGACGATGCACGGGACGCCGGTGAAGTCCTGCATCACCACACGGGCCGGGGTGAACTGGATCTCCTGGTCCGGCTCCGCGGACGGGTCCCAGTTCGCCAGGGCGCGGATGTGGTCCGCGGTGATGTTCGCGCCGTCCTCGGTGCGGAGGAGGTTCTCCAGCAGGACCTTCAAGCTGAAGGGCAGCTTGTCGGCGCCCTCCACCGCGTCGAGCCGGAAGATGTCGTACTCGGTGCCGTCGACGTCGAGCGTCGCCCGGGCTCCGAAGCTGTTCTTGCTGGCTGCCACTGCTTGCGCCTCACCCTCGCTGGTCCTGCGCGCGTCCTGCGCCTCGATGTGCCACCCCCGATCATCCCAGCCCCCGCTCGGAGATGTGGAGCAAGGCCACCCTTTCCTCACCCTCGGTGAGCAGCTCGTCCCGGCGGACGCCGACCCGGCCGACCCCACGCGCCCGGCCCGTCACCGCAGTCACGGGGGGCGCGGGCCCGCGGCGTGCCGTGCACCGGCGGCCCCCACGGGTGTGCTGGGTCACCTAGCGTGCCGCGCCATGAGCCTCGCGGAGACCACGGGAACGACGGCGTCCCCGGTCGGCCTGCCGGTCCTCCCGGTCGCCCGGTACCGCGGTGCGCGCCTGCTGGGCACCGGCGGGCTGCTGGCCGCCTTCGTCGCCACCTGCCTCGTCACCGGCCTGCCGACCGACCGGCTGGTGCTGCTCGGCTGGGTGCTCGCCGTGCTGGCGGTGCAGTCGCTGGGGCGGGGGTGGTCGGCGCTGCTGCGGCTGCTCGTGGACTGGCTGCCGCTGGCCGGGGTGCTGCTGCTCTACGACCTCAGCCGCGGGTTCGCCGACGGCCTCGGCGTGCCGGTGGCCGTGGGGGAGCTCGCGGCCGCCGACCGGTGGCTCACCGGTGGCGTGCTGCCCACCGTGTGGCTGCAGGAGCACTGGGGCGCCGACGGGTGGGCGGTGTTCGCGTCACTGGTCTACAGCAGCCACTTCGTGGTGACGCCGGTGGTGCTCGGCGTGTTCTGGCTGCGCGACCGGGATCGCTGGGCCGGCTACGCCCGCCTGGTGGTCGGGCTGTCGGCAGCCGGGCTGGTCACCTACGTGCTCTACCCGGCGGCGCCGCCCTGGCTGGCCGCGAAGGACGGCGTCATCGAGCACGTGGACCGGCTGAGCAACTCCGGCTGGGCGGTGCTGGGGCTGCACAAGGCCGGTGCCCTGCTCTCCTCCGGGCAGGGGCAGGTCAACCAGGTGGCGGCGGTGCCCTCGCTGCACACCGCCTTCGCCGTCCTGACCGCGCTGGTGCTGCTGCCGGTCGCGCACCGGGTCTGGCAGCGGGCGGCGCTGGTGGGCTACGCGGTGGCCATGCCTGTCGTGCTGGTGTGGTCCGGGGAGCACTACGTGGTGGACACGCTCCTCGGGGCGGTCTACGCCGGGGCGGTGTGGTTCCTGCTGCCGCGGCTGGTCGCCGCGGTCGCCCACGCGGTCCGGCGTCCGGGTGGCGCGCCGCAGCCGGTGGCCGGCGCAGCCCGGCCGGAGGCCGTGACCGACCGACCGGAGACCGTGGCTGCCCAGCCCGAGGTCGGGGCTGCCGCGCCGGACGTCGTGGCTGCCCAGCCCGAGGTCGGGGCTCCCCAATCGGACGTCGTGGCTGCCTAGCCTGGGGCTGTGACCGTCCCCGACTGGCTCGCCGCGGCGCGCCGGATCTGCGTGCTCACCGGCGCCGGCATCTCCACCGACAGCGGCATCCCCGACTACCGCGGTCCCAACGGCGTCTGGACCCGCGACCCGGACGCGGAGAAGCTGGTCACCCTCTCGTACTACGTGGCCGACCCGGAGATCCGCCGCCGGGCCTGGCTGATGCGCCGGGACACCGCCCCGGACGCGCGGCCCAACGCCGGCCACGCCGCGCTGGTCGACCTGGAACGGCAGGGCCGGCTGCGGGCGCTGCTCACCCAGAACGTCGACGGGCTGCACACCGACGCGGGCAGCACCGCGGTGCTGGAGCTGCACGGTTCGGTCCGGGAGGTCGAGTGCCTGGCCTGCGCAGCGCGCACGCCGATGGCCGAGGCGCTGGCCCGGGTGGACGCCGGCGAGGCCGACCCGGCCTGCACCGACTGCGGCGGGATCCTGAAGTCGGCGACGATCAGCTTCGGCCAGGCGCTGGACGCCGACGTGATCGACGCCGCCGCGCAGGCCGCCGCCGACTGCGACGTCCTCCTGGCCGTCGGCACCTCCCTGGGGGTGCACCCGGCGGCCGGGCTGGTCGAGGTGGCCGCCGCCTCCGGTGCCCGGGTGGTCATCGTCAACGCGGAGCCGACCCCCTACGACGGGCTCGCCGACCTGGTCGTGCGGGAGCCGATCGGCACCGCCCTGCCCCGGTTGCTCGCCGCCGCGGACTGAGCCACTCGTCGTCGGGGGTCCGGCCCGTTAGCGTGACGGCGACCACACCACGACAGCGGCCGGCACCGCAGCCGGCCCCGGCACCGGGGAGCCCGGCATGCGCGTGCCCTTGACCACCCGTGACTTCCTCGACCGGGCGGAGCTGGTCTACGGCGACCGGCTCGGGGTCGTCGACGAGCCGACCCAGCCGGCGCCCTCGCTGGGGGAGCTGACCTACCGCGAGGTGGCCCGGCGGGCCCGGGCGGTGCAGGCCGGTCTCGACCAGCTGGGGATCGCCGAGGGGGAGCGGGTGGCGGTGGTCAGCCACAACTCCGCCCGGCTGCTGGAGCTGCTCTACGCCGTCCCCTCCTCCGGTCGGGTGCTGGTGCCGATCAACTTCCGGCTCCAGCCCGACGAGGTGCGCTACATCGTCGACCACTGCGGGGCCAGCGTGCTGCTGGTCGACCCGGAGCTGGAGCCGATGCTCTCCTCGGTGGGGGCACGGCACCGGTTCACCCTGGGCGAGGAGTACGACTCCGGGCTGCTCCGCCCCGACGCCGAGCCGCGGCCCTGGGCCGAGCCCGACGAGGACGCCACCGCCACGATCAACTACACCAGCGGGACGACGGCGCGGCCCAAGGGCGTGCAGATCACGCACCGCAACGTGTGGGTCAACGCGGTCACCTTCGGCATGCACATGCAGGTCAGCGACCGCGACGTCTACCTGCACACGCTGCCGATGTTCCACTGCAACGGCTGGGGGCTGCTCTACACCGCGGCCGGGGTCGGGGCCACGCAGATCGCCCTCCGCAAGGTCGACGGCGCCGAGATCCTCCGCCGCGTCGACCGGCACGGCGTGACGCTGATGGCCGGGGCACCGGCGGTCTGGAACGCCGTCCTGGACGCCGCCGCCGACTGGGACGGGCCGGTGCCCGGCCGCGACCGGGTGCGGATCATCGTCGCCGGGGCGCCACCGCCCTCGCGCACCGTCGCACGGGTCGAGGAGGAGCTGGGCTGGGAGTTCAACCAGATCTACGGCCTCACCGAGACCTCGCCGCTGCTGACGATCAACCGGCCGCGCGCCGAGTACGACGGGCTCGACCCGCAGGCCCGGGCGAAGGCGCTGTCCCGGGCCGGGGCACCGGCGCTGGGCACCCGGATCTGCACGAGCGAGTCCGGTGAGGTGCTCGCCCAGGGCAACACCGTGCTGGCCGGCTACTGGGAGAACCCGCAGGCCTCCGCCGACGCCCTGGACGGCGGGTGGTTCCACACCGGCGACGGCGGCACCGTCGACGAGCACGGCGTCCTGACCATCTCCGACCGGAAGAAGGACGTGATCATCACCGGCGGGGAGAACGTCTCCTCGATCGAGGTGGAGGACGCCGTCTTCAGCCACCCCGCCGTCGCCGAGGTCGCGGTGATCGGGGTGCCCGACGACCGGTGGGGGGAGCTGGTCACCGCGCTGGTCGTGCTCGCCGAGGGCGCCACCGCCTCCGAGGCGGAGATCATCGCGCACTGCCGGACGACGCTGGCCGGCTTCAAGGCGCCCAAGCGGGTGGAGTTCCGCGACGCCATCCCGCGCACCGCCACCGGCAAGATCCAGAAGTTCAAGCTGCGCGAGTCCTTCTGGTCCGACGCGGAACGCCAGGTCAACTGACGCAGGGCCCCGTCCCCTCGGGGACGGGGCCCTCGACGCCTCGCCCTCGTGGCGGGCCCCGGCGGGCGCCCGTCCGCTGCTCACCGTGCGTGCCGGCCGGCCTCACCCCGTGGGGGGAGGTCCCTCCGCCGGTCCTCAGCAGTTCACCCGATCCGGTCGATGACCCCGCGAGAGCACACCCCGACGGGTGTGCCGGGACTGGTCGAGACCGGCGCCGCCGCACAACCTGGCGCCGGGCAACGGAGGAGTCGGGTTCGTGCACGCACAGGTCGGTACGCAGGTCAGCACAGGACGACGAGCGGGTGCCCGGTGGGTGCAGCGTGCGCTCGCCGCCGGCACCGTCGTCGCCGCGTGCCTGGTGGTCACCCCCGGCACGGCTGCGGCGGCACCCAGCGACAGCGAGATCTCCGCCGCGCAGCGGGCCCGCGAGGAGGCCGCCGCCCGGGTCGGGGTGATCACCGGTCAGCTCGCCGGCGCGCAGGCCGCCGTCGACGAGGCCCGCATCGGGTCGCAGATCGCGCTGCAGGACTACGAGGAGCGCCAGGGCGCCTACGACGAGGCGCGCGCCGCGGCCGAGGCGGCCCAGGCAGCTGCCGGCCAGGCCGCCGCCGACGTCGCGGTCGGCAAGGGCGAGGTCGCTGCCTTCGCCCGGGACAGCTACATGCAGGGCAGCACCAACCCGGGTGCCCGGGCGCTGATGACCTCCGGCGGCCCGGCCGAGCTGGTCGAGCGTGCGGCGCTGCTCTCCGCCGTGGGGGAGCACCGGGTCGACGTCGTCACCGAGCTCACCGTGCTGCAGGAGCAGGCGACCGTCGCCGAGCAGGCCGCCCAGCAGGCGGTCGGTGCGGCCGAGACGCTGAAGACCGAGGCCGCCGAGCTGCTGGCCGCCGCGCAGGAGCAGGAGGTCGCCGCCCGGGAGCAGGCCGTCGCGCTCGCCACCCAGCAGGACCAGGTGGAGGACGAGCTCGCGCAGGCGCAGCAGACGCTGTTCGGTCTGGAGGCCGCGCGCCAGGCGGCCGAGGAGCGTGCGGCCGCCCAGCGGGCAGCGGCCCCCGCCCCGGCCCCGGCGCCCGCGCCGGCGCCGTCGTCGTCCTCCGGTGGCTCCGGGTCCTCGTCCGGCGGCGGCAGCCCGGCCCCGGCACCCGCTCCGGCTCCCGCTCCGGCGCCCGCTCCGGTGTCCAGGCCCGCGCCCGCCCCGGTGACGGCTCCCCGGCCGGCCCCGGCCCCAGCTCCGGTGCAGGACAACGCCGGCGCGCCCTCCGCGTCGGCCGTGCAGACCGCGATCGCCGCCGCGAAGACCCAGCAGGGCCTGCCCTACTCCTGGGGTGGTGGTGGCAGCCGCGGCCCCAGCTACGGCATCCCGCCGGACACGGGCATCTGGGGCTTCGACTGCTCGGGGCTGACCGAGTACGCCTACGCCCAGGCCGGGATCGCCATCGGTGGCACCAGCCGGGCGCAGTGGGCCCGGTTCAGCGACCGGACGGTGGGCCGCGACGACCTGCAGGCCGGCGACCTGGTGTTCTGGGGGAGCGGCAGCAACTACAACTCGATCTACCACGTGGCGCTGTACCTGGGCGGCAACAAGGTCATCCAGGCTCCGCAGAGCGGGGACGTCGTCCGGATCAGCACGATGTGGTTCGGCAGCGACTACTTCGGTGCCGTGCGCCCCACCGCCTGACGCCGGCCAGGTCAGGGCATGAGGCGTCGGGCAGCCACGGGGGGAGCTGCCCGACGCGAGCGTCAGGCTAGCAGTCCTGCCGTCGTCCGGGCAGGGTCCGGCGACACCCCGGACGGGGTGTCGCCGGCCATCGGACCACGCAGGCACGGTGGCCTGCACAGCCAGGTGTAGGACACTCGACGCGTGACCGCCGCAGGCAGCTCGCCCGCCCCCGCACAGCCCACCCCACCCTCGGTCGACGCCGCGCGCCTGGAGCGTGCGCTGTTCGAGATCAAGCGGGTCATCGTCGGTCAGGACCGGCTGGTGGAGCGGATGCTCGTGGGGCTGCTGGCCCGGGGCCACGTGCTGCTGGAGGGCGTGCCCGGCGTCGCGAAGACCCTCGCCGTGGAGACCCTGGCCACCGTCGTCGGCGGCAGGTTCTCCCGGCTGCAGTTCACCCCGGACCTGGTGCCGGCCGACATCATCGGCACCCGGATCTACAAGTCCGGTCAGGACACCTTCGCCACCGAGCTCGGGCCGGTGTTCGCCAACTTCCTGCTCGCCGACGAGATCAACCGGGCCCCGGCCAAGGTGCAGTCGGCGCTGCTGGAGGTGATGGCCGAGCGGCAGGTGTCCATCGGCGGCGTCACCCACCCGCTGCCCGACCCGTTCCTGGTGCTGGCCACCCAGAACCCGATCGAGAACGAGGGCGTCTACCCGCTCCCGGAGGCCCAGCGCGACCGCTTCCTGCTCAAGGTGCTCGTCGACTACCCGAGCCCGGAGGAGGAGCGCGAGATCATCTACCGGATGGGGTCGACCCCGCCGGAGGCGCAGCCGGTGCTGGGTCCCGAGGACGTGCGCCGGCTCCAGCGCACCGCGTCGGAGGTGTTCGTGCACCACGCGCTGGTCGACTACGTCGTCCGCCTGGTGGTGGCGACCCGGGCGCCGCAGGAGCACGGCATGCCCGACGTCGCCAGCTGGGTCTCCTACGGCGCCAGCCCGCGCGCCTCGCTGGGCCTGATCGCCTCCAGCCGGGCGCTGGCGCTGATCCGCGGGCGCGACTACGTGCTGCCCCAGGACGTGCTCGACGTGACCGGTGACGTGCTGCGGCACCGCCTGGTGCTCTCCTACGACGCGCTGGCCGACGGCGTGCCGGCCGACCACATCGTCAAGCGGGTGGTGCAGACCGTGCCGCTGCCGCAGGTCACCCCGCGGCAGCGCGCCGCCGGCTACGGGCCCGGTTCCCCCGGTGGCCCGTCCGTGCCCGGCTTCGGTGGCCCGTCGTTCGGCCCGCCGCAGGGCGGCCCGAACGGTGCTCCGCAGGGCGGCGGCCGTCCCGACGGCGGCTTCGGCCCGCAGCCGGTGTGACCGGCCCGGACGACACCGGACGGGCGGCGGCAGGCGGCGCACCGCCGCACTTCGGGCCCGGCAGCAACTCCGCGGTGCTGCTTCGCCGCCTGGAGCTCACGGTCCGGCGGCGGCTGGACGGCCTGCTGCAGGGCGACCACCTGGGGCTCGTCCCCGGCTCGGGCAGCGAGCCCGGCGACTCGCGGACCTACCACCCCGGGGACGACGTCCGCCGGATGGACTGGCCGGTGACCGCGCGCACCCAGGTGCCGCACGTCCGGGAGACCATCGCCGACCGGGAGCTGGAGACCTGGGTGGTGCTCGACCTCTCCGCCAGCCTGGACTTCGGCACCGCCGCGTGCGAGAAGCGGGACCTGGCGATCGCCGGGCTGGCCGCGGTCAGCCACCTGACCGTGCGCGGCGGGAACCGGCTGGGCGCCGTGGTCACCACCGGCGAGCGGGTCGACCGCTACCCGGCGAGCCCCGGACGGCTGGCCGCCGACCGGCTGCTCCGGTCCGTCGTGGACACCCCGCGGGCCGGCGCCGGCCGGCGCGGTGACCTCGCTGCCGCGCTGGAGTCGTTGCGCCGGCCGCCGCGGCGCCGCGGGCTGGTCGTGGTGATCTCGGACTTCCTCGGTTCGGACGCGCAGGGCACCGCCGACTGGGAGCGCCCACTGCGGGGGCTGTCGGCGCGGCACGACCTGCTCGCCATCGAGGTGGTCGACCCGCGTGAGCTGGAGCTGGCCGACGTCGGGCTGCTGACCGTCGTCGACCCGGAGACCGGCCAGACGCTCGAGGTGCCGACCGGCAACGCGGAGGTCCGCCGCCGGTTCGCCGAGGGCGCGGCCGCCCAGCGGCGGGAGATCGCCGCCGCCCTGCGCCGGGCCGGCGCCGGGCACCTGAGACTGCAGACCGACCGCGACTGGCTGGCCGACGTCGTCCGCTACGTCGCCGACCGCCGGCGCGCCGGCAGCGGAGGGGCCTCCCGATGACCTTCCAGTCCCCGTGGTGGCTGGCCGCGCTGCTGGCGGTGGTGGCCCTCGTCGGCCTCTACGTGGTGCTGCAGCGCCGCCGGGCGAGGTACGCGGCCCGCTTCACGAACGTGGCGCTGCTCGGTTCGCTGGTGCCCAAGCGCCCCGGCTGGCGCCGGCACGTCGCGTTCGGGCTCGTCGCCGCCGGCCTGGCGCTGCTGGTCACCTCGCTGGCCCAGCCCAGCACCGAGGTCCGGGTGCCCCGGGAACGCGCCACGGTGGTCATGGCCGTCGACGTCTCGCTGTCGATGCGGGCCAGCGACGTCGAGCCGGACCGGTTCCAGGCGATGCAGGTCGCGGCCCAGGAGTTCGTCGAGGTGCTGCCGGAACGGATCAACCTGGGGCTGGTCGCCTTCGCCGGGACGGCGGCCACCCTGGTCACCCCGACCACCGACCGGGACGAGGTGAGCACCGCGATCGAGAACCTGGAACTGGCCGAGGCGACGGCGATCGGGGACGCGATCTTCACCTCGCTGACCGCCATCAGCAACTACCAGGCGACGCTGGCCTCGGAGGGCATGGAGGCGCCGCCGGCCCGGATCGTGCTGCTCTCCGACGGGTACAGCACCGTGGGCCGGGAGGCGACCCAGGCGATCGACGCGGCGAACGCCGCCTCGGTCCCGGTCTCCACGATCGCGTTCGGCACCGACTACGGCACGCTGGACATCAACGGCGAGCGGGTGCCGGTGCCGGTCGACCGGGCCACGCTGGAGCAGATCGCCGAGGAGACCGACGGCAGCTACAGCGAGGCGGCCAGCGCCGAGGAGCTGTCGGAGGTGTTCGAGGACCTGGGCAGCCAGATCGGCTACACCACCGAGCCGCAGGACATCAGCCCCTGGTTCGTCCGCGGCGGCGTCCTGTTCGCCTTCCTCGGTGTCGTCGCGTCGCTGCTCTGGACCAACCGGCTGCTCTGATCGGCGCGTGCCTGCCGGACCCCACGCTGCACCCGGGTGGCGTGGGGTCCGGCCCTCACACGCTGAAGCCGCGCTGCCGGCGGACCAGCTTCTTGATCATGAAGAGCGTCTGCAGGACGGTCACCAGGTAGAGCACCGGCCAGCCGATCGACAGGATCGCGGACTGCACGGAGATGCTCTGCTGGCTCCACGCGAAGATCAGCACGAGGAACGTGGCGACGGCGCAGAGGGCGGGCATCACGTAGGCCGAGCCGCGGCCGCGCTCGGCGGCTGCCTGCGCCGCCCAGTTGTCCTTCTCCACCCGGGCCAGGAACTGCACCCACGCGGACACGAAGTGGCCCATCCGGATCCACATGTACAGCTCGGCCGGGGCGACCAGCAGGGCGTAGAAGATGTCCGAGGCGCTCTTGTCGTGCATCGACGCGGCGATCCGGAGGTTGAGCAGCGTCGCCACGACCGGGGGGATGAGCCAGACCGGGTTGAAGACGAACGCGTCGATGGAGAGGGCGGCCGCGAGCAGCAGCACGAACGCCATCCGGGTGCTGATGTTGAACAGCATCGCGATGTTCTCGTACCAGCGCAGCCGGAGGTTGGGGTGCAGCGGCTGGCCCTTGTTGTCGCCGCGCTGGCCCGGCCAGAGCAGGTCGATGCCGCCGAAGTTCCACTTCACCTGCTGGCCGTGCAGCGCCCGCAGGTTCGTCATCGGCCCGACGAAGGCACGCGCCCGTGCGCTGATCTTGGTGTTGAAGCCGGCGTCCTTGATCTGCAGGGAGAGCTTGGAGTCCTCGACCTCGGAGTCGCGCACCCAGGGGGCGGACTGGTGGTGGCGGTACATGACCGTCTCCAGCGCCCGGACGCTGAACAGGCTGCACTGCCCGCCGAGCACGGCCATGTTCCGGCCGCGGACCAGGTTGTCCATGTTGAAGCCGGCGAACTGGGCGCGCTGCCCGGACACCAGGAAGCGGGACATGGCCCCGGAGAGCTTGGTCTTGTCGAAGCTGTAGATGGCCGAGAGCCCACCGATCCGGGGGTCGGTGACCATCTCCTTCTCCAGCCACTCCACGCACCGGCGGTCCAGGGTGGTGTCGCCGTCCACGCCGAGGATGTAGTCGAAGCCGCGGCTGAGGTAGAAGCCGACGTTGAGCGCGCCGACCTTCTTGTCCGGGTTCTCGCCGATGTCGTGCACGTGCACCACGGTGCGGAACAGCTCGCCCTTCACCGTCCGCTCGTGCGGCCCCTCGAAGCTGCGGGCGATCTCCGGGGTGTCGTCGTCGGTGTTGTTGATGATCACGTGGATGACGTCGGGCAGCCGGGTCTGCGCGAGCAGGGAGGTGAGGACGTCGGCGATCGTCCCCTCCTCGTTGTAGGCGGGGATGATGCAGCTGATCGTGGCGGTGCGGCGCTCGCTGGTCGAGGCCTGCTCGGCCCAGTCGTCGGGCAGCAGCGAGGAGATGTCCGGCGGCACCTCGGTGCCGCGGGCCAGGAGCTGGACGCGGTCGGTGGCCCGCCGCATGCCGTGGACGACGAGCTCGGTCACTGGGTCTCCTCCTGCAGGAGCGGGAGCTGGATGCTGTCCAGCACGGTCTGGCGGAAGAACTCGCCCGAACCCGGCTCGGTCTCGACGAGCAGGTCGAACTGGGCGTAGAGGGTCAGGTCGGTGGCCCCGGCCGTCGACGACGTCAGGCTCAGGGCGGTGGTGTAGCTGAACGGCGGGGTCAGCACGAACTCGCCGCGGTCCTCGGCCACCGTCGTCCGAGCGGTCCCGTCGTCGGAGGTGGCGACGAAGCGGGTCACCGTGATCGCCTGGCTGCTGCTCCCGCCCTCGACGTGGGCGGAGAGCTGGACGGTCTTGGCGCCGTCGGCGGTCCAGGTGGCCGCGTCCTCCCCGGTCCACCAGTCGATGACCACGCTGCGGTCACCGGCCGCGACCGAGTGGGTGATCGAGCCGGTGTCGAGGTCACCGGCGGGGCGGAGCTCCGCGACCTCGGCGGCCGGCACGGGCGTCACCGAGGGGGCGGCCGTGCTGCTCCCGGCGTCCGTGCTCTCGGCCGCCTGGGCGGTGAGCCCCGGGCTCATGCCGACGTCCGGCAGCTGGCAGCCGGCCAGACCGGCACCGAGCAGCAGTGCTGTCGTGGCCCCGAGGAGGCCCCTCCTGAGTCGTGTGGCCGACACCCGGCACACCCCTTCCTGCGGCAGCAGCCGCGCGGTCAACTGGAGGACCGCGCGGAAGGGGGACGGCGTCGGCCACGTCCTCGAGCGATCTGCACCCAACGTAAGGAGCAGTGCCGCCGAGGTCACGCACCGTCACGCCAGTGGGGGACAGGCGTGCACCGGCCGGGTGACCGACGCCCCCTCGGAGTGGGGACGTCGGCCGACCGGTTAGCGGGTGGGGTCGAGGACGAGCTTGCCGGTGGTGCGGCGGGCGAGCAGGTCCTGGTGGGCCTCGCGGACGGCGGTCAGCGGGTACCGGCCGCCGGCGACCGGCGTCAGGGTCCCGTCGGCGACCATCGACAGCAGGTCGGTCATCGCGGCGTCCATCATCTCCGGCCGGGTCATGCAGTGCGCCAGCCAGAACCCGATGACGGCCCGGCTGGTGCCCATAAGCGCGGGGACGGCGACCGTGGCGGGGGCCTCGCGCCCGGCCATGCCGTAGGCGACCAGCCGGCCGAAGGGCGCCAGCGCCGACAGCGACCCGTCGAACACGTTGCCGCCGGTCATCTCCAGCACGATGTCGACCCGCTTCCCGCCGTTGGCCTCGCGGAGGGCGGCGGCGAAGGCCTTCGGGTCGTCGTCCGCCAGCGCCGGGTCGACGGTGGCGTCGGCGCCCAGCTCCTCGGCCAGCGCCCGCTTCTCCGGGCTGGAGGCGGTGGCGATCACCCGGCCGGCGCCCCAGCGCTTGGCCAGCTGGATCGCCAGGGTGCCGACCCCGCCGGCGCCGGCGATGACGACGACGGACTCGCCCTCGGCCAGGTGGGCGGAGGTGCGCAGCAGGTGCCAGGCGGTGGCGCCCTGCAGGACGACGGCGAGCGCCTGCTCGTCGGTGACGCCGTCGGGCACCGGCCAGGTCAGCCGCGAGTGCGCGGCGACCTTCTCCGCGTACCCGCCGCCGGGCAGGAGGCCGACGACCCGCTGGCCGCCACCGGCCGGGGTGCCGACGAACTCCGCGCCCGGGATCAGCGGCAGCTCCTGCTTGGCCAGGTAGCTGTCCTCGGTCTGGTGGGTGTCGGCGAAGTTGACGCCGGCGGAGGAGATGTCGAAGAGGGTCTGGCCCTCAGTGGGCACCGGGTCGGGCAGGTCGACGACGTCCATGACCTCGGGGCCGCCGAAGCGGGTGATCTGCACAGCACGCATGCAGGTCAGGCTATGGCCTCCGACACGCTCGGCTGAGCGGGCCTGTGCGTCAGTGGCGGCAACGGTCCGCCTCGGGCCCGCCGACCGAGAGGTCGGATCGTGAGACTGCGGCGCCATGTCAGTCGCCGGACAGCCCCGCCGACCTCGGCCGCCGCCACGGCCGCCTCGCGGGGGCTCTTCCGCAGCTGGCGGTCGTGGGCGGCTGCTGCGGCACGGACACCCGGCACGTCGTGGCGATCGCCGGGGCCTGGCCGGACGCCCGGGTGCCCGTGCAGCCTGCGGCCCGCTGATCCAGCACCGGATCGCGAGCACGCGTGCACTCGGCCCCCTCTCCCCGGGGGAGGGTCCAGCGCTTGACCCTCCCGCTGCGGGAGGCCGCACCGTGGTGCCATGACCGCACCGAGCGACATCCAGCCCGACCAGCTCCCCGCGACCATCCGGGGTTACCTCGCGGCGCACGACGCCGGCGACGCGGAGACCGCGCTGCGCGCCTTCACGCCGACCGCCGTGGTGGTCGACGACGGCGTCACCTACCGCGGGACCGAGGAGATCCGGCGCTTCCTGGCCAAGGCCGGGACCGAGTACACGTACACCAGCACCCTCGTCGCCGTGGACCACACCGATGACGCGCGCTGGGTCGCCACGAAGCACCTCGAGGGGGACTTCCCCGGTGGCGTCGTCGACCTGCGCTACCGCTTCGTGCTGGCCGGCGACTCCATCTCCGAGCTCGTCATCGCGCCATGAGGGGCCGAGGCGCCGATCCGGTCGTCCAGGTCGCCACGCACCGAGAGGAACGACGATGACCATCGACACCGACGAAGTCCGGCCGGCCCAGCAGAGGCCCACGGTGGTGCTCGTGCACGGCGCCTTCGCCGAGTCCGCGAGCTGGAACGGGGTGATCGAGCAGCTCAGGAGCGACGACTTCCCTGTCATAGCCGCTGCCAACCCGCTCCGGAGCCTGCGCCACGACGCCCTGCAGCTGCGCAGCGTCCTGGACCAGGTGAGCGGCCCGATCGTGCTGGTCGGCCACTCCTACGGCGGCTCGGTGATGAGCGTGGCCGCCGACGGGCACCCCGGCGTCCGTGCGCTCGTCTACGTGGGCAGCTTCCTGCTGGAGGAGGGGGAGAGCACCGGTGAGCTGGCCGGGAGGTTCCCCGGCAACGAACTCGGGTCGGCGCTGGACCCGGTCCCCGTCCCCGACGGCAACGGCGGCACGGTCACCGACCTCTACATCCGGCCAGAGGAGTTCCGGCAGGTGTTCGCCGCCGACGTCCCGTCGGAGGTCGCCGAGCTGATGATCGCGACGCAGCGGCCCATCACCAGCGAGGCGCTGGAGGAGAAGGCGACGGCGGCGGCCTGGCGGACCATCCCGTCCTGGACCCTGGTCACGCGCCAGGACCTCGCGGTCCCGGCCGAGGCGCAGGCCTTCATGGCCCAGCGCGCGCACTCGACGGTCGTGGAGGTCGACGCCTCGCACGCCGTCGCCGTGTCCCGACCGGGCGTAGTCGCCGGCCTCATCGCCGAGGCCGCCCGCGCGACAGCCGGCTGAGACACCGCACCAGCCCCGCCCCCCGCTCGGGCCCCCTCCGTGCCGGGCTCGGCACGCGGGGACGGTGCGGGCCGACAGCCCGCAGCCGGCCCGCCACGCGGGGGCGCATCGCCCGGCTGCCGAGTCCGGTCGACCGTCACCCGCGGGAGTACCCCGCCCGGCGGTCGCGGCGGCCCCAGCGGAACCAGGCCAGCGGCCCGACCCAGTTGACCGCGATGGCCAGGGCCCAGCGCAGCTTGCTCCCGGTGACCTGCTCGGCGGGGCTGGCCGCCAGGTCCGCCCAGGCGGTGGCCGCCAGGGACAGCTGCACCGAGCCCAGCACCAGGACCGCGGTCTGCTGGCGGGGCGTCAGGTCCTGCCACCGCCGCGGGTACCGGACGCAGCCCGTCCCGGTCGCCCGGCGGTGACCCCCGGGCAGCGCGGCGCGTACCGCGTCGACCAGGAGGGTCGTGCCGGTGCCGTCGGTGTCCGCCCGCCGTGTCACGGGACCGCAGCGCTCGCGGTGGTGGCGTCCGCGGCGGGCCGGTGCCCGCTGGGCAGCCGGTCACCGTGCACGACGACCACCGGGCAGGGGGCGTGGGCGAGCACGTGCAGTCCGACCGAGCCCATCAGCATCCCGGAGAAGCCACCGCGCCCCCGGTTCCCGACGACCAGCAGGTCGGCGTCCGCGGCGGCCTCGACCAGCGCCCGGGAGGCGTGGCCCTCCACGACGTGACGGTGCACGTGCGGTGCACCGTCAGGAGCGGCGTCCGCCAGTGCGGTGTCCAGCGCGAGCCGGGCGTTGGCCGCCCAGTCGATCGCGTCCAGGACGGTCTCCCATCCAGCGGTGGTGGGCAGGTGCCAGACACTGACGACGTGCAGGTCCCCGCCGGTCAGCTCGGCCTGGCGGAGTGCCCAGCGGAGCGCCTGGGTGGCGGACGCGGAGCCGTCGACGCCGACGACGATCGTCGGCCGGGGGGCGGGTGTGGTCACGGTGGGCTCCTCGGGGAGGCGGGGACGACGGGAGCCGCGACCCGCTCGGTGCGGGCAGGTCGCGGCGGTCCGGATCAGTCCTTGGTGATCGGGATGGTGGTCGGCTCCTGCGCCGCCGGCCGCTGCGGCACGGGCACGCGGATCTCGAGGATGCCGTCCTTGTAGCTGGCCCGGATGTCGGCCTCCGCGGCCCCGTCGGCCAGCGGGAGGACCCGGGAGAAGGTGCCGTACCGGAGCTCGTGCCGGACGTAGCCCTTGTCCTCGGTGTCGCTCTCCACCGTGCGTTCGGCGTGGATGCGCAGCGCGCCGTCCTGGACGGTCAGCTGGACGTCGCGGTCCGGGTCGATGCCGGGCAGCTCCGCGCGGATCACCTGGGTGTCGCCGTCGCGGTACTCGTCGACGCTGATCACGTCCTCACCCTGCGGTTCCCACGCCGGGCCGAACGCGCGGCGCATCGGCATGGTCCGCATCCACTCGTCGAACATGCGGTCCAGCCGGGCGAACGGGGACAGCGCGGGGCCGTGCCCCTCGGTGTGGTGCTGCAACGTGCTCATCGGTCCTCCTCGGTGGTCGGGAACGGACCTCCACCTTCGCCCCGTCCGCGCGTCCGGGGGCAGGGACCTTCGTCGTGCATGCCAGCGCCCTTGGGGCCCCGCTGCTCGGGCACCACGCGTGCCTGGCCGGCCGGGGTCGGTCGTCGACGGTGGACGGGCCGGTGCCGTGCGCGGTGGTCGCCCTGCTCCCGCCGGGGCCGCACGGGGAGGGCGGCCCTGGACGTGCGGGCACGGGGTCGAGCCGGCCGGTCCTGCCCCGCCGGCTCAGCCGCTGGTGACGGGGGCGGCCGGCACCGGCGCCGGGCGGTCCAGCAGCGGGACGACGGCGACCGGACAGCCGGCCCGGTGCACCACGGCCGAGGCCACCGACCCCAGCCGCGCCAGCCGGTGGTGCCGGTGGCCGACCACGACCAGCTCGGCGGTCAGCGCGGCCGCCAGGAGCAGCCGGGCGGCGGACCCACGCTCCGCCACCTGCTGC
Source organism: Modestobacter marinus (assembly GCF_011758655.1). Classification (NCBI taxonomy): domain Bacteria; kingdom Bacillati; phylum Actinomycetota; class Actinomycetes; order Geodermatophilales; family Geodermatophilaceae; genus Modestobacter; species Modestobacter marinus. The sequence goes on from NZ_JAAMPA010000001.1 coordinate 3,204,518, forward strand.
ACGACCACCCCGGCGTGCTGCGCGGACGCCTCGGTGAGGGCGTCGTCGAGCGCCGACTCCTCCCGCCGCTGCGCGGTGGCCGCGTCGACGAAGGGCTCCAGCAGGCCGGCCGCGCCCGGCACGGTGTGGGCCCAGGCGCGGACGGCGACGAGCTGGCACCCGCGGGACGCCGCCTCGGCGAAGGCGAACGCGGCGACGGCGGGGTCCAGCTCGCCGGGGGCCAGCCCGACGACGACGCCGGACCGGCTGCGGGTGCTCCACGGCGGCGTCCACGGCACCAGCAGCACGGGGCAGTGCGCCAGCTGGACGAGCGCGGCGGCCGTGGAGCCGATGACCAGGTCGGTGACCAACCCGCGCCCGGTCGTGCCGAGGCAGAGCAGCTGCGCCCGGTCGGACTCGCGGACCAGGACGTCGACCGGGCGTCCCACCTCGATCCGGGTGGCCACCGAGAGCCCGGGTGCCGCGGTGCGGGCGGCGGTGGCGGCCTCCTCGAGCACCTGCTCCGCCGCCATCCGGAGGACGGCGAGCCCGTCGAAGCCCTCCGGTGCGGGCACGACGTCGGCCTCGCTCCACGGGAAGGCCAGCACCACCTCCAGCGCGGCTCCACGCGCCGCGGCTGCCCGGGCGCCGGCGCGCAGCGCGTCGGCGGCCGGGCGCGACCCGTCGACGCCGACCACCACCGGTCGTCCGTCCCGGTGCGGGCTGCCCGGGGGCTGCAGGTCCATGACCTGACGGTCCCGCCCACTCCGGGCCCGGGCCACCGGCGGGAGGCACCGCCGCCGTGGGTCCTGGGTACCGCTGCTGTCGGGACCTCGGGCCCTGGGGCACCTCGCCGCCGGCGAGCGGGTCCGGGCGAGCGGGTCCTGGCGAGCGGGTCCTGGCGAGCGGGTCCTGGCGAGGGGGAGCGGCTGGTGCTCAGGCAGTCGTGAGGTCGCGTCGGCGGAACGCGCCGAGCCCCAGCGCCAGCAACGCCCCGGCCAGACCGCCGAGCACGAGCAACGGCGGAGCGGCCCACTCCTCGGCCGGCACGGTCGGGGTCCGGGCGAGCGGGGAGAGGCCGCCGACCCAGCCCGGCCAGTCGAAGGACTCCGCGAACAGGGTGATGACCAGCAGCAGTCCGAAGACGGTCCAGGCGGTGGGCGCCGCGGCGGAGGGCACCGCGCCGACGAGCGCCGCCGCCAGCCCGGCCACCACCCACACCGCAGGCGTGTAGCCGAGCGCCGCGCCGGCCAGCCGGAGCACGGCGCCGGCGTCCCCGGTGGCCACCGCCCGGCTGACCCCGGTGGCCAGGCCGCCCAGCCCGAGCAGGGCGGTGGCACCGAGGAGGGCGACGGTGAGGTGGCTGCCCAGCCAGCGGAGCCGGCTCACCCCGGTGGCGAGCACCGGCTCGGCGCGGCCGGAGGTCTCCTCGGACCGCGCCCGGATGGTGGCCGAGACGGCGTAGCCGGCCACCATGAGCGCGGTCATCTGCAACGTCACGCCGAGGTAGGCGTCGACGAGGTCGGTGGTCGAGCTCGTCTGGAAGAACACCTGGGCATCGGGGTTGTCGCCGATCAGCGTCTCCACCGACTCGGCCAACCCGCCGTAGACCAGGCCGAGCAGGCTGATGCCCACCGCCCAGGCCGCCAGCGCGCCACGGTGCAGGCGCCAGGCCAGGCCCAGCGCGCTGGACAGCTGCCGGGGCGCCGTGGCCGCGCCGGGCCGGGGTTGCAGCAGACCCGCGCCCAGGTCGCGGCGGTCGAGCAGGCGGCGGGCAGCCAGCACCAGCACCGACGTGCCGGCCAGCGGCAGCAGCAGCGGCCACCACCGGTCGGCCGACCACGGGTGGGTGGCCTGGGCCCAGCCGACCGGTGAGCCCCAGGACAGCCCGCTGCCGGTGATGTCACCGATCGCCCGCACCACCAGCGACACCCCGAGCACGCCGCCGACCAGTCCGTACACCCCGCGGGTGACCCCGGTCAGCTGGACGCAGACCGCGGTGACCCCGGTGAACACCAGCCCCACCGAGGCGGTGGCGCTGCCCAGCAGCACCGACCCCTGCACCGGCAGGCCGGTCAGCGCGGCGCCCGCCGCGATGGCCACGCCCATCCCCGCGCAGGCCAGCGCCGCGAGCACCGTCGCGGCGACCAGCGGGGCGTGCCGCCCGACCTGCGCCGAGCGGACCAGCTCCGTGCGGCCGGCCTCCTCGTCGGCCCGGGTGTGCCGGGTGGTGGTGAACATGGCCATCAGCACGGTGAGCACCACCAGCGAGGTGGAGATCTCGAAGGCGACCGTGCCGGCCACGGTGTCCAGCCCCACCGGCGGCCCCGAGAACGCGATGCTCGCCGCGTTGCTCCCGGCCGACGCCCGGTAGGCCGCCAGGGCCTCCGGCGTCCGGTAGAAGGTCTGGTTGGACGTGGACTGGGTGGCCATCAACGCCCCGCCGGCCAGCAGCCAGATCGGCAGCCGCAGCCGGTCGCGGCGCACCGCGAACCGCAGGAGCTCGGTGGTGCCGGCCAGCGTGGCCCCGCTCACGGCGACCGGCTCCCGGCCAGCTGCCCCCCTCCGGTCGCGGCCGGCTCGTCGCCGTACTGGCGCAGGAACAGCTCCTCCAGGGTCGGTGGCGCGCTGAGCAGGCTGCGCAGGCCGGCCGCGGTCAGCCGGCGGACGGCGCCGTCCAGCTGGTCGCCGTCGACGTCGAAGCTCACCCGGCCGTCGCTGACCCGCAGGCCGTGCACACCGGGGAGCCCGTCCAGCCCGGTCACCGGGTGCACGGTCTCGGCGGTGACCGACGTCCGGGTCAGCGAGCGGAGCTCGCCGAGCGTGCCGGTCTGCACGGTGCGCCCGAGCCGGATGATGCTCATCCGGTCACACAGCGCCTCGGCCTCGGCCAGGATGTGGCTGGACAGCAGCACGGTGCGCCCCTCGTCGCGGGCCTCCCGGATGCAGCTCTGGAAGGTGGCCTCCATGAGCGGGTCGAGCCCGGAGGTCGGCTCGTCGAGGAGGAGCAGCTCCACGTCGGAGGCGAGGGCGGCGACGAGGGCGACCTTCTGCCGGTTGCCCTTGGAGTAGGTGCGCGCCTTCTTGCGGGGGTCGAGCTCGAAGCGCTCCAGCAGCGTCGCCCGCCGCCGGGGGTCGGTCCCGCCGCGCAGCCGGCTGAGCAGGTCGATGACCTCGCCACCGCTGATCGTCGGCCACAGCGTCACGTCGCCCGGCACGTAGGCCAGCCGCCGGTGCAGCGCGACGGCGTCCCGCCACGGGTCCCCGCCGAGCAGCTGGACGCGGCCGGCGTCGGGCCGGAGCAGCCCCAGCAGCACCCGGATCGTCGTCGACTTGCCCGACCCGTTCGGGCCGAGGAAGCCGTGCACCTCCCCGGCCCGTACCTCGAGGTCGAGCCCGTCCAGGGCGCGGGTCCGGCCGAAGGTCTTGACCAGGCCGGACACCGAGATCACCGCGGTCATGCCCGACGACGGTGCTCCGGTGACCGGGCCAGGGGAAGGTCCTCCGGCTGCTGATCAGCGTGACCAGCGGCCCTGGTCACGCAACCCGTCGCGGGCCTGCACTGGCTCCGTGCGCCCCGCTCCGCCCCCGCCGCCCCTCCCGGCGCGCCCCGCGCCCGCCGCCCCTGGCTCGTCGTCGGGGTCGGCCCGACGGCGGAGGGCCGTGGTGCGCCGCGGTGGGCGTCGCGCGAGGCGGCACGGCGGGACGGGACGGTGCCGGCGGTCACCGGGTGGCCCGGTGGCAGCGCGGCCGGGCACGCCGGGCGGGCGGCCGAGCTGGTGGCCCGGGTGCGGGAGGCGGTCGAGGAGACCGGTGGGCACGGCCGCACCCGGGTGCAGCTGCTGACCGGCCCGGTGGCCGAGGTGCTGACCGCGTCGTCCGAGGACGCCGACGTGCTCGTGCTCGGGCAGCACCACCGGACGGCGCCCTGAGCGGGCACTCCTCAGCCGGGGGCCGGTGACCCCCAGGGGGCGTCCAGCGGTCGGATGGTGTCGTCGACCGGGCGGCGGCCGGTCCGCGGGACCGGTTCGGCGCTGATCGCGGGCCAGCCCAGCCGCACCAGCAGCTGGGGCTCGCCCGCACCGCCGAGGAGCTCCGCGCGCAACTCGGCACGGGTGGCCGGCACCTCCAGCGGCTGGCTGATCGGGTCGGTCGCCACGCCCCAGCGGGTCGCGGTCAGCAGCACCGAGCTCAGCGCCTCACCGCAGGCCAGCTCCTCCGACGGCGAGGCCGCGGCGGTGCAGAGCAACAGCAGCACGGTGCCGTCGGTCTCCTCGCGGCCGAGGGTGACCTGGGCCTGCTCCCGGGCGGCGAAGTGCCGCACCGGCACGGCGCCGTCGGGCTGCCGGGGCACGTTGACGGCGGGCACGCCCTCGGGTGCCGCCCGGCCGCGGCCGGACCAGGCCGCCGCCTCCGCCGCGAGCGCCGGGTCCAGCGCCTGCTGCACGCCGGCCTGGGCGACCAGGGCCGCCACCCGCCTGCGGTCGGCGTCCCGCTCCAGCGGCTGCAGCACCGCGCCCTGGGCCGCGGCGGCCTGCCTCAGCTCGTCCAGCAGCGGTGCGGGCACCGGCCACGTCGACATCACCCGGCGGTCGGACCGCCGGTGCTCGATGGCGGCGGCCAGCATCAGCTCCTCGGGCAGCGGCACCCGCCCGGGGGACACCTCCACCGCGGCCAGGTGCTCCGGGTGGGCGGGGTCGGGCAGCCGGTGCACCCGCGTCGACCAGCCGGCGGCCAGCAGCGCCACGCGCAGGTGGTGCAGCGCCGCCCCGCAGCTGATCCGCAGGTCCCGGCCGTCGGGGTCGGTGGCCGGGAGCGCGCGGGTGGTGTCGGCGAACAGGTGGATCGAGTGGGCACCCGGCCGCCACTGCCACGGCTGGGTGTTGTGCACCGACGGCGCACGGTTGGCCAGCGCGATCGCGGCGCGCGCGGTGGCGCGGTCGAGGGGGACGGTGGGCACCACGACTCCTCGGGCTCCGGGGGCGGACCCCGTCCAGCCTGCGCAGGTCGAGCCGGCCGGGGGAGAGGAGGAGGTCCCGGCCGGCCGGGACCGTCAGCGCGTGCCGGCCGGGGCAGCACCCCAGCACACCGCGGTGCCGGCCACGGCCGCGGCGGTCGCGGCGTCCCGGCCCCGGCGGTGGACGCGTCCGCTCACCGGGCCGACAGCGCAGGCGCGCCCGCCGGACCGGGCAGCCGGCCGGCGCCCCGCCGCCACAGCACCCAGGCGAGCACGCCGGAGGGGATCGGCAGGAACCAGGTGAGGAACCGGAAGAGCAGCACGCCCCCGGTGGCCGCGGCGGCGCCCATCCCCACCGCGGTGAGCCCGGCGACGTAGCTGAGCTCGGCCACCCCCAGCGCCCCGGGCGTCACCGGCACCAGCGTGACCAGCCGGGTCAGCGCGAACACCGCCAGCACGCGGGCCCAGGGGACGGTGCCGCCGTCCACGCAGCGCAGCGCGGTCAGCAGCACCAGGAACAGGGCGGCGTGACTGCCGATCGCCGCGAGCGTCAGCGGGACCCACCGCCGCTGCAGCAGGGTCCGGGAGTCCGCCCGGAACCGGTCGACCCGCTCGACCCAGCGGTGCGGCGGCCGGTGGTGGAACCGGTCCGCCGACCACCCGGCGATGCGCTCGGCGGTGCCGGCGAGGCCGATCGCGGCCTCCCGGTGCACCAGGACGGCGGCGAGCGCGCCGACCGCCAGGGCCAGCACGACCGTGCCCGCCACCGCCGCCAGCATCAGCGCGCGGGTCGCATCGCCGGTGATCGCCAGGGCCAGCAACGCCACCACGGGCGTCCCGAGCTTGACGAAGTTGTTCCAGACGCCGGTCACGACCACCGCCCGGGTGATCTCCGCCGGGGCGTGCCCGAAGGAGTGGTACATCGCCGCCGTCGTGCCCACCCCGAAGGCGAAGCCGGCCGGCACCGTGTTGCTGATCGCGGTCGACGCCTGGTCGGTGAGCAGCGCCCGTCCCCAGCCGAGGCCGGGCAGCGCGATCGCCCACAGCGGCGCGTAGGAGCACAGGTTGACCACGGCCACCGACGCCAGCACCGCCGTCTCGGCCCAGGTCAGGTCCCGCACCAGGCCCCAGGCCGCCGAGTAGTCGCCGACGTGCGGGAGCACCCCGGCGAAGACGACGGCGACGACCAGCAGGCTCAGCGTCGCCCGGGCAGCGGGGCCGGTGAGTGCCCGCCGGAGGCCGCTCACCGCACGGCGTGGTGGCGCGCGGACCGGATGACCAGCGCACCACCGGCGACCGGCAGCCAGAAGGCGAGCAACCGGTAGAGCAGCACGGCGGCGCACGCATCGGCCAGCGGCGCCCCGAGCGAGGTCAGCGCGAGCAGCAGCAGCACCTCTCCGGCCCCGGGCAGGGACAGCTCGGGCACGAGGACCCAGAGCAGGCGGAGCACCGCGTAGACCGCGGTGCTGGCCAGCAGTGGCACGTCGGCGCCGACGGCGTGCAGCGCGGCGGCCAGCGCGGCCCCCTCGAGCGCGATCCCCGCCGCGGACCAGCCGGTCAGGGCGACCCAGCGCACCGCCTCCGGGGCGCTGCCCGGCGGGTGGGGTGCCTGCCGGCCCAGCACGCGAGGTCCGGGCGCCGACCGGACGCCGTGCCGGGTCAGCAACTGGCCGAGGACCACCAGCAGCAGCGCGCCCGCCCCGACCAGCACGACCGGCAGCGAGGACTGCGGGGCCTGCCACTGCGACAGCCGGCCCTCGACCAGCCCGAGCACCAGGGCGGCGACGGCGACCAGCGCCGACCCGAGCGCCGCCCCCCGGGCTGCCCGCACGGTCGCCCGCTCCGCCGTCGCGGGTGGCACACCGGCGTCCTCGAGGAAGCGGGAGGCGACCTGGCGGCCGCCGGGCCGGCCACGCAGCACGCTGGCGCAGTCGCTGGACATCGTCGCGCCGAAGGCCCGGCCCAGCGCGATCCGCCGCTCCACGCTGACCAGCACCGCGGCCGCCATCGCCGCCCGGCCCAGCACGGCGAACGCCAGGGCCCCGCCGAGCCACCGCCAGCCGCCCCGCTCGACCGACTCGAAGACGCCGGTGGGGCCGGCGATGAGGGTCAGCCCGACGAACACCACCACGGCCGAGCCGATGGCGGCCAGTCGCGCCGGGGTGCCGGCGACCAGGGTGCCGGGCCGGTCGGGGTGCGGCAGGTCCAGCTCGGCGCGCACCGCGGCCCGCAGCTCGGCCAGCCCGGTGCCCCGCCGGTGCAGCTGGTGCCGGGTGGCGGCAGACCGGGCCAGCGGGGTCAGGCCGGGCAGCGCGTCGGCCACCGCCTCGGCGCCCAGCGCGGACACCGCGGCCGACACCAGCACCGGGACGTCCGTGGTGCCGGCCAGCGAGGCGAGCAGCTCGGCGACGTCGCCGGCCAGCGCCTCGGCGCCGGCGCCCACCTCGGCGTTGCCGAAGTCCAGCAGCCACGGCTGCCCGTCGCCGTCCACGAGCACGCTGGAGGCGACCAGGTCGTGGTGGGCGATCCGGGCCCGGCGCAGCAGCGCCACCTGCTCCCAGACCCGGCCCAGCAGCTCGGGGGTCAGCTCGGCCGGCGTCAGCTCGTCCAGCGGCCGGCCGGCGAGCCGCTCCTGCACGACGACGGCGCCCCGGTCGTCGCCGCGGGCCAGCAGCACCGCCGGCACCCGGGCACCGCGCTGCCGGGCGGTCAGGGCGGCGACCGCCTCGTGCTCGGCCTGCTGCCCCAGCGGGGCCAGCGCGTCGGCGTCCTTCACGTCCCGGACGGCCACCCAGCGGAACACCCGGAACAGCCAGTCCCGCTCGTACCGGTCGGGGTCCAGCACCTTGACGAAGACCGGGCGTCCCTCGACGGTGCCGGTGAACGGGTGGGAGCTCAGCGCGGCGACCCGGGCGGGCTGCAGGTCGGCCACCGGCAGCCCGAAGCGGTCCAGCAGCGCGGCGACCCGGGCGACCGGGGGGTCCCACCGCGGCACGCCGAGCACCCAGTGCACCAGCGAGCCGATGGCCCACCCGGCCGCGATGCCCCCGACGACGTCCAGCGGCAGGTGCGCGCCGACGTGGATGCGGGCCAGCCCGACCGTCCAGGCCAGCGCCCACACGACCCGTCGGGGGCGGCGGGCGAGGTAGGGGGCGGCAGCGGTGGCCAGTGCCCCCGCGACGGCGGAGTGACCGGAGATGAACCCCAGGCCGGTCACCTGCTCGTTGAGCACGTCGCCCACCGGCAGGCCGATCGGCCGCTCGCGCTGCACCACGCCCTTCACCAGGTCCGCGGCCACGTAGGCCAGGCCACCGGAGATCGCCAGGTCGCGGGCCAGCCGGAACCGCCCGGCCAGCGCGGCTCCCGCCGCCAGCGTCGGCACGGCCACCACGTTGCCCATCTGCATGACCAGCCAGATCACCGGCAGCAGCAGCGTGGGCAGGTCGTTGACCAGGCGGAACAGGTCCCGCTCGACCAGCGAGATCTCGCCTCGCCGGGCGATCAGGAAGCCGGTGCCCAGGACGGCGAGCCCGAGCCCGACCCGCACCAGGTCGCCGACGTGCCGCTGCGGCCGGGGCGGTGCCGGGGCAGCCGGGAGCTCCGCTGCGGGCGTCTGCCGTCGAGGCAGCACGTGGACGTCCATGCCCTGAGTGCACCGCGCCCCGGGCCGTGGTCAGCAGGGTCTTCCGGCCCCCGCGCGCGGCCCGGTGGTCCCGGCGTCCTCAGCCGGCGGCGACCGTCGTCGCCCAGGAGACCAGGACCTCCCCGTCCCACCTGCGGCCGGTCAGCTCGACCCCGATCGTGGCGCCGCCGTCGTCCCGTACGTGGAGCGTGCCGAACTGCCCGGCGCCGGGGAAGGCGCCCTCGCTGTAGGGGCCGCCCTTCACCGAGCCCGGCCGGTCCAGGGCCGCCGCGTGCAGCAGCGGGAAGCCGGCGCCGCCGGTGGTGCTGTAGTCGGTGTTCGTGCCGTCGTCGACGGCGACCATGTGCGCGTCGCCGCTGACCATCACGAGGTCCTCGATGTCGTTCGCGGCGATGACGTCGGCGATCCGCCGCCGTTCGGCGGCGAAGCCGCCCCAGTCGTCGCGGCCCGGTTCGTCCGGAGCGACCCAGGGGTCGGGGTTGACCCACACGACCAGTGCCCGCTCACGGGAGGCGCGCACGAGCTCCTCCTCCAGCCAGGCCAGCTGCCGGGCCCCCAGCATGGAGTCCGCGGTGCGCTCGGAGCGGGTGTCGGTGAGCAGCACCCGCACCCGGCCCACGTCGAAGGCCTGGTTGATGGTGCCCGGGCGGCCCTCGGCGAGGGGATGGGAGGGGACGTACATGCCGTAGGCGGCGCGGGCGGTGGCGCGCACCGGCGACGTGGCGTCGGAGTCGTTGCCGCCGTAGTCGTGGTCGCCCCAGGTGTAGGCGACCGGTACCTGCCGGTACAGCGCTGCCTGGGCCGGGGCGGTGAGGGCGTCGGCGTACCGGTCGCCGAACACCTCGACGTCGGACCGGGTGACGTTGCCGTAGTGCAGGTCACCGGTCTGCAGGTAGAGCAGCGGGTCGACGGCGCGGATCGCGTCGAACACCGCGCTGCTCGAGCCGGTGCGGGCACAGCCGCCGACCGCCAGGGTGAAGGAGGCCGGCCCGTCGGGCATCGTGGAGAAGCCGCCGACGCCGCGCTCCCGGTCGGCGGTGCCGTCGACCTCGACGGCGAAGGAGTAGTGGGTCGCCGGTGCCAGCCCGTCGACGGACAGCCGGGCCACCCCGTCGTCCGCCGTCGCCACGGTCGCCGACCGGTGTCGTTCGCCGTCCGGGCCGGTGAGCAGCCACCGGACCGCGCTGCCCGGCTCGACCTGGGCGACCGCCCGCGCCGACCGGTCGGTGACGCCGCCGGTCCAGACCCAGCTCACCCGGTCCACCGGTAGCGCCACCTGCCCCGACAGCGGGGACGCGGGCCCGTAGAGCCGGTCGTGCACCGCGGCGCCCGCGGTGTAGGTGCCGGCCAGCAGGGTGGCGGTGACGACGGCGAGCACGGTGACCGACCGCAGCGTCCGGCGGTGCTGCCAGTGCAGCCACAGCCCGACCGCCGGGGCGAGGAAGGCCACGGCGACCAGCACGCTGACCCACGGCTGGTAGGCCACCGCGGCGAACACGGCCAGCGCCAGGCCGGCCACGGCCACCAGTGCGGCGCCGGTCGCCTCCCAGCGCAACGCGACCAGCCACGCGAGGGCGGCCAGGCCCAGCAGCGCCAGCTGGACCGTCCGTGAGGTGGTGGGCCCCATGGCCTCGCCCTCCGGGCTCACCGGCAGCCCCTCGACCAGCGCGAGGCCGACGAAGACCACCAGCACGGCGACCACGCCGAGCCGGCTGGCCCGCCGGATCCCGGCGAGCAGCGGCGGGTCCAGCGGGAGCAGGCCGAGGGGTTCCGCGCGTCCGGCCGGTGCCCACGGGCACCCGGCGCAGCGTTCGTGCAGCCGGCGGTGTTCCAGCACCCACCACGTGGTCAGCACGAGCGCGAGCCCGGCCAGGGACCCGGCGACCACGTCGGAGGGCCAGGACACCCGGGCTCGCACGGTGCCCACGGTGACGACGAGCAGGACGGTCGTGGTGAGCGCCAGGGTGGTCAGGGCCGGCCGGCGCCGCCGGGTCCGCACCCAGACCGCCAGCGGGACGAACCCGGCGGCCAGCGTCGTCTGCAGCACCGGGCCGCTGGGCAGCGAGTCGGTGAGGCCGGCCAGCGGGCCGTCCGGTGGGTGGGCACGCTGGACGACGTCGGTGAACCAGGCGGTCGCCATCAGCGAGCCCAGCACCACGGCGAGCTGCCCGAGCGCGAACGGGGCGCAGCGGACGGTGAGCAGGGCCAGCACGGCCGAGACCGCGACGGCCACCGGCACCTGGCCCAGCAGCTCCCAGCGGAACGCGGTGCCGCTGGCGGCGGTGACCTCGTCGTCGAACTCGCCGAGCAGCTGCGGTGCCCCCGCGGTGGTGAAGGTGAACTGGGCGGCCGCGGCACCGGTCAGCACCGCGGCCCAGCCCAGCAGCAGCACGGCCAGCCGCCGCCGCTCCCCGCCGGCGGGCGGGGGCAGCTGGCCCAGCGGGGTGCGGGCCAGCAGCGGCCGCACCACGCGCGGAGGCGCCGGCCAGGTGACGGTGAGGAGAGCGGAGACCCCGGCGACGACGGCCGCGGCCGCGGCGGCCAGCAGGAGCACCGCGTACAGCCAGCCCACCTCGCCGCCGAAGAGCGCCGCCGGCTGGGCGTAGTTCTTGGTCGCGCCGCGGGCGCCGTAGACCGCCAGTGAGCCGGTGCTGAGCGCCAGCAGCAGGTAGTGCACCCGCGGGCGCAGGCCGGCCAGCAGTGCGGCGTCCGGCGGCGCACCGGTCGCGACGAACGCGGCGGTCGCGCGGGCCTCCAGCGTCGTCCGCCGGTCCCGGCCGCGCCGCTGCCGCCCGTGCACGGCGTCCCGGAGCAGGGTGAACCCGGAGACCAGCACGCCGACGCCGACGATCGCGGGCACGAAGATCTGCGCCCGGTCGACGTCGGTGTCGGCCCACCAGTCCTCCTTGACCCGCCGGCGGTTCATGCCTGCCGCCCCGGTCCGTCGGCGTGCACCGTGACCACGCCGGTGTCCCCGTCCACGGTCACCCAGCGCCCGTCGAGCACGGTGGTCGCCCCGGCCAGGTTCAGCACGGCGGGCAGGCCCAGCTCCCGCGCGACGATGGCGGCGTGCGAGAGGGGGCCGCCGCGCTCGACGACGATGGCGCCGGCCCGCAGGAACAGCGGCGACCAGCCTGCGTCGGTCGCCGCGGCCACCAGGACCTCACCGGGTTGGAGGCGGTCGGGCACCGGTTCGCGGACCACCCGGGCGCGGCCGGTGTGCCGGCCGGGGCTGGCCGCCCACCCGGTGAGGACGTCACCGGACGGCGGCTCCGCGGGGCTCGTGCTCGGGCTGCCGGTGAAGCGCACCGGCAGCGGCACGTCCCCGGCGCGCTGGCGCAGCCACCGTTGCCGGCGGGCCAGGACGGCCGGTGGGGGAGGCCCGCCGCGCAGGGCGGCGGGCAGTTCGGCGGCGCTGAGCAGGTCGACGTCCGTCGCGGTCTCCAGCACCCCGGCCCGGACCAGGCGGCTCCCCAGCTCGAGATGGACCCGGCGCACCTCACCGCCCAGGGCGAGGACCGCCGCCTTGACCTGCTCCCGGCGGGCCAGGCCGTCGGTGGCGTCGGTGATCAGCCGGCGCAGCACGTGCACCCGGACGTCGACGACCTGGCCGGTCAGGATGCGCACCCGCCGCCACGCGGGCCGGGACTGCAGCTCCGCCTCCAGGTCCCGCCGGGCCCGGTCCCGCTCGTCCCGCCGACCGGGCTGGGCCGGCAGCGCGGCCACCCCGCGCTCGGCCCAGGTCGGCCCGGCGAAGACGGCGGCGCTGGCGGTGGCCGACCGGCTCCGTGCCCGCCCCGCTCCGGTCGTCACCCGCTGGACCGCTGCGGCCGCAGGCTCCTCCCCGAGGTGGCCGGCGAGCGTCCGCTCCAGCTCGCGGTAGGCCGCGACCGCTGCGGAGGCGACGGCGAACTCCGCGGTCATCGCCCGGGCACCGAGGTCGAGCAGCCGCTGCCGGTAGGCCAGGACCGCACCGTCGGCGAGCTCGGACAGCTCCGGGGGAGCCGCGAGGACCGCGTCGACCGCCGGCACCACGACCGCTGCCTCGGCGATGGCCGCGCGGCGGGCCGCGGCGCCCCGCAGCTGCACCCGCCCGGTGCGCCACCAGCGGGCCGGGACGCCCTCGTCCGCCCCGGGCAGCGCGGCGCCGAAGTACTGGCGTTCGAGTTCTGCCTCCGAGCCACCGGGCACGGCCCTCGCCGCGGCCTTCAGCAGGTCCAGGTCGAGCGCGGCCCGGCCCTGCACCCGCCGGACGAACTCGTGCGCACCGCACCGGTCGCCGGGCAGCTCCCAGAGCCTGCTCAGCCCGGTGCGCAGCGCCTCCTCGACCAGGAAGGAGGAGACGTCCCACACCAGCGGGGGCAGCAGCCCGGGCAGCGTCTCGCCGATGCCGGCGGTGGTGAGCTCGGCGCCGTCCGGCTCGGTGTCGCTGCCGTCGTCGGTGCGAGCCGGTCCGGTGGTGATGGGGCGGGCCTGCACCAGCCACGTCGTCGCACCGTCCCACGCCCACTCGACGTCCTGGGGCGTGCCGCCGACCGCCTGTTCCGCCCGCAGCGCCAGGGCGGCGGCCTCCCGTACCTGCGGCGGGACGTCGGCCCGGGGGTCGCCGCCGCGGGGCAGCAGCCAGACCTCCGGGGTGCGGTCGCCGGAGACGAGCGCCTCGCCCAGCTCGGGCACTGCTTCCACCCGGAGGGCGCCGGGGGTGCCGCCGGGGTCGACGGTGAAGACCACCCCGGCCGACCGGGCGGGCACCATCCGCATCAGCACCGCCGGCATCGCCACGTCGTCGCTGCTGATGCCCCAGGCGCGCCGGTAGGCGCAGGGGGCGGGGTGCCAGAGCGAGGCCCAGGTGCGGCGGACGGCGGCCACGACCCGGTCCGGCGGCACGTCGAGGCTGGACCGGTACTGCCCGGCGAAGGACGCCCCGGCCATGTCCTCCACGGTCGCCGACGAGCGCACCGCGATCCGGCCACCGCCGCCCACCTCGCGGGCGGCGGACACCAGGTGGTCGGCCAGCGCGGCGGGGACCGGCACCCGGTCGAACGCCGCGTCCACCTCGGCCGCCGGCACGACGTCGCCGGCCTGCAGCCGGGCCAGCAGGCCGGCCAGCTCCGGCTGCCCGGCCACCGACCGGTAGGCGGCGGCGGTGACCACAGCGGTGTCGGGCACCGGGAAACCGGCCTGCACCATCCGGTCCAGCGAAGCCGCCTTGCCGCCCAGCTCCTCACGCGGGCACGGCGCACCGGGCGTCAGCCGGACGACGTCGGCGCTGACGACCGGCGCGCTCATCGCCGGCCGTCCGCGGCGGCGCCGTCCTCGACGAGCCCGGCCCGGCACGCGGCCACGCACCGGTCGGCGAGCCGGTCGACGGGTTCACCGGTGGTCGCGGCCCGCAGCTCCAGCCACCGGGCCAGGTCCGGGCGCAGCAGCACCGCGGACCGACGCCGGGTCTCGGTGCCCAGCGCTGCGGCCACCAGCAGCCCGACGGCGGCCAGCAACACCGCCAGGTCGTCGTCCTGGGCGCGGACGGCGTCGACGACGCCGACCGCCGAGAGCGCCAGCGCCAGGACCAACAGCACTCCGGTGCGTGTCATCGGGACCTCCTCGCTCGTCCGCACGGGGGACGATGCCGACGCTAGGTCGGCCGGGGGCCGTGGTCCCTGGGCCATCGGCCCTGACGGGAGGGACCTTCGGCGCGCTCGGCTGCAGTGGGGCGCACTCGACCGGAGTGGGACCGAGGTCCCGCCCGGGGAGGGCTGGGGCAGGTCCGCCCGAGGCCGGGCGACCGCATGGTGGCCGCGGAGCGCCCCGGCGGGCCTGCTGCGGCCGGGCACCAGCGGACCCTGGCGACCCGCGCCCGGGGGCCGACTGGACGGCCGGTCGCGGCACGTCGACGGGGGGCGGTCGACCGCCGGTCGCTGCGCGAGGGACGTCCGACCCTGTCCACCGCGCTCTTCGGACCGTCGTCCCCGGGGCCGGCCCGGACTCTGCTGGCGGGGCACGCGTCGACGAGGAGGAGCAGCCGTGGAGTCAGGACAGCAGCTGGACGGGCGGGTGGCGCTGGTCACCGGAGGTGCCCGGGGCATCGGTGCCGCGGTGGCCGGGGTGCTCGTCGCCCGCGGCGCGCAGGTGGTGGTCGCCGACGTGCTGGCCGCCGAGGGGGAGCAGCTGGTCTCGACCCTGGGGGCGGCGGCCCGGTACCAGCACCTGGACGTCGCCGACAGCGCGGCGTGGCACTCCGCCGTCATGGCCGCGGAGTCGGCGTTCGGCCCGGTCACCGTGCTGGTGAACAACGCCGGCGTCGTCGAGTTCGCCTCCATCGAGCGCTCGTCGGACGAGGTCTTCCGACGGGTGCTCGACATCGACCTGGTCGGTGCCTTCTTCGGCATGCGGGCCGTCCTGCCCGGCATGCGGCGGGCCGGCGGCGGGGTGGTCGTCAACATCTCCTCGACCGCCGGCCTCACCGGCTACGCGGGCATCGCCGCCTACGTCGCCGCGAAGTGGGGGCTGCGGGGGCTGACGAGGGCCGCGGCGCTGGAGTTCGCGCCGGACGGCGTCCGGGTCTGCTCCGTGCACCCGGGTCCCATCCGCACCCCGATGACCGCCGGGCTGGGAGCCGACACCATCGCGGGGCAGCCCATCGAGCGCTTCGGCGAACCGGACGAGGTCGCCCGCATGGTCGCCTTCGTGGTGGCCGAGGCCACCTTCTCCACCGGCAGCGAGTTCGTGGTCGACGGGGGTGCGACGGCCGGCCTGTCGGCGGTGGTCCCGCCGCGCCGCTAACGGTGCGCGGACAGGGCCGGCGCACGCGTCCGGCTGTGCTGGACGACGTCCAGCACGGCGCGGGTCGGGTCCGCCGGCAGGCGGTCGCCGTCGACCCGACGAGCAGGCCGGCGACCCGGGACGGAGACCGAGGCCGTGTCGCCGTCCGTCGTGGCCGGTCGGCGGTGAGAGGCTCCCGTGCGGTCGCCGGAGTGGTGACCGGCCATGACGGGAGCTCACAGGCGATGACGTCCTCGTTCGGCACCGGGGACCTGTCCCTGCTGCACCCGCTCGTCGGGGCCGACCTGCGCGTCCCCGTCGGCGGTGAGCCCCGCCGGTACGTCGACCTGGACGCCGCGGCGACCACGTCGGCGTCGGCGGGTGTGGTCCGGGCCGTGCAGGAGTTCCTGCCGTGGTACTCCAGCGTCCACCGGGGCGCCGGCGCGAAGTCGCAGGTCACCAGCGCCCGGTACGAGCAGGCCCGGGAGACCCTGACCCGGTTCGTGGGCGCCGACCCGGCCACGCACGTGGCCCTCTTCCCCCGGAACACCACCGAGGCCCTCAACCTGGTCGCCTTCCGGTTGGGCCTCACCCGGGACGACGTCGTGGTCACCACCGCCGTGGAGCACCACGCCAACCTGCTGCCCTGGCAGCGGCACGCGCAGCTGCGGGTCGTCGACGTCGACGAGTCCGGGACCTACGACGCCGCCGCCGTCGTCGCCGCCCTCGACGAGCGGCCCACGCCGCGCGTGCTGGCGGTCTCCGGGGCGTCCAACGTCACCGGCTGGCTGCCCGACCTCGCCGCGATCACCGCGGCGGCACGGGACCGCGGGGTGCTGGTGGTGGTCGACGGGGCGCAGTTGGTGCCGCACCGGCCGGTGGACATGACCGCGCTCGGCATCGACGTGCTGGCGTGGTCCGGGCACAAGATGTTCGCACCCTTCGGCGCCAGCGGCCTGGTCGTCGACCGACGGCTGCTCGCCGACGGCGAGCCGTTCCTCGTCGGGGGCGGGGCGGTGAAGGCGGTCTCGCACGAGGAGGTCGTCTGGGCCGACACCCCCGACCGGGACGACGCGGGCACGCCCAACGTCATCGGCGTCGTGGCGCTGGCCGCCGCCGCGGCGGAGCTGCTCGCGGCGGGGGAGCGGAACCGGCGGCACGAGGACCTGCTCGTCCGCGCGCTGGACGACGAGCTCGCCACCGTCCCCGGGTTGCGCCGCCTGGGGCCCACCTCCGGGGACCGCCTGCCCGTGGCCGCGTTCGTCCTCGACGGGATGCCGCACGGCGAGGTCGCGGAGCGGCTGGCGCAGGAGCACGGCATCGGCGTGCGCAGCGGGTGCTTCTGCGCCCACCCGTACCTGAGCCGGCTGTTCGGGCTCACCCCGGCCGAGGTGCAGCAGTTCCACGACGACGCCCGGGCAGGGCGGGCCGACCGGCTGCCCGGCGCCGTCCGCGTGAGCTGCAGCCCGGCCACGCCACTGGCCGACGTCGCCACGCTGGGGGAGGCCCTGCGTGCCCTCACGTCCCGGGCCGCGACCCGGCCTGCCGCGACGGCCGGTCAGCTGCGCTGACTCACCGCCTGGCCATCCGGAAGACGGGCCAGCCGATCTCGGTGCGCCAGGCGGCCGGGTCAGGGGTGTCGCGCGGTCCGACCAGGTAGGTCTCGCGCACCGGGCCGGCCACCGCCAGCGCGTTGGCCACCACCCACCTGCCGAGCTCGCCGTAGGTGACGTCGATGTCGTCGTGCTCCCCGGCGTGCACGGTGACGGCGAGTTCGACGGCCGGCAGCGTCACCGGGTGCACCCGGCCGCTGCGCGGGGGGTCGGTCGCCGGCCGGTACACCAGCACGTGCCCGCGGCCGTCCTCGAACAGCGCGTTGTCGTACAGCCCGCCCGGGGCGCCGGTGCGCTCCTCGACCACGGCGTCCAGCTCGGCCATGGCGCCGGCGTACCAGGTGAGGACGTCGTCGTGGCCCACCTCGCTCTCGACGGCGGCCACGGTGGTCGCTGCCACCGCCCGCAGCTCGACGTCCAGGCGGGCCGGCTCCGGGTGCAGCAGCCGGCGCAGCGACACCACCGCGGCGCGGGTGCGGTCCAGCTCGGCCTCTAGCCGCTGCAGGTGCTCGGCGACCAGCGCTGCCCGGGTGCCCGGGTCGGGGGAGCGCAGGATCCGCTCGACGTCCGGCAGCGGGACGTCGAGCTGGCGCAGCCGGTGGATGACCTGGGCGGTCGGGATCTGCTCGGCACCGTAGTACCGGTAGCCGGTCGCGTCGTCCACGCTGGCCGGCTCCAGCAGGCCGGCGTCGTGGTAGCGGCGCAGGGTCCGGACACTCAGGTGGGTCAGCCGCGAGAACTCACCGATCGACAGCACGCGTGCACTCTGCACCCTCTCCCCGCGGGGGAGTCCACTCCTCGACCGTCCCGCCGCAGGACAGGTCCAGCTGCACGGCCCAGCTCGCCGACCGCTGCCGAGGGCGTTGCCCGCTGCGGCACCGGGATCGGCTCGTCGTCCTCCTGGGTGGTCCGCGTAGGTGGTCCGGGCTACGTTGACCGCTCGCTCGGTCACCGGAGACGAGGCCCACGTGACGGTCAACGACTACGACGGCTTCGGCGCTGCGTACTCGGCGGAGAACGACGTCAACCTCCTCAACGCCCACTACGAACGACCCGCGATGCTGGACCTCCTCGGGGACGTGGGCGGCCGCCGGGTCCTGGATGCCGGCTGCGGCTCGGGCCCCCTCGCTGCGGCGCTGCGCGACCGGGGTGCGGTGGTGACCGGCTTCGACTCGAGCCCGGTCATGGTCGACCTGGCGAGGGAGCGGCTCGGCGAGGACGCCGACGTGCAGGTCGCCGACCTGTCCGCGCCGCTGCCCTTCCCCGACGGCGGGTTCGACGACGTGACGGCGTCCCTCGTCCTGCACTACCTGCGCGACTGGACGGCGCCGCTCGCCGAGCTGCGCCGGGTGCTGCGGCCCGGTGGCCGGCTGGTGCTGTCGGTCAACCACCCGAGCCTGTACAAGATGTTGCACCCCGAGACCGACTACTTCGCGCTCGCCCAGTGGTCCGACGAGTACGACTTCGCCGGTCAGCACGCTGTGCTGACCTACTGGCACCGGCCGCTGCACGCCATGACCGACGCCTTCTCCGCCGCCGGCTTCCAGCTCGCCCGGATCAGCGAGCCGCCGTGGTCGCCGGACACCCCGGCCGAGCTGCTGCCCCCGCAGTTCGAGGGCCGCACGTCGTTCCTGAGCTTCGTCTTCTTCGTGCTGGTCGCGACCTGAGCCCGTCTCTCCCGCTGGGCGCCGGCCTCGTCAGTGCCGGTCGGTCGCGGGGGCCTCGGCCGTCGGAGCCGTGGCGGTGGCCGCCCAGCTGGCCAGCAGCTTGAGGGCGTCCTCGGAGGCCGACCCCGGCTCGGCGGTGTAGATGGTCAGGCGGGGGTCCGACGCGTCACCGGTGGGGACTTCGAAGGTCCGGTAGGTGAGGTCGAGGGTGCCGACGACGGGGTGGCGGAACTGCTTCGCGCCCTCGTGGTGGATGCGCACGTCGTGGGCGGCCCACCGGGTCCGGAACTCGGCACTGACCGTCGACAGCTCACCGACCAGCTCGCGCAGCTGCGTGTCGTTCGGCCGGCGGCCCGCCTCGGCGCGCAGCAGCGCGACCGTGACGTTGGCCGCCCCGGACCAGTCGGGGTAGAAGTCGTGCGCCCGCGGGTCGAGGAACTGGAACCGGGCGAAGTTCGCCGCTCCCCGCGGGTCGAACAGCGGGGCGTGCAGGGCCCGGCCCAGGGTGTTGCTGGCCACGATGTCCAGCCGGCGGTTGGCGACGAAGGCGGCCGAGCCGGTCATCGAGTCCAGCATCCACTGCACCGACGGCGGGAGCTGCGCGCGGCTCCGGCGCTGCGGCGTCCGGGCCGGCCGCGCGGCGCGGGCCAGGTCGAACAGGTACGTCCGCTCGGCGTCGTCCAGCCGGAGCGCCCGGGCGACTGCCTCCAGCACGTCCTCCGAGACGCCGGAGATGTGGCCCTTCTCCAGCCGGGTGTACCAGTCGGTGCTGACCCCTGCGAGGACGGCGACCTCCTCGCGCCGCAGGCCCGGCACCCGCCGCCGGCCCCCGCCCGGCAGCAGCCCGGCCTGCTCCGGGGTGATCCGGGCCCGGCGGCTGGTCAGGAAGTCGCGGATGTCCGAGCGGTTGTCCACGGACCCGACGTTACGTGCGGGCCGCTGCCGTGGGGGGTCGAGCTGGTACCCCCCACAGGCCCGCCCTCCCACGTGCACGCCCGCAGGCGTTCGGTGGACGTCGACACCCGCTGCGCACCGAGGAGGACGTCCGTGCAGATCACCCGCAGCTCCGTCGACACCGTTCCCGGCCCGGCGGACTGGTCCACCGGCGTCGTCGCTGTCGCCGTCGCCTGACCCACCCACCCACCCACCTGAACAAGGAGCACGTCATGCGCGTCAACGCCTACGCCGCCCCCGCCGCCGGACAGCCGCTCGCCCCCACCACCATCGAGCGCCGGGACGTCGGCCCGAACGACGTGCTGATCGCGATCACGCACGCCGGCATCTGCCACTCCGACATCCACACCGTCAACGGCGACTGGGGCCCGCAGCCCTTCCCCGTCGTCCCCGGCCACGAGATCGTCGGCACCGTCGCCGAGGTCGGGCCGGACGTCACCACGCACCGGGTCGGGGACCGGGTCGGGGTCGGCTGCATGGTCAACAGCTGCGGCCACTGCGCCAACTGCCGGGCCGGCGACGAGCAGTACTGCCTCGAGGGCATGGTCGGCACCTATGCCGTCACCGACCGGGACGGCAGCAGCACCCAGGGCGGCTACTCCACCCACGTGGTGGTCGACGCCGGCTTCGTCCTGCGGGTGCCCGAGGGCATCGACTCGGCGTCCGCGGCACCGCTGCTCTGCGCCGGCATCACCACCTTCTCCCCGCTGCGCCGCTGGGGCGCCGGCCCGGGGAAGAAGGTCGCCGTCGTGGGCCTGGGCGGGCTCGGGCACATGGCGGTCAAGCTCGCGCACGCCCTGGGTGCGGAGGTGACGGTGCTGTCGCAGTCGCTGAAGAAGCAGGAGGACGGCCTGCGGCTCGGTGCCGACGCCTACTTCGCCACCAGCGACCCGGACACCTTCAGCGAACTGGCGGGCCGCTTCGACCTGATCGTCAACACCGTCAGCGCCGTGATCGACGTCGACGCGTACCTGTCGCTGCTGGCCGTGGACGGCGCCCTGGTCAACGTGGGCGCCCCGGCCGAGCCGCTGAGCCTGAACGCCATGTCGCTGATCGGCGGGCGGCGCACCTACGCCGGCTCGATGATCGGCGGCGTCGCCGAGACCCAGGAGATGCTCGACTTCTGCGCCGCGCACGGCATCGGCGCCGAGGTGGAGGTCATCCCGGCCGACCAGGTCAACGAGGCCTACGAGCGGGTGCTGGCCTCCGACGTCCGCTACCGGTTCGTCATCGACACCGCGACCCTGGCCTGACCCCGCGCCGCCCCGCCGGGCCACGGGTGGCGGTCCACGCGTGACAGTGCGGCCGACCCGACGAGGAGGTCGGGTCGGCCGCCGTCACCGTGCTCAGGCGGTGTGCGCCTCGCGGCGGGGGAGGACCCAGTCCGGCCGCACGAAGTGGCAGGTGTAGCCGAACGGGATCTTCTGCAGGTAGTCCTGGTGCTCCTCCTCGGCCTGCCAGAAGTCGCCGGCCGGCTCCACCTCGGTGACGACCTTGCCCGGCCAGATGCCCGAGGCGTCGACGTCGGCGATGGTGTCCAGGGCGACGCGCTGCTGCTCCTCGGACGTGTAGTAGATCGCCGAGCGATAGCTGCGGCCGACGTCGTTGCCCTGCCGGTCCTTGGTCGAGGGGTCGTGGATCTGGAAGAAGAACTCCAGCAGCTCGCGGTAGGAGATCACCGCGGGGTCGAAGACGATCTCGACGGCCTCGGCGTGGTCACCGTGGTTCCGGTAGGTGGCGTTGGGGGTGTCGCCGCCGGAGTAGCCGACCCGGGTGGAGATCACCCCGGGGCGCTTGCGCAGCAGGTCCTGGGCGCCCCAGAAGCAGCCCCCGGCGAGGATCGCGGTCTCAGTGCTCAACGTGTCTCTCCTCTTCGTTCGGACGTCGTTGCCACAACACCGCCGCGGGCGTCCGTGTTTCCCGGCCTCAGTCCTCGATGACGTCCAGGCCCTGCTCGCGCAGCCGCGCGAGGCTCTCCAGCATGCCGGTCAGCGTCGCCGGGTCGTGCCCGGTCCAGTCCTCCAGCTCGCGGACGACGCGCAGCGGGTGACGCGTGCGGTAGGAGCGCGTCGGGTTGCCGGGGAACCGCTTGTCGGTCACGTTCGGGTCGTCCTGGAAGGGGCCCAGCGGCTCCACGACGTAGACGTGCCCCCGCTCCTCGGTCCCGGCCAGCGCCGTGGCCAGCTCCGCACCCCAGACGGCGGTCTCGACGGCCGCGGTGAAGTAGACGTGGTTCGACACCCGCCCCTGCTGGAAGTTCGAACCCCGGCCGGGCACGAGCTCGGTGCCTGGGTCGAGCGTCGCCTTGGTGCCGTGGAAGAAGGGGCCCGCGACGTGGCCGCAGTCCTCGTAGGTCACGGCGCGGCGCTCCCCGCCGTCCGCGGCCGACTCCGGGTCAGAGGTCATGGTGCTCCACTCTGCCCCGCTTCCCGGCCCGGCGGTGAGCCGGTGACGCCGGCTGTGGTCGTTCCCGGGTGACCCGGCGGTCCCGGTGGTGGAGGCCACCGGGATCGCCGGGCAAGCGCGGGGGTCAGGGGATGTCGGCCTCCTTCGCCTGGCGGATGAGCTCGTAGGCGTCGTAGTAGGTCAGGAAGCCGGCCGCCTGGAGCTCGACCACGTTGTCGGTCACCTGCGTGACGTAGTCGCGGTGGCTGCTGTACAGCTCGTCCAGCCGGGCCTGCTCGAAGGGCACCTCGTAGCCGGCGATGAAGCAGAACGAGGCGCCGGTGGCCGTGCCGAACCACGTGCTGGTGGGCACGTCGACGAACGGTGAGCGCAGCCCGCCCAGGACGTTGCCGAACTCGTCGAGCACCGGCTCGCCGCGCTCGACGACGATCGGGTTGGACCGGGGCGGTGCCACGCCGTCACGCACCCAGCGGTCGAGGTTGTCCAGCGCCGCGTTGAAGTGGATGGAGCTGGGGAACCGGCTCCGCGGTCCCTCGTTGCAGGCCTGCGGTGGCACCTCGCGACCCGCGGCCACGATGTCCGCCGAGGACGCCGAGTAGTACAGCTCGAAGGGCGTGGCGTGCCCGGCGCCGGCCATCTCGTAGTGGCGGAACTGGTCGGGGGCGACGTCGCTGTCGGGGCGGCGCGAGCCGATCCCGCGCAGGTAGTCCGACTGGGACATCACCTGGACGACCGGCACGCCGATGCCGTAGAGGTCGCGCCGCGGGTCGTCCACCGGGGGCGCCGGCTCGCACTGGTTCATCGGGTAGGCGCCGGCGAACCCGCCACCGGCGACACCGACCAGGTAGGCGTCGTAGGTGGGCGCACCCTGCTCGGCGACCACCAGCGGGTGGATCGCCTTCATGTAGTTGACCAGGTAGCCGCCGGTCTGGGAGTAGCCGAAGCCGTACGCGCGCTCGACCGCCGTTCCGCCGGTGCCGTAGGTCAGCGGGTTGGAGGCCTCGTCGCTGCGCAGCCAGTTGCCGACCTGGGTGTAGATGTCCCACACCAGCCCGTTCTCGGTGGCCTGGGTGGTGTCGGCCGGCAGCGGCGTCGGCTCGGTGGCCGGGTCCGCGTCGGCGTCGACGACGGAGCAGTTGGCCGGGTCGTCGACGGGCAGGGGGTTGGCGAAGGAGAGGGACCCGTACCGCTCGGCGTCGAAGGTCTTCAGGGCGTCGACGGCGACCGGCTTGGCGGTGATGCCGATCCACGCGTCGCCGTTGTCGATCATCTCCTCGCGGGCCAGCGCCCAGCCGATGTTGAGGTCGAACAGGTTCGAGGGGTTGAGCATCTCGACGACGACGGTGCCGCTGAACTCGCCGGCGTCGGCGGGACGGCGCACCAGCACCCGGGTGGTGTACGGCGCGTCCGCGGTGCGGACCACGGCGGGGGCGTCCTCCGGCCAGCTGTAGACGTTGGACGTGCCGCTCACCAGGAACTCCTCCTCGGTGTACCCGACGGCGCCGAGGTCCTCGGGCACCTCCTGGTAGGCGGCGCCGCCGAAGGGGTGCGACTCGTCGCTGACCGGCAGCGGGTCGCTCACCTGCGGCAGCGGCCCCTCGGTGCGTTCCACGCCGCCCTCGGCCGGGGTGGTCACCGGCTCGGGGGCGGGGGCAGCGACCGCGGAGGCGGTGGCGCCCCACGAGGCGGTGACCAGACCCGCGACGAGCAGGCCCCGTCCGACGGCCCGGGCGCGTGGTGGGGAGGAGGTGGTGCGGTGCATGGCGACTCGATCCTGTGGTCGGTCCGGGGCGTCGTTGCCCCGGGTCTCTCCAGGGGCCCACGGCGGTGTGGGCCCGCCGACCCGGAGGCGCTGGCGTCCGGATCGCTGCGGTGCGGACGGCTCCTTCCCGGACGACGTGCGGCACGGCCGGACGGCGGGACGGCCGGGTCCGGTTCTCCCCGCCCCGGTCTCCGCGTCGAGCGACCCGGCGGCGGCAGGAACGCCCGTCACCGAGGTGTGACACAACGTGCACCCCATCCCGCCGCTCGGCAAGTGCTCGCGCGGACACGCCGGGACGCCGCCCCGGCGCGTCCCGGGCCGAGGGGCTGCGGTGGCACCCGGCGGAGTGCACGTGTCGTCCGTGTATGCGGACGCGGAGACGCTGGGGCAACCGGCGGCCGGCTGCAGTGGACCCGTCCACCCGTCCCCGACCCGCGCCGGCGCCGCCGGGCGGTGAGGAGTCCGCCATGACGCCCACCCACCACCCGACTCGACTCCGAGACCGCCGGGCACCCGGGACGCCACGACCGGGACGCCTCGGGCTGGCCACGGTGGCGGTGCTGCTCGCGGTCGGCTGGGCCACGCTCGGCCCGGCCTGGCTCGTCGCCGACGCGCGGCGCGCGGTGGTGGCCGGGGTCGAGGTGCTCGCCGCGCCGTGGCCGGGCAGCGTGCACCGGGCCGAGATCGAGGCGCTGGCGAACGTGCTGCTCTTCGTGCCGGTGGGTGCGCTGGCCGCGCTGTTCCTCCGGCGCTGCGGCCCCGTGCTGCCGGTGGCGCTCGGCGCCGCCGGGTCGGTGCTGGTCGAGCTGGTGCAGTCCGCGCTGCCCGGCCGGGTGCCCGACGTCGTCGACGTGGCCGCCAACACGACGGGCACGGTCGCTGGGGTCGCGCTCACCGCCGTGGCCCTGGCTGCGCTGCGCCGTCCCGGGCGGGCGCGGGCGCGGCGTCTCCGGCGGGGGCTGCTCCTCCTGCTGGTCGCCGCACCCCTGCTGGTGGGTGTGGCCGGCTGTTCGTCCAGTCGCCCCGTCGCTGCTGCCGGTCCCCCCGACCGGGTGGACACCGGCACGCGGGCCGGAGGCGCCGTCACCGTCGCGGACGGCTACGTGGCCGACGGCGAGGAGCTGTCGGCGTTCGCCGACGTCCCGGCCGTCACCGGGCTCGACGGCGCGCTGCGCACCGCCGTCCAGGACGCCGCCCGGGACGCGACGGCCGACGGGGTGGACTTCCACGTCTCCAGCGGGTGGCGCAGTGCTGCCTACCAGCAGTCGCTGTTCGACGCCGCGGTCGCGCAGTACGGCAGCGCCGAGGCGGCCCGGCAGTGGGTGCTCACGCCCGAGGAGTCCTCCCACGTCACCGGCGACGCCGTGGACATCGGCCCCACGGACGCGATGAGCTGGCTCGCCCAGCACGGGTCGGACTACGGCCTGTGCCAGACCTACGGCAACGAGATGTGGCACTTCGAGCTGGCCGTCGAGCGCGGTGGCCAGTGCCCCGCGCCGGCCGCCGACCCCACCGCCGGCTGACCGGGTGGTCCCGCACAGCGAGCCGGCCAGCGTCGTCGCCGCCCGGCAACTGGCCGTCGAGGCCCGGGAACGCCGCCGGGTGCCCGCCCGGCGCGGTCGCCCCCGACCCGGCACGCGCGGCGATACGCCGCCGATACGGCGGGCTCCCTACCCTCGCCCCATGCGCGTGCTGATCGCCGAGGACGAGCCCTACCTGGCCGACGCCGTCCGGGACGGTCTCCGGCTGGAGGCGATCGCCTCCGACGTCGTCCACGACGGGGACAGTGCGCTGGAGAACCTGGCCGTCAACAGCTACGACGTCGTCGTGCTCGACCGCGACCTGCCCGGCACCTCCGGGGACGAGGTGGCCCGGCGGATCGTCGCCGACGGCCGGCCGTGCCGGATCCTGATGCTGACCGCGGCCGACCGGCTGGAGGAGAAGGTCGCCGGCTTCGAGCTCGGCGCCGACGACTACCTCACCAAGCCCTTCGCCATGCGGGAGCTGGTGGTGCGGTTGCGGGCCCTGGGCCGCCGCCCGGTGGACGGCGCGCCGCCGGTGGTGGAGTTCGCCGGCCTCGCCCTCGACCCCTTCCGCCGGGAGGTGTACCGCGACGGCCGGTACGTGGGGCTCACCCGCAAGCAGTTCGCGGTGCTCGAGGTGCTGATGGCCGCCCGGGGCGGGGTGGTCAGTGCGGAGTCGTTGCTGGAGCGGGCCTGGGACGAGAACGCCGACCCGTTCACCAACGCCGTCCGGATCACCATCTCCTCCCTCCGCAAGCGCCTCGGCGACCCGTGGCTTATCCACACCGTCCCGGGCACCGGGTACCGGGTCGGCGGACCGGCGACCGGTGCCGACGGCACGAGGGGTCCCGGGTCCCGGTGAGCGCCCGGCTGCGGCTGACCCTCAGCTACGCCGGCTACCTGTTCGTGGCCGGCTGCGGCACCGTCGCGCTGCTGGCCTACGTCCTGCACTTCGTCCCCGACGGCAACCTCAGCGACGAGCGGGGCCGCCCCGTCCCCGACCGCAGCGACCTGCTGGACGCCCTGCTGCCGAAGCTGGCGGTGGTGCTCGCGCTGCTGGCGGTGCTCGGGCTGGTGGGGGGCTGGCTGCTCGCCGGCCACATGCTGCGTCCGCTGCAGCTGATCCACGCCGTCGCGCAGCAGGTCGCGGCCGGCTCGCTCGCGCACCGGGCGCACCTGCGCGGCACCCGCGACGAGTTCCGGGAGCTCGCGGACACCTTCGACACCATGCTCGACCGGCTCCAGGCCTCCTTCGACGAGCACCGGCGGTTCGCCGCGAACGCCTCCCACGAGCTGCGCACCCCCTACGCCGTCGAACGGGCCATGCTCGACGTGGCGCTGGCGGACCCCGATGGCGTCGACGTCGGGCGGCTGCTGCGCCGGCTCGACGAGACCAACCGCCGCGGCACCGAGACGGTGGAGGCGCTGCTCGCCCTGACCGCCCTCGACCAGGGCCGGCTCCCGGTCCGCACCCCGGTGGACCTCGCCGAGCTCACCGCCGGTGTCGTGTCCGACCTGGGGGCGCTGGCCGACGAGGCCGGGCTCACCGTCTCCACGGAGCTGGGGGAGGGCGACCTGGACGGTGTGCCCGCGCTGGTCCGTCAGCTGGTGACCAACCTGGTGCTCAACGGCATCCGGCACAACACCGGACCGGGCGGTCGCGTCCACGTCACGACCGGGACGACGGAGGCGGGCACGGCCGAGCTGCGGGTGGTCAACACCGGCCCGGTGGTCGCCCCGCACCTGGTGGCCACGCTGGTCGAGCCCTTCGTCCGGGGCGTGGGGCGGACGTCGCCCGGTGGCTCCCGGCGCGGCGACCCCGTTCCGCCCGGCAGCGGGCTCGGCCTGGCCATCGTGGCCCGCGTGGCCGAGGTCCACGGTGCGGACCTCCAGCTGTCCGCGCCGCCGGACGGCGGCCTCAGCGTGCGGGTCGTGTTCCCGGCGCCCGGGGGATGACGGTCCGGTACGGGGCTCCCGGCCGGGTGGGCAGCGGCCTCAGACCGCGACGGCGGTGCCGCAGATGCCGCAGACCTCCAGCTGCCGGCGCTTCCAGCGCGCGACCGGCACGAAGAACAGCGAGAACTGCCGGTACTGCCGCACGCGGGCCCACCGGGAGGTGTTGTGGCAGTTCGGGCAGGTCCGGGTCTCGCCCGGGCCGAGCTCCTTGCGCTTGGTACCGAAGCCGAAGAGGAAGAACATCCGGTCAGCGTAGGGAGCAGCTCACCGGACCGACGCCGTCCGGCGAACGCACGGGGCACCGTCCGGCCGCCGGTGGTCGTACCCGAGGGCGCGTGCGGCGCGGATACCGTGTCCTCCTCCCGAGGAGACGAGACCACCCGTGACCCGCTGGCCGCCCTGCCGTGCCGCCCACCGTCGTGAGCGACGGGACGCATGTGCCCGGTCCCGCCCGGTCGCGTCGCCGCACACCCCGACCCCGTGACCGCGCCGCGATCGCACTGGGACGTGGTCGTCGCCGGTGCCGGGCCGGCCGGGCTCTCGGTGGCCGCCGCCTGCGCCGCACGGGGGATGGGCGTGGTCGTGGTCGCCCCGCACCTGAGGCCGTGGCCACAGACCTACGGCATGTGGGCCGACGAGCTCGACGCCGTCTCCGCGACGCTGCTCGGTGGTCCCGCTTCCCGCACGCCGCCGCTGGGCCGGCGGTACCCGGTCACCGTGGTCCGCACCACCGCCGGGGAGCGGGACATCGGTCGCGGCTACGCCCGGCTGCACAACGACGTCGTGCACGGCCTCCTGCTCGATCAGCTGCGCGCCGGTGGTGGGGAGACCCGCCGGGGATCGGTCGCCGCCGTCCACCAGGACGCCGCCGGCCAGGTCGTGACGCTCGCCGACGGCACCACCCTCACCGGCCGGACGGTCGTCGACGCCCGCGGCGGCGGCCCGGGCAGCGCCCAGCAACGGGCCTGGGGGGAGCAGGTCACCGGGGACCTCGCCGGCCTGGTCCCCGACGGCGGCGCGCTGCTGATGGACTGGGCGGCGCTGCGCGAGGACGGCGTCGCGCAGCCGCCCGCCTTCCTCTACGGCATGGCCCTGGACGACGGCACGACCCTGCTGGAGGCCACCTCCCTGGCCGCCCGCCCGCCGGTGGCGCTGCCCCACCTGCGCGACCGCCTGCACCGGCTGGTCGCCGACGCCGGGCTGCGCATCGTCGACCGACCCGAGCGGGTGGCCATCCCGCTGGACGCCGCCGTCCGACGATCCGCCGGCGTGCCCGTCGGGGCGGCAGCCGGGCTGGTGCACCCGGCGACCGGGTACAGCGTCGCCGCCTCGCTGCGGGCCGGCGGCACCGTCGCCGACGCCCTGCTGGCCGGCGCCGACGCGGCCGCGGTGCGGGCGCTGGTCCGCGGCGCCCGGCAGCGCGCGAGCCTCGGCCTGCTCGGGCTCGGGCGGGAGGTGCTCCTCGAGCTGGACGAGGCGGAGACCGACACCTTCTTCCAGACCTTCTTCAGCCTCCCGGAGTCCGCGTGGGTGGCCTACCTCGACGTGGGCTCCGCCCCGACGTCCATCGCGGCCGCGATGCTGCGGGTCGCCCGGGCGCTGCCACCCGCGGCCCGGCGCACCCTCGTCTCCACCGCCGTCCGCACCGTGCTGCGTGCCACGCCCGCCGGTCCGGTCAGGGGATGATCCGCGCCGCCCGGTACCGCTCGACGTAGCGGAAGAAGCTGTCGCGGGAGTCCCGGCTCTGGGTGAACCCGGCCCGGCGGCTCTTGTTCATGTCGGTCAGCACCTCGATCTCCCGACCGAGGTCGCTGTCGGTGTGCCACCAGGAGGCGATCCGGCCGAGGTCGGGTTCGACCAGCCCGTGCTCGGCGGCGATGCCGGCCCAGACGTCCTCGGTGCCGGCCATGTTCTCGGTGAGCGGGCGGATCCGTCCCTCGTAGCCCTCCCACGGCAGGCCGAAGTGGTCCGCGATCTGCGGCCACAGCCAGCGCCAGCGGAAGACGTCGCCGTTGGCGGTGTTGAAGGCCTGGTCGTGCCCCGCCTCGGTCGCTGCGGCCCAGATGATCTGGTCGGCAAGGAGGTCGGCGTCGGTCACGTCGGTGACGCTGTCCCACTGCGTGCTCGACCCGGGGAAGACGAACGGGCGCCCCGTCTGCCGGCAGATCGCGGCGTACGCCGACAGCGTCAGCACCATGTTCATCGCGTTGCCCACGGCGAAGCCGAACACCGTGTGCGACCGGTGGACGCTCCAGGTGAACCCGGCGCGGGCGGCGGCGGCGAAGAGCTCGTCCTCCTGCGCGTAGTAGAAGTTCGGCGCGTCCAGGCGGGGCTCGTCCTCGTGGAACGGCGTGTCGGGCATCTCGCCCTGCGCGTAGGCCTCGAAGGGGCCGAGGTAGTGCTTCAGGCCGGTCATCAGCGCCGCGTGCCGCACCGACCGGGCGGGCTCGAGCGCCTGGAGCACGTTGCGGACGGCGGCGCCGTTGACCGCGATGTTCTCCGCCTCCGTGGCCTGCCGGGTCCAGGCGGTGATGGCGACGAGCTCGGGGGTCAGGCCCGCCAGCGCGGTGGACAGCCCCGCAGGGTCGGCCAGGTCCGCCTGCACGGGGTGCACGCCCTCGCCGGGCGCCCGCCCGCTGCGGGAGAGCCCGTGGACCTCCCACCCCTGGGCGGTCAGCCGCTCCGCCAGGTTCTGGCCGACGATCCCCGTCGCGCCCACGACGAGGGCCTGCCGGGGCCGGGCTGGTGCAGTCATCTGGGAAGGGTCTCCTGTCGGTGGCGCACGGCGCTGACGCGCCCGCGCAGGTGGTCGCCGGGGTGGTCAATCGTGTCCCCGGGAGCCTCGCACCGACCCGGACTCACCGCGTGGTGAGGTGGGCGACGACCAGGTCACACAGCAGCTCCCGTTGGTGGGCGCGGGTCGCCGGGTCGAGCATGTCCCGGTCGAAGATGGCCCGGAAGGTGTGCCGGTTGGCGGTCCGGAAGACGCAGAACGCGCTGATCACCTGGTGCACGTCGAGCGCGTCGACGTCGTCGCGGAACAGCCCGTCGTCCCGGCCGCGCTGCAGGATGGCGCCCAGCACGTCGACGGCCGGGGCGGCCAGCCCGGCCAGGGCCGGTGAGCCGGCCAGGTGCTCGGCCCGGTGGATGTTCTCGATGCTCACCAGCCGGATGAACTCCGGGTGCGCCTCGTGGTGGTCGAAGGTGAGCCCGGCGAGCTCGCGGAGCGCGGCCACCGGCTCGAGGTGCTCGACGTCCACCTGCTGTTCCAGGGCGCGGATCCGGCCGTAGGCCTGCTCCAGCACAGCCACGTAGAGCTGCTCCTTGCCGCCGAAGTAGTAGTAGATCATCCGCTTGGTCGTGCTCAGCTTGTCGGCGATCTCGTTGACCCGGGCCCCGGCGTACCCGCGGTCGGCGAACTCCGCGGTGGCCACGGCCAGGATCTCCGCGCGGGTCCGGTCGGCGTCCCGGGTGCGCTCCACCGGGCGCACCGGGGGCTCCTCGGTGCCGGGCTCGCTGTCCGGGCGGCGCGCGGTCACGGTCTCCTCCTGCGTGGACGGACGGTCCGGCGGAGCCTATGCACACCGCGGCCCGCGCGGGCCCCGGGACCGGGACGGGGCTCCGGCGGGGGGACTGGCGCGCCGTCGTCCGATGTGGTCGGCTGTCGGTAACTCACCATTTGGTACATACGAGAGCAGGGTCCATGCCGCCAGCCCGCCGACCGCAGCCGACGGACGGCGCCGTGCCCGCCGCGCGGCCTCGCCGGGGGATCGCCACGGTGTGCCTGTCCGGGACGCTGGAGGACAAGCTCACCGCCGCGGCGGCCGCGGGCTTCGACGGCATCGAGGTGTTCGAGCCGGACCTGATCGCCTCCCCGTGGTCGCCGGCCGAGCTGGCGGTGCGCTGTGCCGACCTCGGCCTGTCGATCGACCTCTACCAGCCCTTCCGCGACCTGGACTCGACCGACCCCGTGCGCTTCGCCGCCAACCTGCGCCGCGCCGAACGGAAGTTCGACGTGATGGGCGCGCTCGGCGTCGACACCGTGCTGGTCTGCTCCTCCGTCGCCCCGGACGCGGTGGCCGACGTCGACCAGCTCGCCGAGCAGCTGTCGACCGCCGCGGCGCGGGCCGAGCTGCGCGGACTGCGGATCGCCTACGAGGCGCTCGCCTGGGGCCGGCACGTCTCGACCTGGGACGTCTCCTGGGACGCCGTCCGCCGGGCCGACTCGGCCGCGCTGGGGCTGTGCCTGGACAGCTTCCACGTCCTCTCCCGCGGCGGTGACCCGGCCGGCTTCGCCGCGGTGCCGGGGGAGAAGCTGTTCTTCCTCCAGCTGGCCGACGCCCCGCAGCTGACCATGGACGTGCTGCAGTGGAGCCGGCACCACCGGCTCTTCCCCGGGCAGGGCGCCTTCGACCTGCCCGGCTTCCTCGGCGCCGTGCTCACGGCCGGGTACCGCGGGCCGTTGTCGCTGGAGGTGTTCAACGACGTGTACCGCCAGTCCGACCCGGCGCGCACCGCCGTGGACGCCATGCGCTCGCTGCAGTGGCTCGAGGAGGCGCTCGCCCTGGCCGACCCCGCCGCCGGGCTCCACCGGCCGCCGGCCGCACCGCAGCTGTCCGGGTGGTCGTTCACCGAGCTGGCCGTCGACGGCGTCTCCGGCCCGCAGGTCGGGGAGGCGCTCGCGGCCCTGGGGTTCACCCACACCGGCCAGCACCGCTCCAAGCCGGTGCAGCTGTGGGAGCAGGAGGCGGCGCGGGTGCTGCTCAACGCCTCCGTCGTCCGGGCCGGCGCGCCGGGGGAGGCCGCGGTCTCCGCGCTGGGGCTGGAGAGCAGCGACCCGCAGCGCTCGGCCGTCCGTGCCGAGGCGATGAGCGCACCGGTGCTCCCGCGGACCCGCGGGGCGACCGAGGCCGAGCTGTCCGCGGTCGCGGCCCCCGACGGCACGGAGGTGTTCTTCACCCGCACCGGGCCCGACGGCTGGCCGGCCGACTTCCTGCCCACCGGCGCCCCACCCGCGGCGGGTGCCGGGCTCACCGGCATCGACCACGTCGCTCTCGCGCAGCCCTTCGACGCCTTCGACGAGGCCGGGCTGTTCTACCGCGCGGTGCTCGGCCTGGAGCCGCAGCAGGTCACCGAGCTGGCCGCACCCTTCGGTCTGGTGCGCACCCGGGCGGTGACCGGCCCCGACCGCGCGGTGCGGCTGACCCTCTCCGCCTCCTCCCTGCGCCGCGGCGGCTGGGCTCCCCGGGTCCCCGAACCGCAGTACCTCGCCTTCGCCACCGACGACGTCGTGGCGACGGCGGAGCGGCTGCGGGCCGCCGGCGCCCCGCTGCTGCGGCTGCCGGAGAACTACGCCGACGACCTCGAGGCCCGGTTCGACCTCCCCGCCGACCTGCTGGCCGCCATCCGCGAGCACGGGCTGATGTACGAGGAGGACGTGCACGGCGCCTGCCTGCAGCTGGCGACCGAGGTCCTCGGTGACCGGTTCTTCGTCGTGGTCGTGCAGCGGCTGGGGGGCTACGACGGGTACGGCAATGCCGATGCGCCGGTCCGGATGGCCGCCCACCGCCGTCAGCGGCGCGCCGCGGCGGTGTCCCGGTGACACCGGCCGGCTCTGCCGACATCGAGAGGACGGACGTGTCGTGAACCGGTTGGCCGTACACCAGTCGGTGGTGCACCCGCGCAGCCCCGTCGAGCTCACCGAGCTGCTGGCCGGCACCGGCTGGGACTCGATCGGCCTGCACGTCGGAGCCGTGGCCGAGGTCGAGCCGTGGTGGTCCGGTGGCGCGGGGGAGCGCAACCTGCAGCGGCTCGTCGACGAGCTCCTCGAGACGCGGGTGACGGTGCTGGACGTCGGCCGGGTGCAGCTCGGCGGCACCCTGCCCGACGACCACGTGCACGCCGCCCACGGGCGGGTGCTGGACCTGGGCGCCCGGTTCGGTGCCCGCCACGTCACGGCGCGCTTCGATCCGGCGACCGCGGCCGGACAGGAGCTGGCCGAGCAGGTCGACGTCTTCGGCCGGCTGGTCGAGCAGGCCCGCCCCTACCGGCTGCTGCCGCTGCTCGCGCCGCTGCCGGTCGACCGCCCGGACCTGCTCGCCGGCGCGGCGGCCGTCGTGCGTCCCAGCGGGGGCGGCGTCGTCCTGGACGTGCCGGTCGGCAGCTGCACGCCGGCCGGGGTCGAGGCGGCCGTCGACGTGCTCGGCGAGTCCCTCGGCTACGTCCGGCTCAGCGCGCGGCAGGTCGAACGGGCCGGTGAGGTCACCGCCGGCCTGCTCGCCACCTTCCCGCCGCACGTCCCGGTCGCGCTCGGCGGCGACGACTCCGTCGGCGTGCTCACCGACGACCCCACCGCCCGGCTGGACCGGCTGCACGGCCTGGTCGACCAGATGCTCGAACACCCCCGGGCGCGCGCCCGCCGGCTGGCCGCCGGCTGACCCGGGGCCGCGACCGGCGCGGCGGCCGGCCCGGCCGGGCGAGGCCGGTCACGCCCAGGGGTGCTCGGGCTCACGAGGTCAGATGCGGGGTGAGCAGTCGGGCCGGGTTGACCACCGTCATCTGGTGGACGTCGTCCTCGGTGGCCCCGCCGGCGAGCAGCAGGGGGACCACCCGCGTCGGGATGTTCTCGAAGCGCCAGTGCGGTGCGTGGCGGGCCCGCCACGACGGTGGCGTGACGCGGCTGAAGCAGGCCGCGTCGTGGGAGAGCACCATCCGGTCGGCGTACCCCAGCCGCAGCAGCGCCAGCACGGTGGCGACGCGGCGGTCGTCGGGAAGGACGTGCTCCATGCCGAACCGGTCCATGCCGATGGTCGACCCGGCGTCCATCAGCACCCGCAGGTACGTGAGGTCCTCGGTGTCCCCGGAGTGGCCGATGACCACCCGGTCCAGTGGCACGCCCTGCTTCCGCAGGAACGCCTGCTGGTCCAGCCCGTTGCGCAGGGCCGGCCGGCTGTGCGTGGTGATCGGGACGCCGGTCTGCTGGGCGGCCACCGCGGCGGCGGTCATCACCCGGGCGACGTCCTCGGTGATGCCCGCCTCGTCGGTGACGACCTTGAGCATCCCGGCCCGGACGCCGGTGCCGGCGATGCCCTCCTCGATGTCGGCGAGGAAGAACTCGATCAGCGGGTCGGGGCCGCCGACCAGCAGCCCCGGCCCGTGGGTGCCGAAGTAGGGCGGCAGCACGTCGGCGGTGTAGTAGCCGGTCGAGGCGATCAGGTGCACCGGCACCCGCTCGGCCACGGGCACCAGGCGGGCGACGTCCCGGCCGAGGCCCAGCACGGTCAGGTCGACCACCGTGCGGACGCCGAGGTCGCGCAACCGGGTCAGCGCGGTGACGGCCCGGTCGACGGCGGTGGCCGGCTCCCACTCCGGGTGCGGGTGGTTGAGGTCGAGCTCCGGGCTGCTGACGAAGACGTGCTCGTGGACCAGCGTCGTCCCGAGCTGCTCGGGGTGCACCGGGCCGCGGAAGGTCTGCACCACCGCCCCGGGGCGCTCCTGTGCGGAGTCGCCCCGGGGCTGGGTGCGGAGGGCGTCGGTCACTCGGCCGAGTCGCGGATGGCCTCGTAGACGCTGAGCTGCTCCTCGCTCAGGTTGGCCCGCAGGTACTCCTCGGCCTGGGTGCGGAAGGCGTCGACGTCCACGTCCTCCACGACCTCGAACTCACCGCCCGAGGTCCACTCGTCGAGGACCTGCTGCTCGTCCTCCGCGACGCACTCGGGCACCTGCTCGACGGCTGCCGCGACCGCGGCGTCGAGGGCCTCGCGCTGCTCGTCGGACAGCTCCTCGACGCCCGGGCCGGCGATCACCAGGTTGGAGTTCTCCTGGTGGGCGGACAGGCTGAGGAAGTCCTGCACCTCGCCGAGGTTCTGGGCGTCGATGTTGACGATCGGGTTCTCCTGGCCGTCGACGATGCCCTGCTGGAGAGCCAGGTACAGCTCCTCGTAGGCCACCTCGGTCGGCTCCGCGCCCAGGGCGCGGGCGTTCATCAGGTACTGCGGCGAGTTGGGGAACCGCATCCGCAGGCCCTCCAGGTCGCCGGGCTCCCGGATCGGCTGGCCGGCGGTGAAGTGCCGGGCGCCGGCGGACCAGGCACCGAGCACGCTGGCGCCGGTGGCGTCGGCGAAGCCCTGGGTCAGCTCGTCGGAGGCGTCGCTGCCGAAGAAGGTGGCCAGGTGCTCCCCGTCGTCGAAGGCGTACGCCGCGTCGACGACGCTCATCGGCTCGTACACCGCCCCGAGCGCCGAGGCGCCCTGGATGTCCAGGTCGACGTCGCCGGAGATGACCGACTGGATGCGGTCGGCGTCGCCGCCGAGCTGGCTGCTCGGGAAGATCTCCACGGTCACGCCGACGTCGGCGGCCTCGAGCTCGTCGGCGATGACCTGCGCACCGCACCGGTGCTGCGGCTGCTGCTCGGTGTAGCTGTGCGCGAGGGTCAGCTCCACCTCGCCGCCGCCGCCACCGGCCTCTCCGCCGCCGGCGTCGTCGCCGCCACAGGCGGTGGCGAGCAGGAGCGGGAGGAGGGCGGAGGCCGCGAGGAGCGGGCGGGTGGGGAGGGGACGGTGGGTCATGGTCTTTCCCTTCGTCGGGATTCTCAGTGCTCGGTCGGTCGGGCGGTCGGGCGGTGTGCGGGTCGGGTGCCGGACGGCAGCCCGTCGCCGTCGATCTCGGCGGCGACGAGCTCGTCGAAGTCGGCGAACATGGCCGGCCGGGCCGCCGCACGGCCGAGGAAGAGCTCGAAGGAGTCCGCGGCCTGGTTCACGGCCATCCCGGCGCCGGTCATCACCCGGCACCCCAGGGCGGTCGCCTCCTTCACCAGCTCGGTCAGCAGCGGCCGGTAGACGATGTCGGCGACCCAGAGGTCCTCGCGCAGCAGGCCGGCGGGCACCGGGCTGCCGGGGTGGGCCGCCATCCCCATCGGGGTGGCGTTCACCAGGCCGGACGCCTCGGCGAGCAGGTCGGGCAGTTCCTCCGGCGCGCAGACCGTCGTCGACACCTGGTTGCCGGCTGCCGCGAGCGCGTCGATCAGCTGCTGGGCGCGGACCGCGTCGCGGTCGACCACCGACAGGTGCGCCACGCCCTGGCCGGCGAGGGCGTGCGCGACGGCGCCCCCCGCGCCGCCGGCGCCGATCAGGACGACCCGCTCGAGCGGGACCCCCGGCAGCCCGGCCCGCAGGGCGGCGGCGAAGCCGGTCACGTCGGTGTTGTGACCCCGGGTGCGACCGTCCTCGACCACGATCGTGTTGATCGCGCCGATGGCGGCGGCCTCCGGAGCCAGCTCGTCGACGAGTGGCGCCATCACCTGCTTGACCGGGTGGGTGACGTTGAGGCCGTCGAAGCCGAGCTCGACCGCGGCGCGCAGCAGGCCCCGCAGGTGGTCCGGCCGCAGGGCGTCGTCCGGCAGCTCGACGGTCTTGTAGGTGTAGCGCAGGCCCTGCCGTGCGCCCTCCCGTTCGTGCAGCTCGGGGGAGAGCGACGGCCCGATGCCCTGGCCGAGGAGCCCGGCGAGGAAGGACCGGCGGGCAGCCGGCGGCGGTGCGGAGGCGGTCACAGGCCCAGCACCTCCGGCAGCCAGAGGACGGCGTCGGGGAAGGCGATGATCAGGCCGAGGATGACGATCAGCGGGACGATGAACGGCAGGCACCCGCGGAAGACCTCGCTGACCTTGGTCTCGGCCACCGAGCTGAGCACGTACAGCACGGTGCCCACCGGCGGGGTGAGCAGCCCGATCATCAGCGCGACGATCATGAGGACGCCGAGCACGATCGGGTCGACGCCGAAGCTCGCGCTGATCGGCAGCAGGATGGGCACCACCAGCACCAGGACGGCGGTGGGGTCGACCACCGTGCCCAGGACCAGCATCAGCACCGCGGTCATCAGCAGGAACACCGTGGCGTTCTCGGTGAACCCGAAGACGTTCTCGGCCAGCAGCTGGGGGACCCGCTCGCGGGCCAGGATGTAGCCCAACAGCGACGCCGAGGAGACGATCAGCATGATCGCCCCGGTCGTCGTCACCGTCTCGGTGAGCACCTTGGGCAGCTCCCGGACGGACAGACTCCGGTAGGCGAGGCAGAGCACCAGCATGTAGGCGACGCCGACGGCGGCGGCCTCGGTGGGCGTGAAGAAGCCGCCCAGGATGCCGCCCAGGATGATCACCGGGGCGAGGATGGGGCCGATGACCCGTCGTCCGGTGACCACCAGCCGGCGCATCGAGAAGTCGGTGCGGACGATGTCGGGCTGCTTCCGCACCAGGAAGAAGACGACGACGCACAGGCCGAAGGCCATCAGCAGGGCCGGCACGACGGAGGCGGCGAAGAGTCCGCCGGTCGAGACTGCGGCCAGCCCGGCGAAGATCACCGCCGGGATGCTCGGCGGCATCACCGGGGCGATCAGCGAGGCGGCGCCGGTGACGCCGAGC
Source organism: Modestobacter marinus (assembly GCF_011758655.1). NCBI lineage: Bacteria > Bacillati > Actinomycetota > Actinomycetes > Geodermatophilales > Geodermatophilaceae > Modestobacter > Modestobacter marinus. Next base: position 3,242,154 of record NZ_JAAMPA010000001.1, read on the forward strand.
CCGAAGCGGAGCGGGTAGCCGTTGCGCACCATGGCCGGGATCTGGATCTTGCCCAGGGCGGCGGCGTCGGCCACCGCGGAGCCGCTCATCCAGGAGAAGCCGAGGCTCACGCCCACGCTCACGTAGCCGAGGCCGCCGCGCACCCGGCCGAGCAGTGCCAGGGCGAAGTCGAAGAGCCGGTCGGCGATGCCGCCGCGGTTCGCGATGACGCCGAGCAGGATGAACAGGGGCACGGCCAGCAGCGGGAAGCTCGCGGTCGCGTTGACGATCAGCCGGAGGCTCAGGCCCAGGGACTGCCCGGTGAGCAGCATGTAGGCCAGCGAGGGGCCCAGGAAGGCGAAGGCCACCGGGACCCGGACGAAGAGCAGGGCGACGATCGCGATGGTGAGGAGCAGCAGGCTCATGCCGGCCGCACCTCCGTCGTCCCGACCGGAGCCGGCACCCCGCGGACGGCGAAGAGCACGGCGGCGACGGCGCCACGGATGGCGGTGCTGAGGAAACCGAGGAAGGGGAAGAGGTACAGGAAGGTCAGCGGCATGCGCAGGGACGGCGACCTGAGCTGTCCCTGGGAGGACATCAGCTCCCACGCCTCGGCCGCGAAACCGGCGCCGATCACGGCGACGATCGCGCTGGCCAGGACCCGCACGAACCGGACGACCTTCGGGTTCTTCACGTTGTCGACCAGCTGCAGCGCGATGTGGGAGTCGGTGGTGACGAGCACGCCGGCCACCGTGAACGTGACCCAGACCAGGCAGAACCGCGCCAGCTCACCGGTCCACGACCAGCCGGCGACCGGCAGGTAGCGCTGCGCCGCCTGGACGAGCACCAGCAGGAAGAGCACCGCCAGCGCCGTCGCGGCGAGCCCGAGCTCGACCTTCGTGATCACCGAGATCCACCTGGGTCTGCGCCGTGCGGTGGTCGCCTCGTGGGCTCCGGTCATCGCCGTCCTCTCTCCGCCTCTGTGCTGCCGGTCACAGCACGGGGGACGGTACGAAGGTCGGAGGTCGGGCGGCAAACGGTTGCCATGTGTTGCCAAACCCTCGTAACCTGACCGTGATGTGCAGATGACGAGCTCGACGATCTACGACGTCGCCAAGGCCGCCGGCGTCGCGACCTCGACGGTGTCGCGGGCCTTCAGCAACCCCGACCGGGTGGGGGCGGTGACCCGGGAGCACGTCCTGGAGGTCGCCCGCCGGCTCGGCTACCAGCCCAACCCGCACGCGCGGGCGCTGGTGTCCCGCCGCACCCGGACGGTCGCGATGGTGGTCTCCGACATCACGAACCCGCACTTCTTCGAGCTCATCCGGGGCGCGGAGATGCGGGCGAAGGCCTCCGGCTACACCCTCGTCCTGGTCAACGCGGAGGAGTCACCGCGGATCGAGCTCGAGCAGGTCCACCGGCTGACCCGGTCGGTCGACGGCTTCCTGCTGGCCGCGAGTCGCCAGCCCGCCGACGATCTCCTGCAGCTGGCGGCCAACCACCGGGTGGTCGTGGTCAACCGCCGGGTGCCCGGCCTGGCCAGCGTGGTGCTCGAGCACGCCGAGGGGTGCCGGCAGATGGTCGCCCACCTGGCGTCCCTCGGGCACGAGTCGGTCGTCTACCTCGCCGGCCCGCGCAGCTCCTGGATGGCGGCGAGCCGCTGGGCGGCCATCCGCGGAGCCGCGGCGGAGCTGGGTCTGCGCGCACAGCGGATGGGGCCGTTCGCGCCCACCGTGGCGAGCGGGGGCGCGGCCGCCGATGCGGCGCTGACCACCGGCGCGACCGCGGCCATCGCGCACAACGACCTGCTGGCCATCGGGGTCATGCGGCGCCTGGCCGACCGCGGCGTCCAGGTGCCGGCGGACGTGAGCGTGGTCGGGTTCGACGACATCTTCGCCGCCGACCTGTGCACCCCGACCCTGACCACGCTCGGCGGTGCGCACGCCGACGTCGGGCGGGCGGCGGTGGAGATCCTGCTGAACTCGATGGAGCAGCCGCGGGATCTGGCCCCGGAGCTGGTCGTGCCCTCGGAGCTCATCCTGCGCCGGTCGACCGGCGTCCCCGGTCGTCCTGCGGGCCGGTGATCGGTCGGTCATCGGCCTGACCGGCGACCGGGTCCCGGCCAGGACGCCGGGTCCCCTGGGTCGACGGGGCCTTGCGGGCGAGCACCCGCGTCCGTGAGCCGACCTGGCAGTGTGAGGGCGTCGTGGGCCCCTGGGGGCCGGCGCGCCGCGATCGAGCAGGCGGGTCGCGGCGCCGGCGTCGCACGACCGGTGCTGCGGCTGTCGGCGCGGAGGGGGGGTCGGGCAGACGCCCCCGGGCCCGGTGGTGTGGGTGCCGGGCCGGATCGGGAGGGCAGATGACAGACCAGGCAACCGAGCTGCGCTTCAAGCCGCAGGAACTCCTGCTGGCGCTGGGCGGCGCGCTCATCCTCGACACGTACGAGGACCCCCTGCCCACCCGGGTGTTCCTCGACGTGCTCGGTTCCGTGGGCGTCAGTGCTGACGCCACCAGGTCGGTGCTGACCCGGCTCACCGAGCGCGGCCTGCTGACCCGGCACCAGGACGGGAGAGTGGCCAGCTACGGGCTGACCGAGACCTCGCGGAGGGTCCTGCGGGAGGGGCGGCGGCGGGTGCGGACGCCCGACCCGTTCCACCAGGCGAGCAGTGACTGGACGCTGTTGAGCTTCTCCTTGCCGGAGTCGCAGCGGGACGTCCGGAGTCGGCTGCGGTCCCGGTTGACCTGGGCCGGCTTCGGCTGCCTGCGCGACGGGCTGTGGATCGCGCCGGGCCGCGTCGACCTCGACTCGATCATCGCCGTGGGTGCCGACGTGGGGGGCTTGTCGATCGACGGGTTCGTCGCCGCTCCGGCCGCCGGCACGGACGTCGCCCGGTTCGTCCGGCGGGCCTGGGACCTCGATGCCCTGCGCTGGGAGCACGAGGAGTTCCTCCGCAGGTGGGACCGGCCCCTCCCTCGGGGCGAGGACCCGCTGGCCCTCTTCACCCTCCTCGGCGCCCACTGGATCCGACTGCTCCGCAGCGACCCGGTGCTGCCCGAGCGCCACCTGGGCGAGGACTGGCCCGGGCGCCGGTCGGCGGCCGTGTACGGCACCGTCGTGACGGCTCTGGAGGCGCGGGCGCAGGCGGCCTTCGCCGACCTGGTGAGAGACGCACGCGCCAGACGGTGAGCTGGATGCCGTGGCGCAGCTCACAGAAAAGGTCGGCAACTCGTTGACGCCCGTTCGGTCCGGGCCTAGCGTCACCGGCACCCGAGCCCCTGTGAGGATGCTGATGTCCCCCCGATCCCTCGTCCCCGGCCTGGCCTGCGCGCTGGCCGTCTCGCTCGCCGCCGCCTCACCCGCCGCAGCCGGGGAGCCCTCGGGCCCGCGGCACGTCGAGGGGACGGTCGACGACGGGGCCACCGCCTGGGTCGCCGACGTGCCGGCCGACTGGAACGGCACCGTGCTCCTGTACAGCCACGGCTACCGGCCCAGCTTCTTCCCCATCCCGCACACCGCGGAGAACGCGCCGGACGACGTGACCCGGCAGGCCCTGCTGGACCGGGGGTACGCCCTCGTCGGCTCCTCCTACGAGCGCAGCGGATGGACGCTGGACACCGCTGCGGAGGACCAGCTGCAGACCCTCGAGGCGTTCTCCGTCGCCGTCGGCGAGCCGTCGCGGGTGCTCGCCGTCGGGACCTCCATGGGGGGCCTGGTGACCGGTCAGCTGGCCGAGCTCCCGGGCACCCCGGTCGACGGTGCCCTGCCGACCTGCGGGCTCGTGCACGGCGGGGTGGACCTGCTCAACTACCAGCTCGACGGTGCCCATGCGATCGCCCAGCTGCTCGTCCCAGCGGGCACCGAGGTGCGGCTGGCCGACTACGAGGGCGACCTCGCCGCCGTCAACGCGGCCGCGAGCACCCTCACCGACGCCGTGGTGGCCGCGCAGGACGACCCCGAGGGCAGGGCGCGGATCGCGCTCGCCGCCGCGCTCTACCACCTGCCGCGCTGGGCCCCGGGTGAGGCCGAGCCCGGTCCGCGGGACCACGAGGCGCAGGTCGACGCGCAGGTCGCCCAGTTCACGTCCGCACTGGGCTTCACCTACCCGGCGCGGGTCGACATCGAGAACACGGTGGGGGGGAACCCCTCCTGGAACGCAGGCGTCGACTACCGCACGTTGCTGCAGCACGCGGACGAGCGGGGGCAGGTGGAGGCCCTGTACCGGGCGGCCGGCCTGGATCTCGACGCCGACCTCGACCGGCTGACCGCGACGGCGTCGGTGACGCCTGACGAGCAGGCGCTGCAGACCGCCCGCGCCACCTCCGAGCTCACCGGGGAGCTGCAGGTCCCGGTGCTCAGCCTGCACACCACGCACGACGTCCTGGCCCCGGTGCAGGTCGAGGAGGAGTACGCGGAGACGGTGCGCCAGGCCGGTGCGAACAGGCTGCTGCGCCAGGCCTTCGTGCACCGGCTGAGCCACTGCCAGTTCACCCCGGCCGAGCTGGTCGCCTCCGTCGAGGCCCTCGACGAGCGGGTCGCCACCGGGCGCTGGGGCTCTGCGGCCCATCCCCGCACCCTCGATGCAGCGGCTGAGGAGCTCGGCCTCGGTCCGTCGGAGATCCTCTGCGACTACCGGCCGGCCGAGTGGCTGGGCGACCGCGGTGGCGCGTTCGGCCCACCGCGCTACTGACCGCGACCGCAGTCCGGCACGGGCGCCGGGCACCCCGCGTGCCCGGCCCCGTGCCGACACTCCCGGCGTCCCTGGGCGCCGTGCCGTTCTCCATCCCGTTCGCCGTCCAGTTCCCCGTGGAGGAAGCGTGCTCAGCAGACAGCGCCGTCGTCTCGGCGTGATCGGCACCATCACCGGCGCGGTCGTGGCGGGGGTGCTGGCACCACCGGCCGCCGCACACCCCGGCCGCCCCGCCGACGCCACCAACGCCGTCCAGCCGGACTGGTTCGACTACGACCGGCCGGCCGCCTACGACACCGTCGTGGAGCGGCTGCAGGTGCCGATGCGGGACGGCTTCGAGCTCGGGTGCACCATCGCCCGGCCCGCGGTCGGCGGTGAGCCGGCGGCCGGGAGTTCCCCGGGATCCTCCGCAGCTACACGCCGTACGGCAGGGCCGTGGCGGAGGCCGAGGGCGCGTTCGCCACCTTCTTCAGCCAACGTGGCTACAACGTGATGTCCTGCGACATCCGCGGCACCGGGATCTCCCCGGCGCCGGGCTTCGAGGCCCGCTGGCCGATCCAGGGCAGGGACGGCCACGATGCGGTGGAGTGGCTGGCCGACCAGTCGTACTCCACGGGCAAGGTCGGCGCGTCCGGGACGAGTTACGGCGGGCAGACGACCCTGGAGATCGCGGCACAGCAACCGCCGCACCTCGCGGCGATCGCCCCCAACGTCTCGCCGATGGAGAACTACGCCGAGATCTTCTACCCGGGCGGCGCGCCGGCGGCAGCGGACTGGCTCTGGGTCGGCAGCCCCGACGTGGCGGACCCCACCTTCGAGCAGCGGCAGCTCGAGGCGTTCCGGGCACACCCCACCTACGACGAGTACTGGGACGTCCAGAACGTGGCGAACGTGCACGAGGACATCGAGGTGCCGGTCCTGCTCACCGGCGGGTGGTTCGACGTCTTCCGGGCCGGTGCCATCGGCAACTACCAGGGCCTGCGGGACGCCGGCAACGACGACGTCCGCTTGGTCATGGGGCCCTGGACCCATGCGGACACCTGGGAGCAGGAGGCCGAGCCCCTGCCGATCGGCGCGACCCTCGCCTGGTTCGACCACTGGCTGGGCGAGGACCCCGACGCACCCCTGCCGGCGGCGCCGGTGACCAGCTACGAGGTCGAGGGCACCACCGGGGGGCGCTGGGTCGAGCTGGCCGACTGGCCGGCAGACGGGGAGGGCACGGAACTCGCCCTCGGCACCGACCGTGAGCTGGACCGGCGGCCCGGCAAGCCGGGCACCCTCGATCTCGCGATCGACCCGGACGACGGTCCGGCCACCACCTGCCTGGTCGGCTGCCCGCGGCCGACGGACCCGGCGGCGGACAACGCCGCGGCGGACGAGGGGCGGCTGACGTTCACGTCCGGCCCGCTGGTCCACGACGCCGTGCTGGCCGGGCAGGCCGAGGTCACGCTGGAGGCGACCCTGCCCAACAGCGACGGCAACCTCGTGGCCAAGGTGATGGACGTCGCCCCCGACGGTCGCGTCACCGAGGTCGCCGCCGGCTGGCTCCGGGCCAGCCACCGCTTCGGGCACGAGCAGAGCGTCCCCGTCACCCCCGGTGAGGAGGCCACCTTCGTCATCGATACCCAGCCGGCGCACTGGCGCTTCGCGGAGGGCCACCGGGTGCGGATCAGCCTCATGACCGGCGACGTCCCGCGGCTGGCACCGGATGGCTCGACCGGGGTCATCGGCGTCGCCACCGGCGCCCGTGGCTCCGTGGCGGAGATCGAGTTCACCCACCGGGTCCGCTTCGCGAGGACTCCCAGGGCGTAGTCCGGGGCCTGGTCGACCAGTGCGGCTCCGGGCAGTCGAGCGTCGCACTCATTGCGATCAGGTGTAGGTCCCGTGACCGGGCTCGTGGCACCCGGCGGCCGGCTGGGCACGGGAGCACCCTCCGCTCATCCAGGCAGCAGTGCAGCTGCCGTTCATCGCGGAGGTGTTCCCGTGTCCGAGCTCCTGGACCACTCGGTCGTACCGGCCAGCGCACTGGCCCGGATGTCCTGCTGTGTCGCGTGCGGCGGACCGGACGTCGGCGACCTCCCCGGCGACTTCGACCCGCAGGACTGGGTCGCGGTGCTCGTCTGCCTCACCTGCGACCACCGGTGGTCGGTCAGCTGCTGAGCAGACCCGGGCCGGCGCGCGTGCCAGGGTGAGCGGATGACCGGGCGGGGGGCGGATCAGCGCACCCCCGCGCTGCTGCTCGCCGCCGTCCTGCTGGTCGGGGTCAACCTGCGGGGGGCGATCGCCGCCGTCTCCCCGGTGCTGCCCGAGGTGCGCGCCGACCTGGGCCTGTCGCCGTCCTCGGTCAGCCTGGTGACCACCCTGCCGGTGCTCTGCTTCGCCGCGGCCGCACCGGCCGCGGCCTGGTTCGGACGGCGGGTCGGCGCCCGCCCGGGGATCTCCTGGGCGTTGCTGTTGCTGGCCGTGGCGACCGTGGCGCGGGTGCTCGGCGGACCGGCCGTGCTGCTGGCCGGCACGGTCGCGATCGGCCTGGCGATGACGGTCGGCAACGTGCTGCTGCCACCGGTGGTGAAGGCCGGGTTCGGCGCCGCCGCCGGCCGGGTGACCGGCCTCTACACCGCCGCCTTGGCCGCCGGCGCGGCCCTGACCGCTGCGCTCACCGCCCCGATCGCCGGGCTGTGGGGCTGGCGGGTGGGACTGGCCGGCTGGGCGCTGCTGGCGCTGGCCGCAGCGGTGCTGTGGCGGTCCGCCGCCGGCACCGCGGATCCGACGGGGCCCGCGCCGGTCACGCCGGCGGCCGCGGGACGTGGACCGGCCACCGGTCCCTCGGTCTGGCCGCACCCGGTGGCGTGGGCCGTGGGGCTGCTGCTCGCCCTCCAGACGATGCTCTACTACGCGGTCACCACCTGGTTGCCGACCCTGCTGGTCGACCGGCTGGAGGCGGGTCTCCCGACGGGGGCGGCCGCTGCGTCGCTCTTCCAGCTGGTCGGGATCCTCGGCGCCCTGCTCGTCCCCGCGCTCATCGGACGCCGGCGCGGGCAGGTCGGGCTCGGCCTGGTCGTCGGCGCCGGCTGGGTGGTGCTCTTCGCCGGGCTGCTCGCCTGGCCCGCCGGCTGGGGGCTGTGGGTGACCGTCGGCGGGCTCGCGCAGGGAGCCGGTGTCGCCCTGTCGTTCACCGTGATCGTGCTGCGGGCCCACGACGCGGACGCCGCCCGCCGGGTCTCCGGGATGGCGCAGCTGGTCGGCTACGGGATCGGCGCCACGGGGCCGCTCCTGGTCGGTGGCCTCTACGGTGCGACCGGCGGCTGGGCCGTCCCGCTGGCGACGCTGGCCGGGATCGGCGTCCTCTACGCCGCGGTCGCGTCCGTGGCCGGGCGACCGGTCACCGTCGGCGGACCACCCTCCGTCCGGGACGGCGGCTCGGCGCCGGTCGGTCCGGCGCCGGCCGGCGGACGACCGGCGACGCCCCCGGGTGGCCGGTAGCGTCGGCCGCTCGGTACAGGCTCGGCGGGCGGGGAGCGGGATGAGCAGCAGCACAGGCCGGGTCGTGCTGGCGGACGCGCTGGACCCGCTCGTCCTCGCGCTCGACGTCGGCTCGACGGCGAGCCGCGGCGACGTGTACGACGCGGCCGGCCGGCCGGTCGAGGGCGGCCGGCAGAAGGTCGCCCACCAGTTCCGGACCGCCGCCGACGGCACCAGCGAGATCGACCCGGACCAGGTGGTCGACGAGATCGCCCGGGTCGTCACCGACCTCACCGCCCGGCTGCCGGAGGGACGGGTCGCCGGCGTCGCGCTGGACACGTTCGCCTCCTCCCTGGTCGGCGTCGGCGCCGACGGCCGGGCCGTCACCCCCTGCTACACCTACGCCGACTCCCGGTGCGGCCCGCAGGTCACGGCCCTGAGGCGCGAGCTCGACGAGGCCCGGGTGCAGCAGCGCACCGGCTGCCGCCTGCACAGCAGCTACCTCCCGGCCCGGCTGCGCTGGCTGCGGGAGACCGACCCCGACCGGTTCGCCGCGGCGCGACGGTGGACGTCGCTGGGGGAGTACGTCTGGTTGCGGCTGCTGGGGACGACGGCGGCCGGCACCTCCACCGCCGCGTGGACGGGCCTGCTCGACCGGAGGACCGGACGCTGGGACCCCGAGATGCTCGACGTCGCCGGGGTCGGGCCCGACCAGCTGTCCGAGGTCCGCGACCCCGACCACCCGCTGTCCGACGTCGACCCGGAGGTCGGGCGGCGGTGGCCGGCGCTGGCCGGTGCCCGCTGGTTCGCACCGATCGCCGACGGGTTCGCCAGCAACCTGGGTGCCGGGGCCGACGACGAGACGACCGCCGCGCTGGCCGCGGCCACCAGCGGGGCCGTCCGGGTGCTGGTGCCCGACGTCCCGGAGCACCTGCCGCCGGGGCTGTGGTGCTACCGCGTCGACTCCCGCCGCTCGCTGCTCGGCGGTGCGCTCAACGACGTCGGCCGGGTGATCACCTGGCTGCAGGGCACGGTGCAGCTCGGCGAGGAGGACCCCGACCGGCTGATGGCCGCCGCGCCGGACCCGGCGACGCCGCTCGTGCTGCCCTACCTCTCCGGTGAGCGGTCCACCGGCTGGGCGGCGTCCGCCCGGGCGGTGCTCTCCGGGGTGTCCACGGCCACCGACGGCCCCGCGCTCTTCCGCGGCGCGATGGAGGGCGTCGCGCTCTCCTACGGGCGCATCGCCGACCAGCTGCGGGCGGCCGGGGGCGAGCCGCAGCGGATCGTGGCCAGCGGCCGGGTCGCCCAGGAGCTGCCGGGCTGGCTGCAGGTCGTGGCCGACGTGCTGGGTGCCCCGGTGGAGCCGGTGACCATCAAGCGGGCGACGCTGCACGGCACCGCCCTGCACGCGCTGGAGGTGCTGGCGCCGGAGATCGCTAGGGCTCCGGTCGAGACCGCGCCGACGCTGCACCCGGTGCCCGCGCACCGCGAGCACTACCGGCGGCGGGCGGCGGAGTACGACCAGCTCTACCGCGCGGTGATCGCGCAGGACGCCCCGGCCTGAGAGCCCACCGGCCGCTGTCCACGCGGACAGCGGCCGCGGCCCCGACGTCCCGCCGTCGATGGGACGTCAGGCGGAGGTGACCGGGCCGAGGGCGGCCTCGACCCGGCGGGCGGTCGCCAGCAGGGCGGTGTCGGACCCCGGCAGGCCCTCCAGCGAGATCCCGATCGGCAGGCCGGCGCCGGTCGTGCCCGCCGGCAGCGAGATGGCCGGCATGCCCGCGGTCGAGCCCGGGCCGGTGTTGCGGATGGTGGTCAGGAAGACCGGCACCTGCCGGCCGTTCAGCTCCGTCGTCTCGTCGTCGCCGAGCGGCGGGGGCGGCAGGGGCACGGTCGGGTACACGAGCGCGTCCAGCGGTTCGGCGTCCGCGGGACGGAGCGCTGCGGCGTAGGCAGCCCGCAGCCGGTCCCGCGTGGCCATCGCCTGCCGGTAGACGTCCTCGGTGACGGCCCCGCTCGCCGCGGCCTCGAGCCCAGCCCGGACGTCGGGGGAGGCGACCTGGGCCAGCACGTCGGCCAGGGTGAGTCCGCGCTCGGGTCCGGGCAGGGTCGCGAGGTACGCCGGCAGGTCCTGGGCCACCTCGAAGAAGACGATGGGGAAGCCGCACTCCGCGTCGAGGGCGTGGCCGCCGGCGACCTCCACCTCGACCAGCTCGACCCCGCTCGCGGCCAGGCGCTCCAGCGCCCGCTCGGTGCAGCGCGCGACCTCGGGGTGCAGGTCGTCGTAGAAGCCGGTGCGCGGCACCCCCAGGCGCAGCGGCCGGCCCGACTCCGCCGGCGCCGGTTGGCCGGTGACGATCTCGTCGACGAGCGCCACGTCGGCCACGGAGGTCGCCAGCACCCCGGCCGTGTCCCGGGTGCGCGAGATGGGCACGATCCGGCCGGTGCCCCATCGGCCGGTGGTGGGGCGCCAGCCGACGACGCCGCAGTGCGCGGCCGGCACCCGGAGCGACCCGCCGGTGTCGGTGCCCAGCGCGATGGGCACGACGCCGGTCGCGACGGCGACCGCGGACCCGCCCGACGACCCCCCGGCCGACCGGGTGGTGTCGTGCGGGTTGCGCACCGGGCCGAAGGCGGCGTTGTTGCTGGTGATGCCCAGCGCCAGCTCGTGCAGGTTGGTCTTGCCGATCACGGCGGCTCCGGCCGCGCGCAGCCGCGCCACCGCGTGCTGGTCCCGACCCGGGCGGGAGTCGCGGAGCGCCGGCGTCCCCCCGGTGGTGGGCAGGTCGCGGGTGTCCAGGTTGTCCTTGACGGCGAGCGGCACGCCGGCCAGCGGGCCCGTCCCCGACTCCGCGTGCTCGGCGACGGACAGGAAGGCGCCGAGCCCTGCGGCGTCCCGGGCGCGCTGCACGGCGGCCGCGACCACCTCCTCGGCCGAGGACGAGGAGACCTGCTGCCGGACCTGGGTGATCCCTGTGGGCTGCACGGACGGCATCGTGACACGTCCTCGAGCGATCGTCAGCCGGGTGCGCACCGGCCGGGGCGGGGCGGTGCACCGGCTGGGACGGGACCGGGACCAGCCCCTGGTCCCGGCGCCCCTGCCCCGACGCCCCGGGTCAGGCGTCCAGGCCCGCGTAGGTCGGCGTGGCCTCCTCGCCGTCCCAGGTGACGCGGAACTCGAAGGCCGTCTCGAGGTCGGCGAGGTACTGGTCGGCCTCGGCCTGGGTGATCGTGCCGTCGGCCAGCAGGGTGTCGATCGCCGGGCTGTACTCCGCGACCATCGCGTCGATGAGCTCCTGGGGGTCGATGTCCAGGTCCTCGGCGACGGTGGCCAGGTTCTGCCCGGAGTCCATCCGCACGTGCAGCTCGTCGTGGGTGATGCCGAGGACCTCGTCCAGGACGTCCTCGACCGGCTGATGGCCGCGGTGCAGGCCCAGCCCGGCGTCGCCGTAGGCGTCCTGGACCAGCGCGACCAGCTCCTCCTCGGTGGTGACGGAGGAGACGTCGACCGACCCGCCGGGGCCGCCCTCGCCGCCCGCGGGCATGCCGCCGCCGGGCCCGGTCGTCCCGGAGCCGGTCGTGCCGGAGGTGGTCGTCGAGGAGTCGGTGGCGGTGGTGGAGGTGTCGGCGGTGGAGGTGCTCGCGGTGGCGCTGTCGGTGGTCCCGCAGGCGGCGAGCGGGAGGGCGAGGGTGAGGGCCAGGGCGGCCACGGCCGTGCGGATCGTCACGGGGAGTCCTGTCGGTCGGGGTCGTCGGGCGACGACCGGGGGTGTGGGGACCACGCTGGACCGGCCGGTTCTGCGTCCCGGGTTTGCTGCCTGTGCAGTCCCTGAGTCCGCCCTGGGAGGCGCACAGTGCGAGCTGGGCGTCCGCACAGCCGGGCCGGTCACGGTCGGTGCCATGACGACGCACCGCATCCGCGCCCTGGTCGCCACCGCCCTCACCGGTGTGGTGGCCGCCGGCCTGACGCTGTCCACCGCCGGCACCGCCCAGGCCCACAGCCTGACCAGCAGCACGCTGGACGTCCGGGTCGGTGCGGAGTCGGTCGAGGCGACCATCTCGGTGGCCGCCGCCACCCTCGATGCGGTGGTCGATGACCCGACGTCCGACGCGCAGGTGGTCGGCTACCTCGCCGAGCACCTGAGCGTCACCGGCGAGGACGGGGACGCGTGGGCCGAGACGTGGTCCTCGGTCACGCGGGAGGCGGTGGAGAGCATCGACTCCTACCGCGTCGAGGTGGTGCTGGACCCCGGCGGCGCGGACCCGTCGTCGTTCACGCTGGCCTACGACGGGGTCATCGAGGCCGACGGCTCCCACGAGGCCGTGGTCGTGCTGACCGACGCCGCCGGGGACATCTCCACCGCCGGGGTGCTCACCGCCACCGACGACACCCTGATCGTGGGCGACACCGTCGGCACCGGTCTGCTGGACATGGTCGGCCACGGCCTGCACCACGTGCTGGCGGGGGCGGACCACCTGCTGTTCCTGCTCACCCTGCTGCTCGTGGCCCCGGTGGCCGCGGTCGCCGGCCGGTGGCAGCGCCGGGACGGCGTCCGGCCCACCCTGCGCGCCGTCCTGGCGGTGGTCACCGCCTTCACCGTCGGCCACTCGCTGACGCTGCTGGCCTCGGCGCTGGGCTGGGTGACCGCGCCGAGCGCGCCGGTCGAGGTGCTGATCGCGGTCTCGGTGGGCGTCGCCGCCGTGCACGCGCTGCGTCCGCTCGCCCGCCGCGGCGAGGTGCTCGTGGCCGGGGGCTTCGGCCTTGTGCACGGGCTGGCCTTCGCCGGCATCCTCACCGACCTGGGGCTGTCGGGCGCCACGTCGGTGCCCGCGTTGCTGGCGTTCAACGTCGGCGTCGAACTGGCCCAGCTGCTCACCGTCGCCCTGGTGTTCCCCTCGCTGTACCTGCTGTCACGGACCCGCTGGTACCCGCAGGTGCGCACCACCGGGGCGCTGATCGCCCTGGTCGCGGCCACCACCTGGGCGCTGGACCGGCTGGGCCGGCTGGCCGATCCGCTGGCCGGGGTGGAGGAGGTGCTGGTGGCCCACCCCTGGTGGGTCGTCGCCGGGCTGGCGGCCCTGGCCCTGGTCTGTCGGGCGGCCGACCGACCGGTCACCGGTGCCGTGGTGGACCAGGGGCGTCATCGCGTCCCGGCCCTCGACGGCCGCCGGTGACCGACCCGCCGGTCCTGCCTGCGTCCCACCGCAGCCGAGCGGTCGAGCCCCGGCGGCCGGCCCGGCGGTCAGGCGACGTCGGTGCGGGCGCCGGCCAGGTACTCGCGCACCGCCGACTCGGGGACCCGGAAGGAGCGGCCGACGCGGACGGCGGCCAGCTCGCCGCCGTGGACGAGGCGGTACACGGTCATCTTCGACACGCGCATGGCCGCCGCGACCTCGGCCACCGTCAGGAACAGGACGGGGCGCGGCGGGGGCTGCTGGCCCATCGGCCGGGGAGCCAGCGGGCGCCGGGCCATCGGGGTGCCGGGCTGCACGCCGACACCCGGCTGGGCCGGGCGGACCGCCGGACGGGGGACGGGCACGCCGGGCTGGAGCCGCGGCTGGCCGGAGCCGGCCGGACGGTAGGAGGCCGGAGCGGGGGAGCGCTGGGGCAGGGACACGTCGTTCCTCTCGGTGGCGGTCCACGGGGCGCGGTGACCGGCAGAGTGCCGGCGACGCTGCGCTCCCGTGCTGGTACTCACCGTAAGGGAGTGGCTCCCGTTGACAAGGGGACACGCGGGACGAGACGAACCGGTCCGCTTCGTCAGGAGTTCCCCGTGCGCCCGGCGGGCCCGGGCGCGCCGGGGGCGGCGGGTGCTGACGTCCCGGGCGGAGCCGACCACCGCGCCGGGACGCCGCCCCGTGGTCAAGCGCGCTGCGCCCGGCGCTGGAGCGCGGCGACGAGCCGGGGGTAGGCCCGGGGGGCGAGCCGGACGAGCAGGTCGACGGCCTTGGCGTCGTTGCCCACCAGGACGCGCGGCTTCCCCGCCTCGACGCCGTCGACGACGATCCGCGCGGCCTGCTCGGCGGGCATCCGCAGCAGCTTCTCGTTGTACATGCGCATCCGGGCCTCGTCCTCGGCGGTGACCGTGCCGCGCTGGCGGGAGTGCTCGAGCGCCGCCGTCGCGATGTTGGTCCGCACGCCGCCGGGGTGCACCACGGTCACCTGCACCGGGTGCCCGGCGATCAGCAGCTCGCTGCGCAGCGCCTCGGTGAACCCGCGGACGGCGAACTTGCTCGCGCTGTAGGCGTTGATCGACGCCTGGGCCATGATCCCGTTCAGGCTGGACACGTTGACCACGTGCCCGTCGCCGGAGGCCACCAGGTGGGGGAGGAAGGCCTTCGTGCCGTGCAGGACGCCGAAGAGGTTCACGCCCAGGATGCGGTCGTAGTCGGCCCAGTCGCTGTCCAGCACCGGGCCGCCGCCAGCCACCCCGGCGTTGTTGTAGACCTGGTGGACGACGCCGAAGTGGTCGGCGACCGTGTCCGCGTGGGCCAGCACGGCGGCGCGGTCGGTGACGTCCAGCCCGGCGCTGTGCACCTGCGCGCCGAGCGCCCGCGCCCGGGCGGCGGTCCCAGCCAGCCCGTCCTCGTCGACGTCGGAGACGGCCAGCCGCGCTCCCCGCCGGGCCAGCTCGAAGGCCAGCTGCCGGCCGATGCCGGACCCGGCGCCGGTGACGACGGCGACCTTGCCGCGGACGCTGCTCATCGGGGGGCTCCTGCCGGGTCGAGGGGGGCGCCGGTGCTCCGGGCCAGGTCGGTGGTGAGGTCGACCAGCTGGTCGACGACGCCGGGGGCGAGGTGGTGGCCCATGCCGGTGATCTCCACGTGCCGGGAGCCGGGGATGGCAGCGACCGTGGCCCGGCCGCCGGTCGGGTGGACCATCCGGTCGACCGACCCGTGCACCACCAGCGTGGGGGCGGTGATCCGGCGCAGCTCCGCGGTGCGGTCACCGGAGGCGTGGATCGCGCTGATCTGCCGCGGGACGCCCGCCCGGGAGCGCAGGCCCCCGCCGCGCTCCCAGAGCCCGATGGCCCAGGCGCGCTCGAGGTCGTCGTCGGGGAGGAAGGTCGGCGAGCCGATGTGCCCGAGCAGCGCCAGGTGCCGCTGGACCGACTCCTCCACCGTGCGGGCCGGGCGCTTCGCCATCCGCACCAGCGTCGACCGGGCCGGCTGGCCGACCCGCCGGTGCCCGGTGGTGGAGAAGATCGAGGTGAGGCTGGCGACCCGGTCGGGGTGCCGGGCGGCGAGCGTCTGGGCGATCATGCCGCCCATCGACATGCCGACCAGGTGCACCCGGTCGATGCCCAGGTGCTCCAGGAGCCCGTGGGTGTCTGCGGCCATGTCGGCCAGGTCGTAGGCGTCCGGTCGCGGCCGGGCCAGCAGCTGGCGCAGCCGCCCGGGCGGCGGGGTGCCGATCGAGCTGGACCGGCCGACGTCCCGGTTGTCGAACCGGACCACGCGGAAGCCGCGGTCGGCGAACCCGTCGACCATCCGCTGCGGCCACGAGGTCAGGTCGATGCCGAGGCCGGCGATGAGCAGCAGCGGGACGCCGTCGTCCGGCCCGGAGACCCGGTGGCAGAGCCGCGGGCCGGCGGGCAGGTCGACGAACCGGTCCTCGTCCGGGGCGGGGGCGGTCATGCCGGCACCGCCGCGGGAGCCCCGGGAGCCGCCGGGGTCATCGCGCGGGAGAAGTGCAGCTCGGGGTCGGTGACGTCGTCGGTGCGCAGCAGCCGGACGTCGGCGCGGTAGTCCATCGACGTCAGCCAGGGCATCCGGTCGCCCTGCTTCGGCAGCTGGTCGACCGAGCGCCGGACGTAGCCCGCGCCGAAGTCCAGCAGCGGCCGGGTCGGCATGGCCGGGTCGCCGACCTCGGGCCGGCAGGCGTCGTACCCGTTGCGGTCCATGTGGGTCAGCAGCCGGGTGAAGTGCTCGCAGAGCAGCCCGATCTTCAGCGTCCAGGAGCTGTTCGTGTACCCGATCGCGTAGGCGAGGTTCGGCACGCCGGAGAGCATCATGCCCTTGTAGGCCACGGTCTCCGGCAGCCGCACCTCGGCGCCGTCGACGGTGAACCGGATGCCGCCGAACGCCTGCAGGTTCAGGCCGGTGGCGGTCACGATGACGTCGGCCGCCAGCTCGCGGCCGGACTCCAGCAGCAGCCCCTGCTCGGTGAAGGTGACGATCCGGTCGGTGACGACCTCGGCCGAGCCGTTCCGGATGGCGCGGAACAGGTCACCGTCGGGGACCGCGCACAGCCGCTGGTCCCACGGGCCGTACGGCGGGTTGAAGTGCTCGTCGACCGGATAGCCCGCGGGCAGCGCCCGGGTGTTGACCCAGCGGATCAGCTTCCGGGCCCGGTCGGGGTGGCGCTGGGCGAACCGCCAGATCAGCTGGCCCTTGGCGATGTTCATCCGCCGGATCAGCGGGTGGGCGCGCTCCTCGCCGAGCAGCCGGCGCAGCCGGTTGCCCAGCCGGTCGACCGCCGGGACCGGCATGACGTAGCTGGGCGTGCGCTGCAGCATCGTCACGTGCCCGGCCGTGGCCGCCAGCGCGGGGACCAGGGTGACCGCGGTGGCGCCGCTGCCGATGACGACGACGCGCCTGCCGGTGGTGTCCAGGTCCTCGGGCCAGTGCTGCGGGTGCACGATCGGGCCGGGGAACCGGTCGCGGCCCTCGAACTGCGGGGTGAAGCCCTCGTCGTAGCGGTAGTACCCACCGGCGCAGAACAGCCAGCTGCAGGTCAGCGTCGTCCGCTCGCCGGTGTCCCCGCGCTCGACCTCCACCGTCCAGCGCGCCTGTGCCGAGGACCAGCTCGCGGCCAGCACCCGGTGGTGGAAGCGCACGTGGGAGTCGATGTGGTTCTCGCTGGCGGTCTCCCGGAGGTAGGCGAGGATCCGGTCGGCGCTGGCGATCGACTGCTCCTCACGCCACGGCTTGAACTCGTAACCGAAGGTGTGCAGGTCGGAGTCCGAGCGGATGCCGGGGTAGCGGAACAGGTCCCAGGTGCCGCCGGTCGCGCCGCGGGCCTCCAGCAGGGCGAAGCTGCGCTGCGGGTGGTCGCGCTGCAGGTACCAGGCGGCACCGATGCCGGACAGGCCGGCGCCGACGATCAGGACGTCGAGGTGCTCGACCGGGGTCGGGGAGGTCATCGCTGCTCCAGGCTCGGGGATGCCGTCGTCCCGACGATGCGTGACCCGGGGCACCCCGTGCGAGCACATCGTGCACCCGGCTGGCTCGTTGCTGGTGCAGGATGCCTCATGACCCGCGACTGGCCGCCGCCCTCGCCGCCCGTCCGCGACCTGTTCCGGCGCGGTGCCGAGCTGGCCCTGGACCCGCGGGCGGACTGGGTGACTGAGCTGCACACCGCGGCCCTGAGCGGTGCCGGGATGCGGCCGGTCGCGGAGGACCCGGTGCTCGCCGAGGGCGCCCGGCGGGCGAACCTGGCCAACCTGCTGCACTGGATCGCGTCGAACGTGCAGCGCCCGGGGGAGCGGGTGCCGGTGGCCCTCGGCCCGGAGGTGCTGGAGGGGGCCCGGGACCTGGTCCGCCGCGGGCTGGACCACGTCGGCCTGGACGCCTACCGGACCGCCCAGGGGGTGGCGTGGCGGCGCTGGATGGAGATCTGCTTCGACCTCACCTCCGACCCCGCCGAGCTGCGCGAGCTGCTGGACGTCTCGGCGCGGTCGATCACCTCCTTCATCGACGACACGGTCGCCGCGGTGTCCCAGCGGATGGCGGCCGAGCGCGCCGAGCTGACCCGTGGCGCCCACGCGGAGCGGCGCGCCACCGTCTCGCTGCTGCTGGAGGGCGCGCCGCTGGGCCGGGCCCGGGCCGAGGTGCAGCTGGGCTACGTGCTCACCGGGCCGCACACCGCCGTCATCGTCTGGAGCAGCGGCCGGGGCGGTCCGGCGCAGCTGGAGGCGGCGGCGGAGGCGACCATGCGGGCCAGCGGCGCCTCCCGGCGGCTGACCGTCGTGGCCGGCGCGGGCGCCCTGTGGGTGTGGCTGCCGGTCAGCCGGGCACCCGAGCCGGAGGCGCTGGCCGAGGGGCTGGCCGGGGCGCCCGACGTCCGGGTGGCCGTGGGCCGCCCGGGCACCGACGTGGAGGGCTTCCGGCGCAGCCACCTGGACGCGGCGACCACCCAGCAGATGCTGGCCCGGCTGACCTCGCCCCAGCAGGTCGCCCGCTTCGCCGACGTGCAGCTGGTCGCGCTGCTGACCAGCGAGCCCACCCGGGTCGAGGAGTTCCTCACCGACACCCTCGGCGATCTGCGCGGTGCCGACGCCGAGGTCCGGGACACGGTGCTCGGCTACGTGCGGGAGCTGGGCAACGCCTCCCGGACGGCGGCGCGGCTGTTCACCCACCGCAACACCGTGCTGCGCCGGCTGGCCCGCGCCGACGAGCTGCTCCCGCGCCCGCTGGCCGAGGACCCGGTGGCGGTCGCCGCCGCCCTGGAGGTGCTGCGCTGGCGTGGCCCGGCGCCGGCGGCGGAGCGCGTCCGCCGCTGACCGGCGGAGCACCGCGCCGGGCGCGCGCCGGTCAGGGAGTGCGCGTGCGGGTCGACCACCACGCCCAGGCCACCAGCACCGGCTGGCCGAGCAGCCGCAGCGCGCGCTTGGTGTCGGTGTCCAGGCCGAAGGCGTCGCGGTGCTGGGTGTACTGGGCGATGTTGCCCGGCGCGATCGCGGTGAAGAAGGCCGCGGCCAGCGCGCCGATCCGGCGCTGCTCGCGCGGCAGGCCGACCAGGATCGCGCCGAGACCGACCTCCACCACGCCGGACATCAGCACGACGTCGTCCACGTCCAGCGGCACCCACGGCGGCACCTGGGCGCGGAACTCCTCCCGCGCGAACGTCAGGTGGCTGGTGCCGGCGAACACCAGCGTGCTCCCCAGGGCGATGCGGGCGATCGAGCGCAGGCGGGTCTGGTCGGGCACGGGTCCTCCACGGATCTGGTCGGGACGGCGGGCGCGAGGATGCGGCGTTCCCGACGGGTCGGTCCGGTGCTTCCCCTCCCGGGGGCGCGACCGAAACCCGGGTCCGGCCGAGGCTCTTGACCTTGACGCAGCGTCAGGGCACGACGCTGCCGCCATGACCACGACACCAGCCATCGAGATCGCCGGGCTGACCAAGTCCTACGGCGACTCCACCGTGCTCGCGGGCGTCGACCTGACCGTCCCCGCCGGCACCGTCCTCGCCCTGCTCGGCAGCAACGGCGCGGGCAAGACCACCACGGTGCGCATCCTGTGCACCCTGCTCCGGGCCGACGGCGGCACGGCCACCGTCAACGGGTTCGACGTCGCCACCCAGCCCGCGCAGGTGCGCGGCTCGATCAGCCTCACCGGGCAGTTCGCCGCCGTCGACCAGCTGCTCACCGGCAGGGAGAACCTCGTCCTGGTCGCCCAGCTGCGGCACCTGACCGAGCCGGGCCGGGTCGCCGACGACCTGCTCGCCCGGTTCGACCTGAGCGACGCCGCCGGACGCCGGGTGTCGACGTGGTCGGGCGGCATGCGGCGCCGCCTGGACATCGCGATGAGCCTCATCGGCGACCCGCCGGTGCTCTTCCTCGACGAGCCGACGACGGGGCTGGACCCGCAGTCCCGGCTGGAGGTGTGGGCGACCGTGCGGGAGCTGGCCGGCCGCGGCACCACGGTGCTGCTCACCACCCAGTACCTCGACGAGGCCGAGCACCTCGCCGACCGGATCGCCGTGCTGCACCAGGGCCGGATCATCGCCGAGGGCAGCCTCGCCGAGCTCCGGCAGCTGCTCCCGCCGGCCACCGTCGAGTACGTGGAGAAGCAGCCGTCCCTGGAGGACGTCTTCCTGGCGATCGTCGGCGGCGGCCCGCAGGAGGAGACGCAGCGATGACCACCACCTACGTCGTCCGCGACACCACGACGATGCTCAAGCGGTCGCTGCGGCACGTCCTGCGCAGCCCGGACACGATCATCACC
Source organism: Modestobacter marinus (assembly GCF_011758655.1). Taxonomy (NCBI): domain Bacteria; kingdom Bacillati; phylum Actinomycetota; class Actinomycetes; order Geodermatophilales; family Geodermatophilaceae; genus Modestobacter; species Modestobacter marinus. The sequence goes on from NZ_JAAMPA010000001.1 coordinate 3,262,232, forward strand.
ACGGCGGTCACGCCGATCACCATGCTGCTGCTGTTCGTCTACGTCTTCGGCAGCGCGATCGAGGTCGGCGCCGGGGACTACGTCGACTACCTGCTGCCCGGGATCCTGCTCATCACCATCGCCTCCGGGATCGCCTACACCGCCTTCCGGCTCTTCACCGACGTCTCCAGCGGCATCGTCGAGCGGTTCCAGTCGATGCCCATCGCCCGGTCTGCGGTGCTCTGGGGCCACGTGCTGACCTCGGTGGTGGCGAACCTGGTCTCCCTGGTCCTCGTCGTGCTCGTCGCCGTGGCGATGGGGTTCCGCACCGGCGCCGGGCCGCTCGCCTGGCTCGCCGTCCTCGGGATCCTGGTGCTGTTCACGCTGGCGCTCACCTGGCTGGCGGTGATCCCCGGGCTGACCGCGACGTCCCTCGACGGGGTGAGCGGGTTCTCCTACCCGCTGGTCTTCCTGCCGTTCATCAGCTCGGCGTTCGTGCCGACGGCGGGCATGCCCGGCCCGGTGCGCTGGTTCGCCGAGCACCAGCCGGTCACCCCGATCGTCAACACCCTGCGTGCGCTGTTCGCCGAGCAGCCCGTGGGCGACGACGGGTGGGTCGCGGTCGCCTGGTGCGTCGCTCTCCTCCTGGTGGCCTACGCGCTCGCGGTGCGCACCTACCGGCGGAAGATCGGCTGACGACGACGAGGGAGGGGGCTCACCCGTGCTGACCATCAGCCAGCTCGCGTCCTACGCCGGGGTGACGGTGCGCGCCGTCCGGCACTACCACGCCACGGGCCTGCTGCCCGAGCCCGAGCGGGACTCCTCCGGGTACCGGCGCTACGACGCGGCGGCCGTCGTGGAGCTCATCCGGATCCGGACCCTGGCCGAGGCGGGGGTGCCGCTGGCGCGGGTCAGCGAGCTGCTGACGGCCGGCGAGGAGGAGTTCGCGGCGGCGGTCGAGGCGGTCGACCGCCGCCTGCGCGCCGAGATCCGCGACCGCCAGCGGCACCGCACCCGGATCGCGCAGCTCACCGCGGGGGAGCGCCTGGTGCTCCCGCCGGTGGCCGTCGCCTACCTCGACCGCATGCGCGAGCTGGGCTTCCCCGAGCGGCTGATCCGGATCGAGCGGGACAGCTGGATCCTGATCGCGGCCCGGGTGCCCGAGCAGGTCGAGCCGATGATGGCGATCAAGCACGCGCAGCTCGAGGACCCGACGCTGCGCCGGCTCTACCTGGACGTCGGGGAGCTGGCCGACTGCGGGCCCGACGACCCGCGGCTGCCGGAGCTCGCCGACCGGGTGGAGGCGTTCCTCGCGCAGGCGACCACGGTGTCCGCCGGTGCTGAGGAGCAGCCGATCAGCGAGGACCTCGTCGCGCTGCTGGACGCGGCGTTCGTGCAGTCCTTCCCGTGGGCGTCGCGGCTGCTGCAGATCCTGGAGCGGCGCGGCTACACCGGCTGGACGAACATCCGGCGCACCTGCCCGACCGTCTGACCGTCCTCCGTTCGGAGGCTCGCTCCGCTGGCCGGTGGACCTCCTCGCGCCGCTGACGCGGCGGAGCATCCCGACCCCTGGTCCCGTCCGTCAGAGCACCGGCGCCGCCCGCGGGTCGATCAGGCTCACGGGGGCGCCGTGCCGGTGCGTGACCGGAGCCGACAGCATCCCGGCGATCGCATCGGACAGGAAGTCGCCGACCGCCTGCCAGGCGGGGTCCGTGCCGTCCCGCGCCGCCTGGGTCTCGACGTCCGCGCACGACGCCGAGACGATGCGGGTCATCAGCCGGGTCCGCCCGATGACCACGTCCCCGTCGAGGTGGCCGAGCCGCGTGACCACGGAGTGCGCGATGGCGGAGGCCGACTGCGCCAGGCCTGCGGACTCGCGGAGCAGGGTCGCGGTCGTGGGGTCGTGCAGTGCCTGGGCGAGGAAGCGTGCGCGGCTGGTGGGCTGGGGCAGGTCGGCCAGTGCGTCGGTGAACGGGACCACCAGGCTGCGGACGTCGCCCAGGACGGAGTCGGAGCGCGCGAACATGGCCTGTCGCGGCGGCTCCAGCGCGGCGAGGTGACGGGTGATCAGCGCCTGGAGCAGCCCGACCCGGCCGTCGAAGTAGTAGCGCACCGCTGAGTGGTTGGTGTTGCCGGCGGCCTCGGCGACCTTGCGGTCGGAGACCTGGGCGAGGCCGGACTCGGCGAACAGCCGCTCGGCCGCGTCCAGCAGGGCCGTGCGGGCGGCGTCGGACCGTGCCACCAGAGCGTCTCCCCGTCGATCGTCGTCCGATGTGATGCGCGTCAAGCTAGCTGGTCGCTGACTTTATAAGTCACTTGACTTACATTCAGGTCGTCTCACTTCCGGGCGCACGCGCCCTGGCTCCGCCGGCGCAGCCGGGGCCGATCCGCGTCCGATGCTCGCCCCGCCCTCACCTGGAGCACTCGCATGGAGCCCGTCGCCGCGTCCACCGCAGCCGGTACCGCCACCTCCACCGCAGCCGGTCCCCCTGTGGCCGGTGCACCCATCGAGGACCGGAAGACCCGCATCGCGCGCTACGTCTTCCTCTTCCTCATCCCCTTCCTCATGGTCACGATGATGTACGCGACGTACGTCGGCACCATGCACGCGCCGCACCCGCGGGACATGCCGGTCGCCGTGGTCGGGATCGGTGCGGAGGCCGAGGCGGTCGTCGACTCGCTCGCCGCCGTGCCGGACGACGTCGTGGACCCGCGTCCGGTCGGGTCGGCGGCCGAGGCGGTCGCGCTGCTCGAGAGCCGTGAGGTCGTCGGCGCGCTGGCGGTCCCGGAGCAGGGGACCGACGCGGCGACCCTCTACACCGCGAGCGCGGCCGGGCCCTCGCAGGCCACGACCGTGCAGCAGTTGCTCGCACCGATCGCCGTGCAGCAGGGCTGGACCATCGAGTCCGAGGACGTCGCCCCGCTGGACCCGGGTGACTCGTCGGGCACGGCGGTGCTGTTCGCCGCGATGGGCATGATGCTGGCCGGGTACGTGCCGCTCAGCGTGGTCCTGCTGGGCCTGCCGCACCTGCTGGCGGTGCGGCGGTTCGTGCCGGTCCTGCTCGGCTGGGCCGCCGGGACCAGCGCGCTGATCTGGCTGATCCTGGGGCCGGTCGTCGGTGCCGTGGACGGGCACTTCCTCGGCTTCCTCGGCGTCGGCATGCTGGCCGTCGGCGCGGTCGGGGCGGCCCAGCTGCTGTTCACCAAGCTGATGGGGCCTCTCGCCGTCCTCATCGGCATGCTCCTCTACGTCGTGCTGGGCATGCCGGCCTCCGGTCTGGCGCTGTCGGTCGACGTCATGCCGGGCTTCTTCTCCTTCCTGCACGGGGTGCTGCCGCTCCCGGCCGCGGGGGAGGCGCTGCGGTCGCTGGTGTACTTCGACGGCGACGGGCTCGGCAGGCACCTGCTCACGCTCGCCCTCTGGCTGGTGGTCGCGCTGGGGCTGTCCCTGCTGAAGGAGCGGAAGAGCGGGCTGGCGGTGCCGGGCGCCCCGCCGGTCAGCGGCCCGGACGCGCCGCTGCCGGCCCTGGCCGGCGGCCCGGTGCGGTCGCTGCGCGTCCGCTACGCCGCCGCAGTGGCGTTCCCGCTGTCCATCCTGGTCATGGTGGTGGGCCTGATGAGCTTCGCGATGCACGAGCCGACGGTGCGCGACCTCCCGGTCGCCGTGGTCGGCGCGACGGAGGAGCAGGCCGCGCAGGTCGCCGACGGTCTGCAGTCGAACCTGGGGTCCATGGTCGACGTCCAGGTGGCCGGCTCGGTGGACGCCGCGACGGACGCCGTCGTCGAGGGTGAGGTCGTCGCCGCCTACGTGCTCCCCGCCGGCCCGGGGGAGGAGGCCGTCCTCTACACCTCGGCGGGAGCCGGCGTCAGCCAGCAGAGCGTGGTCCGCGCGGTGTTCGGCCAGGTCGCCGCCGGGCAGCAGGTGCCGCTCACCGAGACCGACCTGACCCCGCTCACCGACTCCGACACCATGGGCAGCAACAGCATGTACGTCGGCATGTCGTGGATCATGGCCGGCTTCCTCATCATGGCCGTCTTCCGCGGCGGCGCACCTGAGCTGCGCCGGACGCGGCAGTTCCTCCCGCACCTCGCCGGTTGGTCGATCGGGATGGCGCTCTGGCTGTGGCTGCTCTACGACGTGATCATCGGGGCGGTCAACGGGAACGCCTGGCAGATGATCGGTTTCGGGGCGGCGACGATCTTCGCCATGGCGGCCGTGACCGGCGTCCTCACCCGCACCCTGGGACTGGCCGCGATCGTGCCGGTGATGGTGGTGCTGATGCTCGCCGGTGTCCCCGCCTCGGGCGGTGGCCTCTCGCTGTACATGGTCCCCGAGCTCTTCCGCGGCCTGTCGGACGTGCTGCCCCTGCCGGCGGCGGTGGACGCGGCGAGGTCGCTGGTCTACTTCGACGGCGCCGGGGTCGGCCGGGACCTCCTGGTCATCGCGATCTGGGGTGGCGCCGGTCTGCTGCTGAACCTCGTCGTGGACCGGTGGCTGCGGCGCCGGGAGGACGGCACCGGCCTCCCCGGTCCGGACGGCCGCCCCTCGCCTCCCGGTGCGGCGGACGAGGACCCCGACCGGGGCGACGCCGACCGCGACGACGCCGACCGGCTGGAAGGTGCCGGGGCGCGGTGAGGGCGACGGGCTGGACGGCGACCTGCCGTCCAGCCCGGGCCGGGTACGGGACGGGTCGGCGTTGAGCCGGCCCGGCCTCGGTGGACTCAGACGCAGCGGGGGGTCCGGGCGCCGAAGGCCCAGCGCAGTGCGACGAAGCGGATCAGCCCGATGGCCCCGGTGACGACGGCGACGGTGGCGAGGTCGCCGAGGGCGCCCCTGCCGGGAGCGACCGTGGCGACCCACCCGAGGGCCGCCGAGGTCGCCACCATGCCGGCCAGCGCCAGGCCGCCCCCCTCCCACTGAGCGGTGTGCCAGCTGACCCGGCCGCCGGCCCGGAACGTGAGCCGGCGGTGGAGCTCGTTGGCGACGACCGAGGAGGCGAGCGCCCCCACCAGGTTGGCCGCCTGGGCCCCGGCGCCCGCGGTGAGCAGGAAGAGCAGGGCGTACAGGACGTTCGCCAGGCCACCGACGGCCACGAAGCGGAAGAACTGGCCACCGCCGTCGTCCCGGCTGAGCCGGCGCACCAGCCGGTCCGCAGCGCGGTGGACCGGCACGACGAGCACGCGCCCGGTCGTCCGCTGGTCGCTCGCGCTGGTCACGGGGCCGTCGTCCCTCCGGCTGGACCAGCGCCGGTCGCCGGTCGAACACCACTGAGCCTGCCCGGCCCGGCGCTGCCGCACGTCGTCCTGAGGGACCGTCGTGGAGTACTGCGTCCGTGGTAGCCGGCTGCTACTGCGGGCTGATGCCCGCCCGGATCGCGAACGCGACCAGCTGCGCCCGATCCCGGGCCCGGACCTTGGTCATCGCCCGGTTGGCGTGCGTCTTCACGGTGAACGGGGAGAGGAAGAACCGCTCGGCGATCTCGGCGGCGTCGAGACCGGCGGCGATCGCGGCGACGACCTCGCGCTCGCGGGGCGTGAGCCCGGCGAACCGGGCGGCCATCGCCGGGTCGACGTCGACCGGGCGCTGCTGCACGACGTGCTCGACCACCGCGCTGACCGCGCTGGGGGAGAGGGCGCGGGCACCCGCGGCCACGGACAGGATCGCGTCGGTCAGCTCGGTGGGCCCGGCGCCCTTGCTGAGGAAACCGTCGGCGCCGGCCCTCAGTGCCTGCAGCACGTTCTCGTCCTGGTCGAAGGTGGTCAGCACCAGGATCCGGAGCTGCTCGGCGGGCCGGGTGAGCCGGATCCGCCGGGTGGCCTCCACCCCGTCGATGCCGGGCATCCGGATGTCCATCAGGACCACGTCGGGACGTGCCTCGTCGAGCTGCCGCAGCACGGCGAGCCCGTCCCCGGCCTCCGCCACGACCTCCAGCTTGGGATGGGCGCCGATGATGGCGCGCAGCCCGGCGCGGATCATCTCCTGGTCGTCGACCAGCATCACCCGGGTCACCGCAGCGCCCCGTCGAGGACGGGCAGCTCGGCCCGGACGACGAAGCGCCCGTTGTCGACCGTGACGTCGAGCCGGCCGCCGGCGGCGGAGGCCCGCTCCCGCATCCCGATCAGCCCCCGCCCGGCCCGGTCGACGTCGGCCTGCGGTCCGACGTCGTTCACCGCCTCCACGGTGACCGTGGGGCCGGAGACGTCGACGGTCAGCCGCACGCGTCCGCGGCTGTGGCGCTGGGCGTTGGTCAGTGCCTCCTGGGTGATCCGGTAGGCGGCCGCGCTGATCTGCGGCGGCAGCTCACGGGACAGGTCGCCGAGCACGGCGTCCACCTGCAGGCCCGCGGCGCGCACCTTCTCGACCAGGTCCGGGACGTCCCGGTGGCTGGCCACCGGACCCGGATCGGTGCCATCCGTGCCGGTGTGCAGCACCCGGAGGATCTCCTGGGTCTCGGCCAGCAGTGACTTCACACTGCCCCGGGCGGCGGCGAGGTGCTGCCGGGCGGGTCCGGCAGCTGCGGGCAGCTGCACCTCCGCCGCGCCCAGGTGCATGCTCACCACCGCGATCTCGTGACCGAGGGTGTCGTGCAGGTCCCGGGCGATCCGCAACCGCTCCTCCGCGACGCTGCGCTGCACGGCGGCGTCCCGACCCGCGACCGCCTCGTGCGTGCGGTCCTGGAGCGCCGCCCAGTACTGCTGCTGGCCCCGGATGGCACTCCCGGTGGCTGCCGCCGCGAGGGCGGCCGCCCCGGCGATCCAGGCGATCGGGTTCCCCGCGCCGAACGAGCCTGCGGCGAGGCCGACGGCGAGGAAGTTCGCGAGACCGACCACCGGCCCGCTCAGCAGGCCGGAGACGCCGCGCAGGGTGAGCAGGAACGTCCCGAACACCGCGACCTGCCACATCACGAGCGGCTCGGCGCCCGCGGCGTGGGCGACCAGGGGACCGAGGGCCAGCAGGCCGATGCCGGCCAGCGGCCACCGGTAGCCCAGGACGACGCCGGCGGCGCTGAGCAGCAGCGCAGCCAGGCCACCGGGACCGTGGTCCGCGAACGGCACGGTGGCGATGCCCGCCGCGAACGTCGCGCCGATGACGACCGGGGTGCTGACCTCGAGCAGCCGGGAGCGGCGCATCCACACCGGGGGACGGGGCATGTCCCCCGCTCGCGAGGTGGACCCGGTCACCGGTCGATCCTCGCACCGAACGGCTCGCTCCTGCTCCCGACAGGCGGCAGCGCACGCTGCTCCTCCCCGGCGGGGAGCGTTGCGGCGACCACGAAGCCGCCGGCCTGCGGTGCTGCCACCCGCAGTGCCCCGTCCGCCGCCAGCACCCGCTCGTGGGTGCGGCGGAAGCACTCGTCGAGGGAGCGCGCCGGCCGGCGCGCGGAGCCGCCGTCGGCGACCCCGCTGACCACGAGCACGTCCAGGTGCCGCGCCGACCAGGTGAGGGACAGGGAGAGACCAGCACCGGGCGTGCGCGCCGTGGCGGCCGTCAGCGCGTCCTGCGCCAGCTGCCGGACAGCGAGCTCGCCGAGTGCGGAGAGCGGTCGCTCCTGGCCCACCACCGAGATGCGCAGGGCGGCGCCGTCCGCGCGGAACCGGGCGAGGAGTCCGCCCGGCCACTCGGAGGGCAACGGTCCAGGCAGCACGGAGCTCCTCTCGGGAAGGGGACGTCGTCCACCGGTCATCGGACGTGCACGGCCGCCGGCCCGGTCGCGTGGTGCGACCGGGCCGGCAGTGGTGTTCAGCGCTGACCCGCGGTCTCGAGCTCCGGGACCGTCGGGTCCTCGGCCGGTGTGGCCGACGGCCCCTCGATGGACACCCGCGGGGTGATCCGCTCCGCCCAGCGCGGGTACCACCAGGTGCCTGCGCCGACGCGGTGCATGACCGCGGGCACCAGCACCAGCCGGACGAGGAAGGCGTCGACCAGGACGGCGGCGCCCATGCCCACCCCGAGTTCGGCGATGATCCGCTCACCGGAGAACCCGAAGGCGGCGAACACGCAGGCCATGATGACGGCGGCGGTGGCGATCACCCGGCCGGTCTCGGCCATGCCGACCCGGACGGCGCGGCCGTGGTCGCAGGTGTGCGTCCACTCCTCGTGCATCCGGCTGACCAGGAACACCTGGTAGTCCATCGACAGCCCGAAGACGATGCCGACGACCATCACCGACACGAACGGCTCCACCGGTGCCGCCGAGCCCACCCCGAACAGGGCCGAGCCCCAGCCGAACTGGAAGACCGCGGTGACGAGGCCCAGGCCCGCGGCGATGGACAGCAGGTTGGTGACCGCGCCGATCAGCGGCACCAGCACGCTGCGGAAGGCGAGAGCCAGCAGCACGAAGCCCAGCACGGCGATGATCGCCAGGTAGACCGGCAGCTTCGACGTCAGCGCCTGGGCGAAGTCGATGCCGCTGGCGGTGCTGCCGCCGACGTACACCTGCAGGCCGGTGCCGTCCTCGGCGGCCGGGACCACGTCCTCGCGCAGTGTGGTGACCAGGTCGGCGGTCTCCTCGGCCTGCGCGGTCGACGCCGGCGTCACGGTGATGACGCCGATCTCCTGCCCGGCGGCCGGCGGTGGCGCGCTCACCGAGGCCACGTCCTCGACGGAGGAGAGCTGCCCGGCCAGGGTGGTGAACGCGGCGCGCGAGACGTCGTCGGGCGTCTGGCCGACCAGCAGCAGCGGAGCGTCGAACCCAGGACCGAAGCCCCCGGCCATCGCCTGGTGGTACTCGTGGGTGTCCGAGCCGGCCGGGTCGCTGCTGGCGTCGGCAGTGCCCAGTCGGATGCTGAGTGCGGGCGCGGCGAGCAGCACGACCAGCGCGGCCGCGACGACGCCCAGGATGGCCGGACGGCGCTGGACGGCGGTGGCCCAGCGGGTCCACAGGCCGCCGCCGGGCTCGGTGACCGGCTCGCCGGCGGCCAGGGCGCGGCGCTGGCGGCGGCCGAGCACCCGGTTGCCCAGCACGGCGAGCAACGCGGGCAGCAGGGTCAGTGCGGACAGCACCGTGAACCCGACGGTGACCGCCGCACCCAGCGCCATGCCGGTGAGGATGCCGATGTCCAGCACGGTCATGCCCAGCAGCGCCACCACGACCGTGGCCCCGGCGAACACGACGGCCCGGCCGGAGGTGTCCACGGCCTGGGCGATGGACTCCCGTAGCGGCAGGCCCGACAGCAGCGCCTTGCGGTGCCGGTTGACGATGAACAGCGCGTAGTCGATGCCCACTCCGAGCCCGACGAGGGAACCCATGGACAGCGAGTAGCTGGGCAGGTCGATGACGTTGGAGCCGAGCAGGACCACCAGCGCGGCGACGCCGACCCCGGCGACGCCGGTGACGATCGGCAGCACGGCGGCCCACACCGACCGGAACACCAGCAGCAAGATGACCAGTGCGCAGAGCACCCCGATGACCTCGGCCGGTCCGCCGGCGCTGAACCCGGGGTCGAAGGCGGACCCGCCGGTCACGGCCAGCAGGGTGTTGCTGTCCAGGGAGTCGGCGAGCTCGGTGATCTGCTCGACCTCGGCGTCCTCGGTCACGGTCACGGTCGCGTAGGCGATCGTGCCGTCGGCGCTCACCTGGGCGGCACCGGCCGCGTCGTAGGGGCTGACCACCGACTCGACCCCGGGGGTCGCGGCGATCTGCGTCAGCACGTCCTGCACCTGGGTGACCACGGCAGGATCGGTGACCGGGACGCCGTCGGTCTGCCAGACCACGTTCCCGGTGCTGGTGGCGTCGTCGCCGGGGTCCGCGCCGGCCTGAGCCAGCAGGGCGTAGGCGGTGCTGGACTCGCTGTCGGGCAGGTCGGTGGAGTCGGTGAACGCCGATCCGATCCCACCCACCGCTCCGCCCAGGCCGACGAGCGCGACCAGCCACAGGGCGAGCACGGCGAACCGTCCTCGCGCACACCATCGAGCAAGAGCAGACACGGCAGGTCCTCCGGGGTCGGTCAGGCAACTGCAGTGAGCTTCGGCCGCTGGACCTCCCCGGACGTCGTCCACGGGGACCGATCACGACTACTGCGATCGCAGTAGCGACCGGCCCGGGGATGCGGCGTCCGGCTCGACGTGTCGTGGGACCGCGAGGTCGTGGTCTGTGCTGGCCGGGTGCGCGACCCGGTTCTCTGCCGGTCGACCCGGGGCCTCCTCGGCAGCTGGGCCCTCGGGCGCCTGCGCACCGCAGCGCAGGCCGCGGCCGGACGTGGCGCCGCCCTGCACCGATGCGCAGCGGGTTGCCGTCGGTCGTCCCGGCGTCGGACGTGAGGGCCGCGACGCCCGCCCCAGCACCCCGCGGACCTCCGGGATGCTGGAGGAGGAGGCGTCAGGGGAGGGGCAGCAGGGCGCGCACCCGCGCGACGGCGGGTGCGATGTCGCCGGGATCGGCAGCGGTGACCACCACCCCGAAGACCATCCGCCACGCCAGGAGGACGTCGGCCGGGGTGAGGCCGGCCGCCACGGATCCCGCCTCCTGCGCCCGCGGCAGGGTGGCCTCGACCAGCTCCAGGAGCCGAGCGTTCCCGCGGTACCCCGGCAGCTCCTGGCGTGCGTCCAGCACCATCTCCACGAAGGCGGACGACTCGACGGTCAGCTCGACGAGCCGAGCCCAGAGCCGGGGGAACGCGTCGGGCCCGGGATCGGCGGCGACGGCTGCCAGCTCGGTGAAGTTGTCCTCGAAGACGGCGAGGGCCAGGTCCAGCCGGGTGGGGAAGTGGCGGTACAGGACGCCCTGACTCACCCCTGCCTCGCGCACGATCGTGCTGAGCGGCACCCGGTAGCCGCGTTCGGCCATCACCCGGCGTGCCGCGGCGAGGATCGCCCGGCGGTTGTCGCCGGCCGCCGCGGGACCGCGGTTGACGGCGCCAGCACGTATGACCATGCTCACACCCTAAGCATCCGGACAACACTGTCCGGTGGGAGGGGGCAACGGCATGACCACGGCTGACGGGACGACGCAGGACGAGACCTTCGACGTCGTGGTGGTGGGCAGCGGTGCTGCCGCGTTCGCCACCGCGCTCGGGGCGGTCGACGAAGGGCTCAGCGCGGTGCTGCTGGAGAGCACCGACAAGTGGGGCGGCAGCACCGCGATGTCCGGGGGCGGCATGTGGCTGCCGGACAACCCCCTCATGGCACGTGCCGGGGTCGGCGACTCCCGGGAGGAGGCGCTGACCTACCTCGCGGCGACGGTGGGCGAGGAGGGTGTGGCCGCTTCCCGGGCGCGGCAGGAGGCCTTCGTCGACGGAGTGGCGGACTTCGTCACGACGGCCGAGCGGCACGGCATGCGCTTCGCCCGGGCCACCGACTACCCCGACTACTACCCGGAGCGCCCGGGCGGCAAGGTCGGGCGCTCGATGGAGGTCGAGCCGCTGGACTCCAAGGCGATCGGGGACTGGTGGCGGACCCTGCGCAACGCGGTGCCGCTGCCGGCGAAGACCGACGACGTGTGGCTGCTCGGCCGGGCCTGGTCCACGCCGGGCGGGTTCGTCCGTGGTGCGCAGTTCGTCTTCCGGGCGCTCGGCGGGGTGCTGCGCGGTCAGCGGCTGGCCGGCATCGGCGTCGGCCTCGCCACGTCGTTCTGCAAGGCCGTCGTGGTGGACCAGGGAGTTCCGCTGCGGCTCAACTCAGCCCTGGAGGACCTGGTCGTCGAGGACGGCCGCGTGGTGGGCGTCCGGGTCCGCCGCGACGGCCGGGCGGTCACCATCCGTGCCCGCCGGGGCGTGATGCTGGCCGGTGGGGGCTTCGAGCACAACGTCGACTGGCGGCAGAAGCACCACGGCATCGACGGGGCGCCGTCGGGCAACCCGGGCAACGTCGGGGGCCCCATCGCGGTCGCCCAGCGTGCCGGTGCGGCCGTCGAGCTCATGGACGAGGCGTGGTGGGGCGGGTCGATCGCGCCGCTCCCCGGGACGGCGCCGGCCTTCATCGTGGGCGAGCGTTCGATGCCGTACTCGCTCATGCTCGACGCGCACGGGGACCGGTTCGCCAACGAGTCCGAGTCCTACGTGGACCTCGGTCACCACATGCTCGCCCACGACAAGGACGGCCCGTACTGGCTGGTGGCCGACGCCCGGCACGCCCGCCGGTACCTGCGGACCTTCGCCCTCGACCCGCGGGCCAACAAGGCGATGCGCAAGGCCGGCATCATGGTCAAGGCGCGCAGCGTCGACGAGCTCGCCCGCGGGCTGGGTGTCCAGCCGGCTCGACTGCGCGCCACCCTCGAGCGGTTCAACGGCTTCGCCCGCGCCGGCAAGGACGGCGACTTCGGCCGGGGCGACTCCGCCTACGACCGCTACTACGGTGACCCGACCGTCCGGCCCAACCCGTGCCTGGGCCCGCTGGAGAAGGCGCCGTTCACGGCGTTCCGGGTCGTGATCGGCGACCTGGGCACCAAGGGCGGGGTGGTCACCGACGGTGATGGCCGGGCCCTGCGCGAGGACGGGTCCGTCATCGAGGGTCTGTACTCGGCCGGCAACAACTCCGCGTCCGTGATGGGTCGCACCTATCCCGGGCCGGGCTCGACCATCGGCCCGGCTGCGGTGTTCGGCGTGCGTGCCGCCCGGCACATGGCCGGCTCGCGAAGCTGACCCCCTGTCCACCGGCGTCGTCGGCCGGGCCGGCTGCCCGAGGAGGAGAACGCATCGACCCGTGACAGCTGCCCGTCGGGCCGCAGTCACCCCCCGCACGCCGGGCTCGACGATCTGAGCCCGGCGTGCAGGGCGGCCGGGTTCGCCGCGCTGGAACGGGAGCTGACGCTGCGGATCCGCCGGTCCCGGGGTGGTGCAGGGCCGGCTGGGCAGTCAGGTGGACCCCGGCCTGGACAGCGGTCGCTGCGCTCTGATGCTGCGGTGGGACGCCAGCGGGCCGGCGCGGGCCACCGACCTCGTCGCCCGGCTCGGCATGGACATGAGCACGGTGAGCCGGCAGGTCGCCTCGCTGGTGGCGCTCGGGCTCGTCGAGCGGGTGCCGCACCCGGGCGACGGTCGGGTGCGGCCGTCGTCCATCTCGGCGGAGGGCAGCGCCGACCGGTCCGGCTGAGGGCGCTCCGGCGGGCCAGCTGGCAGGCCGACCTGGCCGACCCGGGCCGGGTGCTCGCCGCCGCATGACGGCCCGGCGGGAGCCCCGGTACGGCACCCGGCGGCCGGGCGGCGCGCGGCAGGACCGCCGGGCGTGTGATGCTCACCCCAGGACTCGCTCTCTGCAACGACGCGGAAGACCCGAGGTGCTGGATGGAAGCCGACCTGCCGGCGCTGGACGCGGACGCCGTCGTCCCGGTGTTCTTCCTGTCCGACAGCACCGGGATCAGCGCCGAGACGATGGGCAACGCGCTGCTCATCCAGTTCCCCGACGTGCACTTCGAGCGCACCCTGATCCCGTTCATCTCCTCGGTCGAGGAGGCCCGCGCGGTGGTGGCCCAGCTCGACGAGGCGATGACCGGCCCGGTCACCCCGCTGGTCTTCACCACCGCCGCGGTCGACGAGGTGCGCGAGGAACTGCTGAGGACCAAGGCCCCGATCATCGACTTCTTCGGCATCCACATGGACCGGGTGGAGGCCCAGCTGGGCACCCGCGGGCTGCGGGAGGCCCGCCGGCTGCACGGGGTGGGCGACGTCCGGCGGTACAACAGCCGGATGGCGGCGATCGAGTTCGCCATCGAGCACGACGACGGCCTGAGCCCCCGGGGCCTGGACCGGGCCGACGTCGTGCTGCTGGCGCCGTCCCGGTGCGGCAAGACACCCACCGCCATGTACCTGGCCCTGCAGCACGGCCTGTTCGTGGCCAACTACCCGCTGGTCGACGAGGACCTGGAGACCACCGACCTGCCCCGGCCGGTGAAGGACCTGCGCGACCGCTGCTTCGGGCTGACCACCACGGTCGCCCGGCTCAGCCGGGTCCGGCAGGAACGGCGCCCGGACTCCCGGTACGCGTCGGAGGACCAGTGCCGCTACGAGCTGCGCCGGGCGACGGCGATGTACGAGCGGCACTCCCTGCCCACGGTGGACACCTCGGCGGCCTCCGTCGAGGAGATCGCCGCCGTGGTGATCCAGACCCTGGCCCGGCAGCGGCGCAGCTCCGAGGGGCAGCCGACCGGCCGACGCCCACCCTCCGGTCATGACCTCCGGCGAGGAAGGACACCCCGACCATGAGCACCGACACCGCACCCGAGGCACCGGCCGGCAGCGGCGACGAGGCCGACAACGTCCGCTGGTTCGCCGAGCTGGGGCTGGGCGACCTGGAGGTCGTGGGCGGCAAGAACGCCTCGCTGGGCGAGATGATCTCCCACCTGGCCGACGCCGGGGTCAGCGTCCCCGACGGCTTCGCCACGACGGCCGCGGCCTACCAGCGCTTCCTCGGCGACACCGGGCTGGCCGCCCGGATCGCCGACCGGCTGCGCACGCTGGACACCGACGACGTCCGGGCGCTGTCCGCCGCCGGCACGGAGATCCGCCGGGCGGTGGTCGAGCAGCCGTTCCCGCCGGCGCTGGAGGCCGACATCCGGACCGCCTACGAGCGCCTGGCCGGGGACGACGCCGAGGCCTCCTTCGCGGTGCGGTCCAGCGCCACGGCCGAGGACCTCCCCGACGCCTCCTTCGCCGGCCAGCAGGAGACGTTCCTCAACGTCCGCGGCATCGACGCGGTGCTGCAGGCCGTCCGCGAGGTCTACGCCTCGCTCTACAACGACCGGGCCATCGCCTACCGCGTGCACCACGGCTTCGACCACGAGTCGGTGTCGCTGTCGGCGGGCGTGCAGCGGATGGTCCGCTCGGACGTCGGGGCGTCGGGCGTGCTGTTCACCATGGACACCGAGTCCGGCTTCCGGGACGCCGTCTTCATCACCTCGGCCTACGGGCTGGGCGAGGGCGTCGTGCAGGGGGCGGTCAACCCGGACGAGTTCTACGTCTACAAGCCCGCCCTGCGGGCCGGGCGGCCCGCCGTCCTCAAGCGCGGCGTGGGGGAGAAGGCCACCAAGATGGTCTACACCTCCTCCGCCGAGGTCGGCCGGACGACGGAGTTCGTCGACGTCGACCCCGCCGACCGCCGGAAGCTCTCGCTCACCGACGACGAGGTGCTCGAGCTGGCCCGCCAGGCGCTCAAGATCGAGGAGCACTACGGCCGGCCGATGGACATCGAGTGGGGCAAGGACGGCCGCACCGGTGAGCTGATGATCCTGCAGGCCCGCCCGGAGACGGTGCAGTCCCGCGCCGGCACCACCTCCGAGCGCTACCGGCTCACCGGCACCGGGGACGTCGTGGTCGAGGGGCGGGCGATCGGGCAGAAGATCGGCGCCGGCGCGGTCCGGGTGCTCGGCGACCTCGACGAGATGGACTCCTTCACCCCCGGCGACGTGCTGGTCGCGGACATGACCGACCCGGACTGGGAACCGATCATGAAGCGGGCCTCGGCGATCGTGACCGACCGCGGCGGCCGTACCTGCCACGCGGCGATCATCGCCCGCGAGCTGGGCATCCCCGCCGTCGTCGGCACCGGCACCGCGACCCGGGCCCTGCACGACGGCGACCCGGTCACCGTCTCCTGCGCCGAGGGCGACACCGGCCTGGTCTACGCCGGGGAGGTGGGCTTCGAGGTCGCCGAGACCGAGCTGGAGGCCATGCCGGAGATCCCCACCAAGATCATGATGAACGTGGGGACGCCGGAGCAGGCCTTCGCCTTCTCCCGGCTGCCGCACGCCGGCGTCGGGCTGGCCCGGCTGGAGTTCGTGATCAACCGGCAGATCGGCATCCACCCCCGCGCGCTGCTGGAGCTGGAGACCCTCGAGCCGGAGCTCGCGGCGGAGATCACCGAGCGGATCGCCGCCTACCCCTCGGCACGGGACTTCTTCGTGCAGCGGGTCGCCGAGGGCGTCTCGATGATCGCGGCGGCGTTCGCGCCGGAGCCGGTGATCGTGCGGATGAGCGACTTCAAGTCCAACGAGTACGCCAACCTGCTCGGCGGCGAGCGCTACGAGCCGCACGAGGAGAACCCGATGCTCGGCTACCGCGGGGCGTCGCGGTACCTGTCGGCCGACTTCGCCGACTGCTTCGCCATGGAGTGCGAGGCGCTCCGGTACGTCCGGGACGAGATGGGCCTGACCAACGTCAAGATCATGATCCCGTTCGTCCGGACGGTGGCGGAGATCGAGGGCGTCGTCGCCCTGCTCGGCGAGCACGGCCTGCGCCGCGGCGAGAACGACCTGTCGGTGGTGATGATGTGCGAGCTGCCGTCCAACGCGCTGCTGGCCGGGGAGTTCCTCGAGCACGTCGACGGGTTCTCCATCGGCTCCAACGACATGACCCAGCTGGTGCTGGGCCTGGACCGCGACTCCAGCCTGGTGGCCGGCAGCTTCGACGAGCGGAACCCCGCCGTCCTGGCGGTGCTGGAGATGGCGATCAAGGCCTGCCTGGAGCGCGGAAAGTACGTCGGCATCTGCGGGCAGGGCCCCAGTGACCACCCCGATCTGGCCGAGTGGCTCGTCGCGCAGGGGATCGAGTCGATGTCGCTGAACCCGGACACCGTCGTCGACACCTGGCTGCACCTCGCCCGGACGTCGCGCCCGGCCTGACCGGGGCGGCGCCCGGGCTCAGGCGGTCGGGAGGAGGGCCGCCCAGACGTGCTTGCGGGGCCCGACGACGACCCAGCCCACCGTGGTCGACAGCCGGGCGATCAGGTGCAGACCCAGACCGCCCTGGGCCGGGTCGCGGTCGACGGCCGGCACGGGCGGACGGTCGGGGCGGGCGTCGCTGACGTCGATCAGCCAGCCCGCGCCGCACTCGTCGACCCGGACCTGCACGGGGGCGCCGCTGTGCCGCAGCCCGTTGGAGGCCAGCTCCTCGAAGGCCAGCAGCAGCCGGTCGACGTCGTCCTCGCCGGCGCCCCCGGGCCCGGCGTGGTCGGCGAGACCGGCCCGGAGGTCGTTGCGGGCCGACGTCAGCTCGGCCGGCCGGGTGATCTGCCAGCTCCAGCTGGTCCGGGGCGCGGTGACGGCGGGGAGCGGGCGCTGCACCCAGGGCCCGGGCGGTTCGGTGCTCATCGCTCCCACGTGGCGTCGAGGAGTCCAGGGCGCGGGCCCGGCGAGCAGCACATGCCCCGTCCATCGGCAGCCGGACCGCGGGGGGTGACGGCCACGGCGGGGGACACCGGCATCAGGGGGTGGTCAGGCAGGCCCACACGTGCTTGCGCGCCCCCGCCACCACCCAGCCGTGCGCCGCCGCGAGCCGGGCGATCAGGTGCAGGCCCAGCCCCCCGTACGCGGGGTCGCGCCCCACGGCCGGCACCGGCGGGCGGTCGGGGCGGGCGTCGCTGACGTCGATGAGCCAGCCCGAGGGGCACCCGGTCACCACCACGACGACCGGCTGGCCGCTGTGCCGCAGGCCGTTGGAGGCCAGCTCCTCGAAGGTCAGCAGCAGCCGGTCGACGTCGTCGGCCTCGGCGCCCGGCGGCAGCCCGTCGCCGGCCAGGTCGTCGCGGAGTGCGCCGCGGGCCGCGGTGAGCTGCGCCGGACGGTCGATCTCCCAGCGCCACGTCCGGCCGGCTCGGTCGCCGAGGTCCGGCAGCGGGGTCTCCTGCCAGGGCTGGGTGCTCATCTGCTCCGTCGCGTCCGTGGGGGCCTCTTCTCGGCCAGTGCCCCCAGAGGACCACAGGAGTCGTGCGGGCGCTGACCGGAGCGGCGTGGCCACCCGGCCGCGGGCCCGCCCTCCGGCGCCCGAGGGGCACCGGAAGGGCGATCTGCCCCGTACAGTCGGCTGGCCATCGGGACGTGCGGCGTCGTGTCCCCGCCACGGAAGGGACACGTGCCCAGCTCACTCCCGCCTGCTCCGGCAGTGCCGGCCGGGTCCGACCCGGCATTCGAACGCTTCGCCCGGCTGGTCCGGCGGCAGCTGCGCGTGCCCGTGGCGCTGGTCACCTTCGTCTCGGCCGACGAGCAGGTGTTCCCGGGCGCCCTGGGGCTGTCCGAGCCCTGGCAGTCCACCCGCCGCACGCCGCTGAGCCACTCCTTCTGCCAGCACGTCGTGCGCTCGGCCGAGCCGCTGGTCGTCTCCGACGCCCGCCTCGACCCCCTGGTCGCCGACAACCTGGCCATCCCCGACCTGGGCGTCATCGCCTACGCCGGCATCCCGCTGACCGACGCCGACGGGCGCGTGGTCGGGTCGCTGTGCGCCATCGACAGCCGCCCGCGCGAGTGGTCCGAGGACGACCTGGCGGTGCTGGTCGACCTGGCCGGTGCGTGCAGCTCGGAGTTCCAGCTGCGCAGCGCGCAGCGCCGGGCGGCGGACGCCGGTGCGCTGGCCGAGGAGTCCTCGGCGGAGACGCGGCGGCTGCTGGCCGACCAGGAGATCGACCGGTCCCGGTGGGCGCTGGCGCTGCAGGCAGGCCGGGTCGGCACGTTCGACCTGGACCTCGCGACCGGCGAGCTCGCGGTGGACGACCGGCTGCTCGAGCTGTCCGGGATGACCCGGGCCGGGTTCAGCGGTCGCCCCGAGGACGTCTACGCCCACGTGCACCCCGACGAGCTCCCCGACGTCGTCGCCCGGGTCCAGCGGGCGATCCGGACCGGCGGCGCCTACGACGCGGAGTACCGGGTCGTCCTCCCCGACGGGGCGGAGCGGTGGGTGTCCGCCCACGGGCAGGTGGCGGGCGGCGAGGACGGCACCTCGGCGCGCCTCGTGGGCGTCGTGCACGACACCACCGCCCGGCGCCGGAGCCTGGAGCTCGCGGTGCAGACCCTGGAGTCGATGGCCGTCGGCTACCTGGCGATGGACGGCGACGGGCGGGTCAGCTACGTCAACGGGGAGGCCGAGCGCGCCCTCGGCCGCCCGCGGGTCGAGCTGGTCGGCGGCGTCGTCTGGGAGCTGTTCCCGGCGACGCTGGGCACCGCCTTCGAGGCCGGCTACCGCAGGGCCGCCGAGACCGGCCGGCCGTGCACCTTCGACGCCTGGTACCCCGAGCCGCTCAACGCCTGGTACGAGGTGCGGGCGAACCCCGAGCACGGCGGGGTCGCGCTGTACTTCACCGACATCACCGAGCGGGTGCGCGTGCAGCAGCGCAGCGACCTGCTGGGGGAGGTGTCCCGCGAGCTGAACAGCATGCTGGACCCCGAGCAGGCGGTCGCCCGGCTGGCCCGCCTGGTCGTGCCGGCCCTCGCCGACTGGTGCGTGGTCACGCTCGTCGACGACGACCAGCAGGCCGGCAGCCGTCGGGGCCTGCGCGACGTCGGCTGGTGGCACGCCGACCCGGCGCTGCTCCCGGTCGTGGAGGCCTACGCCCGCGAGCGCATCCCGGCCCTGAAGGACACGTCCTTCGTCAGCCGGGTGCTCGTGACCGGGCGCCCCGCCACGGTCCCCGCGGAGGCCACCGAGCGGATCCAGGCCGTGCTGCTGCCCGGCCGGGCGCACGACCTCCTCGGTGAGCTGACCCCGGAGTCCTTCGCCATCCTCCCGCTGCCTGGCCGCGACCGGACCGTGGGCCTGCTGAGCCTCTTCAACGGCGGGGCCCGGGCGCCGATCTCGGCGGCCGAGCTGCAGGTGGCCGCTGACATCGCCGGCCGGGCCGGCCTGGCCCTGGACAACGCCCGGCTGTACCGGCAGCAGCGGCAGCTGGCGGAGGGCCTGCAGCGGTCCCTGCTGACCGGGCCCGCCGTCCCCGACCACGTCCAGATCGTCGTCCGCTACACCCCGGCCGCAGAGGCGGCGCAGGTCGGCGGGGACTGGTACGACGCCTTCGTGCAGCCCGGCGGCAGCACGATCGTCACCATCGGTGACGTGCTCGGCCACAACACCGAGGCCGCCGCCGCCATGGGCCAGCTGCGCTCGATGCTGCGCGCGATCGCCGTCACCACCGACGCCCGCCCCGCCGAGGTGCTGACGCGGGTGGACGAGGCGATGGCCACCCTGCAGACCCGGACGAACGCGACCGCCGTCGTGCTGCGCCTGGAGCAGACTGCGGAGCAGGCCCAGCGGGGCACCAGCACCGTCCGCTGGTCCAACGCCGGGCACCTGCCGCCGATGGTGATCGCCCCCGACGGCACGGTGCTGTCGCTGAGCGCGCCGCGGGCGGACCTGCTGCTCGGGGTCGACGACACCGCCCAGCGGCGGGAGCGGGAGGTCGCCCTCGACCCGGACGCGGTGCTGCTGCTCTACACCGACGGCCTGGTCGAGCGGCGCGACTCCGACCTCGACGCCGGCCTCGAGCGGCTGCGCGACGCGCTGGCCGACCTCGCCGGGCTGGACCTCGAGGAGCTGTGCGACCAGCTGCTGGCCCGCCTGCTGCCGGACGACGTCGACGACGACGTCGCCCTGATCGCCCTCCGGCTGCGCCCGCACGGCCCCCCGGCCTGAGGGTCAGGCACCGGCGAAGGGCAGGAGCCGGGGCGGGAGGCCGCCCGTGCCCGCCGGCCAGGGCGCGCGGTCACCGCTGCGCGCCTTGGCCACGTACATGGCCGCGTCGGCCCGGGCGATGAGCGCCGCCGGCTCGTCGGCGTCCGCCGGGAAGACGGCCGCGCCGGAGCTGGCGCTGATCCGCAGCGTGGCCCCGGCCAGCTCGAGGACGTCGTCGAGGGCGGCGTCCAGGTGCTCCTGCACCCGGCGGACCATCTCCTCGGCCGGCGGCCGGCTGCCGTCGTCCGGCTGAGCGCCGCCGGCCGCGGGGAGCCCGGCCAGGACGACGAGGAACTCGTCGCCGCCGAGCCTGCCCAGCAGGTCACCGGCGCGGACGGCGGAGCGCAGGCGGCCGGCGGCCCAGACGAGCGCGGCGTCGCCGACGGCGTGGCCGTGGTGGTCGTTGATCGTCTTGAAGTCGTCGAGGTCCAGCAGCACCGCCGCCACGCTGCCGCCGGTCCGGCGGGCCCGGCGCAGCTCCAGGTTCAGGTGCTCCAGCACGTGGGCCCGGTTGGGGAGCCCGGTGAGCTCGTCGTGGTGGGCCAGGTACGCCGTCCGTCGTTCCCGGTCGACCCGCGCGGTGACGTCCAGCTGACTGCCGATGAGGTGGGTGACCTCGCCGCTCCCGTCCCGGACGGCGCTGATGTGCAGCTCGTTCCAGAACGCCGAGCCGTCGCGCCGGTAGTTCAGCAGGACCGCGTCGACGTCCCGGCCGGCGACCAGCCGCCGCCCGATCGGGTGCACCTGGTTGCGGTCGGTGTCCGCCCCCTGCAGGAAGCGGCAGTTGCGGCCGAGCACCTCCTCCTCCGTGTAGCCGGTCATCCGCAGGAACGCCGCGTTCGCCCAGACCAGCGGGAGGTCGGGCAGGCGGGCGTCGGCGATGACGACCCCGTTGCTGGCGACCGAGACGGCCCGGAGCACCAGGTCCGGGAGGTCGGTCTCGGCGACCCGCGGCACCGGGCCGCCGGCGGCGACGGCGCGGGGCGCCGACGGCGTCGTCCCGGTGGTCGCCGGGCGGGTCCGCTCCAGCAGCATGCCGGCCGCCTCCAGCGCGCGCGGCCGGTCGTAGGTCAGCACGTAGTCCAGTCGCCGACCGCCCGTGCCGCCCGGCCCGGGCTCGTCCTCCGGCACCTCCCGGGCCGCCAGCGCCGCGGCGAAGTGCGGGCTGACCACCGTCACGACCCACTGGTCGGTGAGCGGGTCGCCCGCATCGAGGGCGGTGCCGACCACGCCCGGGACGGGCTCGTCGGGCATCCCCGGTCCCGTCACGGCGGTCAGGGCGGTGAGGCGGCCGAGCGTCTCGTACCGGCGGCGGGTGCGCCCGCTCATCAGGTCGGCGTGCTGGAAGTTCGCGAGGACGACGGTCTGCTCGTCCAGCAGGAGCGCCTGGCGCTCGATCTGGCGGGTCATCGAGGCCAGCAGCGGCACGCCGGCGCGCTGGGCGTCCGAGGCGGCGGCGAGGACCGCGTACGGGGTGGCCGGACCGGACCCGTCGTCGCCCCGCGCCGGGGTGACCGGCCGCAGCGGCAGGGCGCGCATGCCGGTCGCCGGCAGGGCCCCGGGGCGCCCGAACATCCAGCCCTGACCGAGGCGTGCCCCCATCGCCAGCGCGCGGTCCAGGTGCTCCTGGGTCTCGATGCCCTCGGCCAGCACGAGCGCGCCGGAGCGCTCGGCGTCGGCCCGGACGGCGTTGACCACGGTGGCGGCCTGCAGGCTGGTGTGGCCGCGCACCAGGGCCAGGTCGAGCTTGATCACGTCCGGCCGCAGGAACGAGATCAGGGCGAGCCCGGCCGGCTCGGCGCCGACGTCGTCCAGCGCCACCCGCCAGCCGACCTCGCGCACGCCCCGCACGCCGCGGACCAGGTCGGCCGGGCGTTCGAGCAGGTCCCGCTCGGTCACCTCCAGGACGACCTGCACCCCGGCCGGGACCAGCTCGGCGAGGGCGGCCAGGTCGGCCGGGGACAGGGTGGACAGCGTGGCCGGCTCGATGTTGACGAACAGCGTGGCCGGCTGCTCGGCGCCGGCGACCCCGGACAGCGCGGCGCGCAGACAGGCGGCGTCCAGCGCGGCCGTCGTCCCGTCGAGGGCGGCCGCGGCGAACAGCTCGCCCGGGGACTCCAGCGGCCCGGGCTCCCCTCGGGACAGCGCCTCCACCGCCACCAGTGCGCCGTCGGACAGGTCGACGATCGGCTGGAACAGCGACCGCACGGTGTGCCCGCGGCGCACCCGTGGCGTCATGCGCCGAGCCTCGCACGCCGGGCCGGTCGGCGCGGGTCCTGCGTCGCACCCGTCTCCGGGGTGGCCCGGGGCTCCGCCGGGCCGGCGCCGGAGTTCACCACCCCGAGGCACCCGGGATGCCGCCCGGACCCCCGGTTCCGGGATGCTGTGCTGGTCAGCCTCGCGCAGCGGGCGCGGCCCCGGCCGGGGTGCTGGCCAGTGACGAACGACGGAGGAGACCCCCATGCCGGTTGACCAGTTGCTGGACGAGGCGACGCGGATCGCCGACGCGCTGCTCGACGTCCAGACCCGGGTCAACGCCCAGATCGACGCCGCGCTGACCGACCTGCTGCCCGGGGTCCAGCAGCGGCTCGGCGCCGCACCCTCGGGAGACGTCGACGTGAGCGACCTGGGGAACGCGCGGATCACCGGCCTGAGCGTCGTCGTCACCCCGGCCGCGGTGGCCACCGTCGTCCCGCTGTCGGCGGAGTCGGCCACCACGACCCGGGACGCGCGTCGCGCCACGACCGCCATCGTCGGCGGGGCCGACGACCGGCTGGCCGTCATCGCCGGCCCCTGCTCGATCCACGACCCGGCCGCCGCCCTGGAGTACGCCGCCTTCCTCGCCGACATGCGGGCACGGCACGGTGCGGACCTGGAGATCCTGATGCGGACCTACACCGAGAAGCCGCGGACCGAGGTCGACTGGAAGGGCTTCGCCTACGACCCGTTCCTGGACGGCTCCAGCCGGATCAGCGTCGGCCTGGTCGCCACCCGGATGCTGATGGGCCGGATCACCGCGCTGGGCGTCCCGGTGGCCGCCGAGCCGCTGAACGCGCTCACCCCGCAGTACGTCGACGGGCTGGTCACCTACAACGGCGTCGGCGCCCGCAACGTCACCGACCAGACCGCCCGGGAGCGCGTGTCCGGCTTCTCCTCCGTCGTCGGCTTCAAGAACTCGCCGGAGGGCAGCGTCGACGTGGCGATCCAGGCCGTGCTGACCGCGCGGGCGCCGCACGAGTTCCTCGGCGTCGATCACCACGGCGTGAGCGCCCAGCTGTCGACGACCGGCAACGACACCGGCCACGTCATCCTGCGGGGCGCCAAGGACGGCCCCAACTACTCGGCCGCGCACATCGCCGCCACGAAGCGGGCGCTGGCCGCCCGCGGTCTGCCGGAGGTCGTGGTCGTCGACGCCTCGCACGGCAACAGCCAGAAGGACCACCGCCGCCAGGTCGACGTCGTGCGCGACCTGGCCGGGCAGGTCGCCGGCGGCGAGCAGGCGATCCGCGGCGTGATGATCGAGAGCAACCTCGTGGCCGGGCGGCAGGACCTCGACCGCCGGCACCCCGAGCGCCTCGAGCACGGCAAGAGCGTCACCGACGCCTGCGTCGACCTCGGCACCACCGAGGAGCTGCTGGCGGAGCTGGCCGAGGCCTCCCGGGCGCGGCGCGCGGCCTGACCGGCGGCGGCGTCACGCCGTCGAGGCCAGCCGCCCGGCGAGGGTGACGTCGACGGTCAGGACGCAGGGGAGCCGGTGCAACCGGGCGACCACCAGGTCCACCTCATCGGGGGTGGCGAGCAGGTCGACGCCGACCGTCCAGCGCCCGGTGCCGGCCTCCTCGGCCGACAGGCGGGTGAAGGCGTGGTGGCGCCCGGTCAGCAGGGTGAGGACGCGCTGCAGGCCGAGCGCGTCGGTGACGACGACGCGCACCTTGGCGGCGTCGTGGGTCGTGCCGGCGTGGGTGGTGTGGCGGGGGGACATGGGGAGCCTCCGGGCCGGGCGGCCCTGGTCAGCGGGGGAGCGACCTCGATGGACGTGCCCACGGACCCGCCGGTGCGAGGGTCAGTCGCCGACGGGCCCGCACGGAATCCGCTGCCCAGCCACGGCTGCACGCTAGCCCGGAGGTGGCCCACGCCACAACCGCCGGGCCGGACCGGTGCGGCCGGGCCGCGACGTGGGGCCTGGCCGGGCACCGACCCGGTGTGGCACGGTCGCCCCACGGCCCGCCCCCGAGGAGACACGTGAGCACCGCACCGGAGCACGCTGCCGACACCCACGACCTGATCCGGGTGCTCGGTGCCCGGGTGAACAACCTCAAGGACGTCAGCGTCGAAATCCCGAAGCGCCGGCTGACGGTGTTCACCGGCGTCTCCGGCTCCGGCAAGAGCTCGCTGGTGTTCGACACGATCGCCGCGGAGTCCCGGCGGCTGATCAACGAGACCTACAGCGCCTTCCTGCAGGGCTTCATGCCGACGCTGGCGCGGCCGGAGGTCGACCTGCTCGAGGGCCTGACGACGGCGATCGTCGTCGACCAGGAGCGGATGGGCGCCAACCCCCGCTCCACCGTGGGCACCGCCACCGACGCCCACGCGATGCTTCGGATCCTGTTCAGCCGGCTCGGCACGCCGCACATCGGTCCGCCGACGGCGTTCTCGTTCAACGTCCCGACCCGCCGGGCGAGCGGGGTGATGAGCACGGAGAAGGCCGACGGCCGGGTCGAGAAGGCCGTGGTGAAGGACGCCGTCTACCTGGGCGGCATGTGCCCGCGCTGCGAGGGGATGGGCTCGGTCTCCGACTTCGACCTCACGGCGCTGTACGACGAGAGCAAGTCGCTGGCCGAGGGGGCGCTGACGGTGCCCGGCTACAGCATGGACGGCTGGTACGGGCGGATCTTCGCCGGCGCGGGCTTCGACATGGACAAGCCGATCAAGCGGTACACGAAGAAGGAGCTGCACGACCTCCTCCACGCGGAGCCGAGGAAGATCAAGGTCGAGGGCATCAACCTCACCTACGAGGGCGTGATCCCGAAGATCCAGAAGTCGATGCTGTCCAAGGACGTCGACGCGATGCAGCCGCACGTCCGCGCCTTCGTCGAGCGCGTGATCACCTTCCAGACCTGCGCGGAGTGCGAGGGGACCCGGCTCACCCCGGAGGCCCGGTCCTCGACGATCGAGGGCCGCAACATCGCCGACCTCTGCACGATGCAGATCAGCGACCTCGCCGGCTGGATGCGCGAGTTCGACGACCGGTCGGTGGCTCCGCTGCTCACCGGCCTGCGGCACCTGCTCGACTCGTTCACCGGGATCGGGCTGGGCTACCTCTCCCTGGACCGGCCGGCGGGCACGCTGTCCGGCGGGGAGGCCCAGCGCACCAAGATGATCCGCCACCTGGGGTCCGCGCTCACCGACGTCACCTACGTCTTCGACGAGCCGACCATCGGGCTGCACCCGCACGACATCGAGCGGATGAACGACCTGCTCCTGCAGCTGCGCGACAAGGGCAACACCGTCCTCGTCGTCGAGCACAAGCCCGAGACGATCGCCATCGCCGACCACGTCGTCGACCTCGGCCCCGGAGCCGGCACCGGCGGGGGCGAGGTCGTCTTCGCCGGCGACGTCGACGGGCTGCGGGCCAGCAGCACGCTGACCGGCCGGCACCTCGACCAGCGGGTCGCCCTGAAGTCCTCGGTGCGCACGCCCACCGGTGCCCTCGAGGTGCGCGGTGCCGACACCCACAACCTGCGCGACGTCGACGTCGACATCCCGCTCGGCGTGCTGGTGGTGCTCACCGGGGTGGCCGGGTCGGGGAAGAGCTCGCTGGTCCACGGCTCCGTCGCGCCCCGGGACGGCGTGGTGGTCGTCGACCAGGGCGCGATCCGGGGCTCACGCCGGAGCAACCCGGCGACCTACACCGGGCTGCTCGACCCCATCCGCAAGGCGTTCGCCAAGGCCAACGGCGTGAAGCCGGCGCTGTTCAGCTCCAACTCCGAGGGCGCCTGCCCGACCTGCAACGGAGCCGGGGTGATCTACACCGAGCTCGGCGTCATGGCCACGGTGGAGTCGCCGTGCGAGGAGTGCGAGGGGAAGCGGTTCCAGGCCTCGGTGCTGGAGCACACGCTCGGCGGCCGCGACATCGCCGAGGTGCTCGCCATGCCGGTGGCCGAGGCGGAGGAGTTCTTCGGCGACGGCGAGGCCCGCACGCCGGCCGCCCACGCGATCCTGGACCGGCTGGCCGACGTCGGGCTCGGCTACCTCACCCTCGGCCAGCCGCTGACCACGCTGTCCGGCGGAGAGCGGCAGCGGCTCAAGCTCGCCACCCGGATGGCGGAGAAGGGCACCGGGGGAGCGAGCACCGTCTACGTGCTCGACGAGCCGACCACCGGCCTTCACCTCGCCGACGTGGAGAACCTGCTGGGCCTGCTCGACCGGCTCGTCGACTCCGGCCGGTCGGTGATCGTCATCGAGCACCACCAGGCGGTCATGGCGCACGCCGACTGGGTCATCGACCTCGGGCCGGGCGCCGGGCACGACGGCGGCCGGGTCGTCTTCGAGGGCACCCCGGCCGACCTCGTCGCCGGTCGGTCCACCCTGACGGCGGAGCACCTCGCGGCCTACGTCGGCCGCTGACCGCCAGGGGTCAGCGCAGGACGGCGGCGACCTTCCCGGCGGCGGCGACCACCGCCCGGCCGACCTGCTCGACGTCGCTGTTCTCGTCCACGAAGACGACGGCGAGCGCGGCCCGGGCCCCGCCGTCCGGCCCGAGCACCGGCGCGGCGATCGACCGGATGCCGGGGATCACCTCACCGTGCGAGCTGGCCCAGCCGGCCCGGCGGGCCTGCTGCAGGGCCGGGCGGTCGTCGGCCCCCGGCGCCTCGGGCATGAGCAGGGCGAGCCCGGGGGCGCCGCGGCCGACCGGGTGCCGGGTGCCCGGCCGGTAGGTGATGTGCGCCCGGGTGTCCTGGGGCTCGACGCTGGTCACGGTCACCGCCTCGTCGCCGGCCCGCACCACCAGGAACGCGGTCATGCCGAGCTCGGTGGACAGCGCGTTGAGCCGGGGGAGCGCGGCGGCGGTGAGGTCGGTGCGCACGCCGCGGGCCAGCGCGGCGACGCCGAGGCCCAGCCCGTAGTGACCCAGCGGGTCGCGTTCGACGAGCTGGTGGTCCTCCAGGGTGCGCAGCAGCCGGTAGGTGATCGACCGGTGCAGGTCCAGGGCACGGCCGATCTCGGTCACCGGCTGCGGGGTGCCCGCACCGGCCAGGTGCTCGAGGATGCGGATGCCGCGGTCCAGCGTCTGCGACTGCGGAGCACCCCCGCTGTCGTTCGCTGGCATCGCCGTCCCCCTGTGGTCGTGGTGGTCCACCCTAGGCCGCGGGTGCGGCTCGGCCGTCGATCACCGGCGGCACCGCGACCGCCGTCAGTCCCGCCGCGCCGGTTCGACCCGGCCGGTGACCTCGCCGAAGGAGATGCGGGAGCCGTCGGGGCCGGGCGCGCTCGCGGTGAGGACCACCTCGTCGCCGTCCTCGAGGAAGGTGCGGGTCGAGCCGTCGGCCAGGGTCAGCGGCTCCCTGCCGCCCCAGGACAGCTCGATGAACGAGCCGCGCTGGTCCGCGCGCGGGCCGGAGACGGTGCCGGAGGCGAACAGGTCGCCGGTGCGCAGCGAGGCCCCGTTGACCGTGAGGTGCGCCAGCTGCTGCGCCGGGGTCCAGTACATGAGGTCGAACGGCGGCCGGCTGAGCACCTCGCCGTTGAGCCGCACTTCCAGGCTGATGTCCAGCCCCCAGGGCTCGGCGTCGTCGCGCAGGTAGGGGAGTGGCTGCGGGTCGCGGGTCGGCGGGGCGACGCGGGCCGCCTCGAGCGCGGCCAGTGGCACCACCCACGGGGAGACCGAGGTGAGGAAGGACTTCCCGAGGAACGGGCCCAGCGGCACGTACTCCCAGGCCTGCAGGTCGCGGGAGGACCAGTCGTTGACCAGGCACACCCCGAACACGTGGTCGGCGAACCGGCCGACGGGAACCGCGGTGCCCAGCTCGGAGCCGACGCCCACCACGAACCCGACCTCGGCCTCGATGTCCAGCCGCTGGGAGGGCCCGAAGGTCGGCGCGTCCTCGGCCGGGGCCTTGCGCTGCCCGCAGGGTCGGACGACGGGGGTGCCGGAGACGGCCACCGTGCCGGCCCGGCCGTGGTAGCCGATGGGCAGGTGCTTCCAGTTCGGGGTGAGCGCCGCGGAGTCCGGGCGGAACATCGCCCCGAGGTTCTCCGCGTGGTGCTGGG
Source organism: Modestobacter marinus (assembly GCF_011758655.1). Taxonomy (NCBI): domain Bacteria; kingdom Bacillati; phylum Actinomycetota; class Actinomycetes; order Geodermatophilales; family Geodermatophilaceae; genus Modestobacter; species Modestobacter marinus. The sequence goes on from NZ_JAAMPA010000001.1 coordinate 3,290,846, forward strand.
AGCTGTAGAAGTCGACGTAGTCGGCGACCTCGATCGGCAGGTGCATCGTCACGTCGGCCCGCGGCAGGAGGTGCGGCTCGACGTCCCCGCGGTGCGACTCGTCGGTGAACCACTCGACGAGCTGGGCGCGCAGCGCCGCCCACACCTGCGGCCCCTGCGCCAGCCAGGCGTTGAGGGTGCCGGTGGCGTGCACGTCGTCCCCGGTGGCGGCCGCGAGGTCCAGCACCCGGTCGCCGATCGCGATGCCGGTCCGGGGGGCGGTGCCGGGGGTGGAGAAGACGCCGTGCGGCAGGTTGGCCGGCCCGTACCCGGTGTCGGGCGGCAGCTCCAGCCAGCTGCCGGTCACGGCTGTGCCGGTCATGCTGAGGGCCCGCGGCCGGACCAGGACCAGGCGTACTTCCCGTCGTCGACGGCGAGGCCCCCCTCGCCGAGGTCCAGGGGCCGGAAGGTGTCGACCATGACGGCGGTCTCGTCGAAGTACTCCGCACCCAGCGACCGCTCGACCGCCCCGGGCTGCGGGCCGTGGCTGTGCCCGCCGGGGTGCACGGAGATCGAGCCCTTGCCGATGCCGGAGCCCTTGCGGGCCTCGTAGTCGCCGTCGACGTAGAACATGATCTCGTCGGAGTCGACGTTGGAGTGGTAGTAGGGCACCGGCACCGCCAGCGGGTGGTAGTCGACCTTGCGGGGCACGAAGTTGCAGATCACGAAGTTGCTGCCCTCGAAGACCTGGTGCACCGGCGGCGGCTGGTGGACCCGGCCGGTGATCGGCTCGTAGTCGGCGATGTTGAAGGCGTACGGGTAGAGGCAGCCGTCCCAGCCCACGACGTCGAAGGGGTGCTCCGGGGTCACGTGGACCGTGCCGGCCAGCCCGCCGGGCCCGTTGCCGCGGTGCTTGACGTACACCTCGACGTCGGTGCCCTCGCCCAGCAGCGGCTCGGTGGGGCCGCGGAGGTCGCGCTCGCAGTACGGGGCGTGCTCCAGGAACTGCCCGTACCGGGACAGGTACCGCTTCGGCGGGGCGATGTGGCTGTTGGCCTCGATCGCGTACGTGCGCAGCGGCTCGGTGCCGGTCGGGATCCAGCGGTGCGTGGTGGTCCGCGGCAGGACCACGTAGTCGCCCTGGCCGACCTCCAGCGCGCCGAAGACCGTCTCCACCGTCGCGGAGCCCCGCTCCACGTAGACGCACTCGTCACCGGTGGCGTTGCGGTAGTAGGGCGAGGTCGCCGAGGAGACGGCGTAGGAGAGCCGGACGTCGGCGTTGCCCAGCACCAGGCGCCGTCCGGTGACCGCGTCGGTGGCCTTGTGCTCCTCGCCGGGGAACAGGTCGTGCAGCTTCAGGTGCCGGGGCACCAGCGGGGCGTTCGGCGTCAGCGTCTGGTCGGGCAGCTCCCACGGCCGGGCGTCGACCAGGGCCGAGGGGATGCCGGAGTGGTAGAGCAGCGCGGAGTCGGAGGAGAAGCCCTCCTCACCGACCAGCTCCTCGGAGTACAGCCCGCCGTCGGGGCGGCGGTGCTGGGTGTGCCGCTTGGGCGGGACGCTGCCCACCTGCCGGTAGAACGCCATCGGTGGTTCCTCCTGGGTGCGGGTCCGCGGGGGCAGAAATGGCCATTTCTGCCCCGGGGAGGGCTCGGGTCGGGTCTCAGGCGGGAGCGGGCACGGGAACGGGGGAGAGGGTGGTTCTGGCCAGCAGCCGGGCCACCGCGGGGGCGACGTCGGTGGAGCGGGTGAGCACGGCGGCGACGTGGGCGTCGGGGCGGAGCACCCAGATCTCGTCGGGGCGGGCCCCGAGTGCGTCGCGCAGGGTGCCGCCGGGGTCGAGGTCGCTGATCCGGTGGACGGCGACCGTGAGAGGACCTCCCTGCCCCCGGCCACCCGCAGGCTCGCGGTGGGCCCCTGCAGGGACGCCGAACGGCTCGGGGGTGGCCGCGTCGTCGCCGACGAGGACCGTGATGCCCTCGCGCGCCAGCTGCCGCAGCCGGACGACGTCCGGCCGCCCGGGGATGGTGACCGGTGCGTCGGGTGCCAGCACCCCGGGCGCCGGCACCGGGACGTCGCCGCGCACCGGCCGGCCGGGGAACGGGCGCCGCTCGTCGGCGGTGGTGAGCGGGGAGTCGACGTACCAGAAGGGCTCGGCCAGCCGGCCGGAGTCGACCTCCGCCCGGGCCGCGGGGTCGGTGGTGGCCCGCTCCAGCACGGCGAGCCGGTGCGCGGCCTCCGTCGGCGTGCCCGGCACCAGGAAGCGCATCGTGGCCCCGGTGACGTCGAGGTTCTCCAGGGCCGCGGCGTGCCGCTCGTCGTGGTAACTGTCCAGCAGCGTCTCCGGCGCCCAGCCGTGCAGCACGAAGGCCAGCTTCCAGGCGGCGTTCTCCGCGTCCAGCACCCCGGAGTTCAGGCCCCGGGCGCCGAACGGGGAGACCAGGTGGGCGGCGTCCCCGGCGACGAGCACCCGGCCGACCCGCATCCGGTCGACCACCCGGGAGTGGAACCGGTAGACGGACTTCCAGACGACCTCGTAGGGCCGGTCGCCGATGACCTGGCGGATCCGCCGGTCCAGCCCGCCGGAGGCCTCCTCGGCGGCCAGGTCGAACTCCGGTGGCACCTGCCAGTCGATCCGGAAGGTGGAGTCTGGGCACGGGTGGATGAGCACCTGGCGCCCGGGGTTCCACTCCGGGTCGAAGTAGAACCGCCGCTCGGTCTCCCAGCCGGGCAGGTCGGTGCGGATGTCGCAGATGAGGAACTGGTCGCCGAAGGTCTGCCCCTCGAAGGTCAGCCCCAGCGCGCTGCGGACGACGTCGGCCCGGGGGCCGGCGCAGGCGACCGCGTGGCTGCCGGCGACCGTCGTCCCGTCGGCGCAGGTGACCGTCACCCCGGCGTCGTCCTGGTCGATGCCGGTGACCTCGTGCCCCCAGCGCACCTCGATCAGCGGCTGTGCGGCGATCGCGGCGTCGAGCAGCTCCTCGGTGAGGCACTGGGAGACGTTGACGAAGGGCGGGAACGGGGACCGCCCGCGGTCGACGAACTCGAAGCTGAACAGCTCGGCGTCGCGGTGGAAGGTCCGCGCGGTGGTCCAGGTGACGCCGCGGCGGGCGATCTCCGCGCCGACGCCCACCGAGTCCCAGACGTCGAGGACGTCGCGCTGCTGGCAGATCGCCTTGCTGCCGACCAGGTCCCGTGCGGGGCGCCCGTCGAGCACGACGACCGGGAGCCCCCAGCGCGCCAGCAGCAGCGCCGTCGTCTGGCCCACCGGGCCGCAGCCGATGACGACGACCGGGGCCGGCGCGGGGCTCTCGGGGGTGGTCATCGCGGGATCAGCCCTGCAGCTCGGCCCAGACCTGGCGGTCGCGCTCGGCGGTCCAGATGACCGGGCGCTCGATGCCGCTGAACTCGTCCCACAGCCGCTGCACGTCGAAGGGCAGGCAGTGCTCGAAGATCGGCCAGTGCCCGAACTGGGGCGCCAGGGCGGCGTGGGTGGCCTCGAAGGCCTCCTTGAGCGTGCCCCCGGCGCGGTGGGCGGTGCCGACCGTCTCGTGCATCGTGGTCAGGAAGGCGCGGGTCTGCTCGATGGCGGCGTCGACCTCGGCGCGGCCGCGGGCGATGGCCCCCCGGCCGCCGATGAGCTGCTCGGCGCCGAGGGCCTTGATCCGGTCGAGGGTGCCGGTGGCCCAGTCGAAGTGGAAGGCGTCACCGGTGTAGAGCGCGGCCTGGGACTCCACCAGGTCGCCGGCGAAGAGGATCTTGTGCTTCGGGAGCCAGGCGGTGATGTCGCCCTCGGTGTGGCCGCGGCCGTGGAACTCCAGCACCAGCTCGCCTCGGTCACCGCCGAGCTCGATCGTGAGCCTGTCGCGGAAGGTCACCGTGGGCCAGGTCAGGCCGGGGATGGACTCGGGCTCCTCGAACAGCCGTGGCATCCGGCCGTACTCGCTCTCCCAGTCCTGCTGGCCGCGCTCGGCGATGAGGCCCTTGGTCTGCTCGGAGCTGATGATCGACTCGGCGTCGAAGGCGCTGGCCCCCAGCACCCGGACGGCGTGGTAGTGGCTGAGCACCAGGTGGCGGACCGGCTTGTCGGTGTGCTCGCGCAGCCTGGTCAGCCAGCGGCGGGCCGCGACCGGGGTGGCCAGCGCCTCGAAGCAGACGAGGAAGTCCTCGCCCTCGATGGCGCCGAGGTTGGGGTCGCCCTCCGCGGTGAGCGCGTACACGCCGTCGGCGAGCACCTCGAGGGTCTGCTCCTTGACGCCGAGGTCTGCGGATGAGGCGAAGGGCTTCGCGGCCATGGGAGCTCCCGTGCACGGTGGATGCCCGCCCGCATATCGAGCGATGCGTTCTCTTACCGGCTCAGCGTAGTGGCGGTGTGGTCCGCGACACAACCCATCCGGAGGGGGTGGTCGTCGCTGCGCTGTCGGAACTCCCGGGGTGGCACGGGAGGCGCTGGACTCGCCCGTCGCCGAGGGCCTCCGGCTGGCCGGCGCGCTGGCCTCCGTCGTGCCCGGGCTGCTCGCCCCGTCCGGGCGTGGCTCGGCTGGGCGGCCACCCGGCGGGCGATGCGGCGCGGCGTCCGCTCCCTGCGCCGCGCCGGGGCGTGGTCCTCGCGGCCGGGATCGCCGTGGCCGGCCTGCTGGTGCTCGGGGGCCTGCTGCTGCGGTGAGGCCGGCCCGACGCCGTCCTCGACCTCGGCCTGCAGGCCGGGTGGACGGCGCTCGCCTGCGGCGCACCGCGCCGGCCGTGGCGGTCGGGGCGCTCGTCGCGGGTCGGCTGGCCGCCCCCGGCGCGGGCTCTCGTGGTCGCCGGGGGCGGCGTCGTCGGGGCGGTGGTCGTCCTGGGGACGGAGCTGTCGGGCTACTCCGCCGACGCCTCGACGATCGTGGCCAGCAGGAAGGGCTGGTCCTCCCACTCCTCGTACTGCTCGTCCTCCAGGTCGACCCCCAGCTGGGTCTCGACCTCGGCGACGTCGAACTCCTGGGCGGCGGTGGCGGCCACCGTGACCGGCAGGCCGGCCTCGAGGTCGGGCACCTCGTCGGCGACCAGGACCAGGAGCGGTTCGACCGAGGTGTCGTCGGGGCCGACGATGGTGAAGGAGTTGGGGCCCAGCACGTCGTCGACCTGGGCGGTCACGGTCACCTCCGTGCCGGCGTAGACGTCGACGTCCTCCCGGAACTGCTCGTCGTACTCGCCGGTGTAGGGGTCGGTGAAGTCGTCCTCACCCCGGATGTCGGGGACGTCGGTCTCGCCGACCGCGAGCTCCTCCTCGCCGCAGCCGGACAGGCCGAGCAGGAGGGCCGTGGTGAGCCCGAACAGGGACGTGCGGGCGATCGGCTTGCCGCGGGACGACGACATGGCAGGACTCCTCGAGGACGCATGCGGACGGCTCCGTCACCCCTTCCCATCGGGGCCGCGAGGCCAAACCGGCGGGCGTGCCGCGGGGGAGAGCACACGGGTCAGGGAGGCTCCTCCCTCGGGCGAGGGTTGCTCCGGCCGGACCGACGCCTACCATGGCGTTGATCCGTTGGCGGCCCGGGCGGCGGCTGCTCCACCAGGCAGTCGTCCGGGTCGCTGACAGGTGCCGGTGCCAGCCCAGCACCTCCCCCCGCGGCCTCTCCGCCACCCGTCCCCGGTGTGCGATGCCGACTGGCATCGTCAGGAAAGGCGAACATGAGCATTGCTGACATCAAGGACCCGGCCGCCCCCGCCGAGGTCCCGCCCCCCATGACGGCTGCCGACGTGATCACCACGGCCGCGCCCGCCGAGGAGGACGTCCCCGAGGACACCGACGGCGGCGCCGCCGCGGCCGCGTCCGAGTGGGACGACGAGGAGGACACCCTCGCCCTCCGGCAGGCCCGCAAGGACGCCGAGCTCACCGCGTCGACCGACTCGGTCCGCGCCTACCTGAAGCTCATCGGCCGGGTGAAGCTGCTGACCGCCGAGGAGGAGGTCGACCTCGCCCGCCGGATCGAGGCAGGCCTCTACGCCGGGCACAAGCTGCACGAGGCCATGGAGGGCGGCGGGAAGCTCGCCACCCAGCTGCGTCGCGACCTGACCTGGATCGTGCGGGACGGCGAGCGGGCCAAGGACCACCTGCTGGAGGCCAACCTCCGCCTGGTGGTCTCCCTGGCCAAGCGCTACACCGGCCGCGGCATGGCGTTCCTGGACCTGATCCAGGAGGGCAACCTGGGGCTGATCCGCGCGGTGGAGAAGTTCGACTACACCAAGGGCTTCAAGTTCTCCACGTACGCCACCTGGTGGATCCGGCAGGCGATCACCCGCGCGATGGCCGACCAGGCCCGCACCATCCGCATCCCGGTGCACATGGTCGAGGTCATCAACAAGCTCGGCCGGATGCAGCGGGAGATGCTCCAGGAGCTGGGCCGTGAGCCCACCCCGGAGGAGCTGGCCAAGGAGATGGACATCACCCCGGAGAAGGTGGTGGAGATCCAGCAGTACGCGCGGGAGCCGATCAGCCTGGACCAGACCATCGGTGACGAGGGCGACAGCCAGCTCGGTGACTTCATCGAGGACTCCGAGGCCGTGGTGGCCGTGGACGCGGTGAGCTTCACGCTGATGCAGGACCAGCTGACCAGCGTGCTGCAGACGCTGTCGGAGAGGGAGGCCGGCGTCGTCCGGCTGCGGTTCGGGCTGACCGACGGCCAGCCGCGCACGCTGGACGAGATCGGCCAGGTCTACGGGGTCACCCGGGAGCGGATCCGGCAGATCGAGTCCAAGACGATGTCCAAGCTGCGCCACCCCAGCCGCTCCCAGGTCCTGCGCGACTACCTGGACTGAGGAAGCACCCCCTCCTCCTCATCCCTCGTACGCTCGGGACGAGCCTCTGGAGGGGGCCAGACAGACACGCCTGCGGCCGGTGACCTGAGGGTCACCGGCCGCAGGCGTGTCTGGTGCGCGTGCGGGTGGACACCCGGGTGAGTTGCCGACTGCGGTGCGTGACTGGCTCGACGGGTCGCCAGGTCACGGGACCGGGTCGATTGACAGCGACGGGTGACGTCTCGACGATCCCTGTCCTGCGGCATCTCAGCGCACGTCCCTCCCGCAGCTCCGAGAGGTGCCGAGGAGAGTGACCCGTGGACGCCTCCCCGCCCCTGCACGTGGCACTGCTCGACGGGTTCGCCCTGTACCGGGGAGGACCGGACTCCGCCCTCGGTGAGCTCCCGCACGGGGTCCAGCGGGTGGTGGCCCGGCTCGGCCTGGCCGGTCGGTCGGCGCGGACCGCCGTCGCCGGACAGCTGTGGCCCGACGTCCCGGAGGAGCACGCGCTGGGCAGCCTGCGCTCGGCGCTGTGGCGCCTGCACAAGGTCGCCCCGGGTCTGGTCGTGGCGTCCGGCGGGGTCCTCTGCCTCGCGGCGGGCGTCCGCGTCGACGTCCGGGAGCTGACCGAGTGGGCGCGGGGGGTGCTCGACCGGCGGGTCCCGGTGGACGGCGTCGCCGCGGTGCCGGACATCGGGCTCCGGGGCGAGCTGCTGCCGGGCTGGTACGACGACTGGGTGCTGCTGGAACGCGAGCGACTGCGCCAGCTGCGGATCCACGCCCTGGAGGCACTGGCCGACCGGCTGATCAGCGCGGGCCGCTTCGGCGAGGCGTCGCAGGCGGCGTACGCCGCCGCCCAGGCCGAGCCGCTGCGGGAGAGCGCGCACCGCGTCGTCGTCCGGGTGCACCTCGCGGAGGGCAACGTGGCCGAGGCGATGCGCGCCTACCACTCCTTCCGGCTGCTGCTCGACGCCGAGCTCGGCGTCGCGCCGACCCCGCAGATGGACCAGTTGGTCGGCGCCCTGCGGCGGGTGCGGACCCCGGCGGTCTGAGCCCGCCGGGCCGCGCGGCCCGGACGACGGGGTGACGCGGCGATCACGCCGCGGTGACGGGGAGGTGGCGGTCCCGGCCGATGCTGTGCGACGGACACCCGTCAGCCAGCCACCGGAGGGGGACGTCATGGCCACCCGCGACGCCGACGACGTGGAACGACCCGACACGATCTTCCCGTCGATCACCACGCCCACGGAGCCCACGCACCACGCCCGCCCGCTGCGCGGGGTCGACGTGCTGCCCTCCTCCTCGCACACCAGCGGGCCGTTCGGGCGGATGTTCCGCCACCTGCCGGTGTTCGAGCACCAGCCGCAGGCGCTGACCGCGCTCGCGGCCCGGATGAACCCCGGCGGGCGACCGGCCGAGAACCCGGACATCCCCTCCGGCTACACCTACCTCGGCCAGTTCATCGACCACGACATCACGTTCGACCCGGTCTCCAGCCTGCAGCGGCAGAACGACCCCGACGCGTTGCACAACTTCCGGACACCCCGCTTCGACCTCGACTCGCTCTATGGCCGCGGCCCGGCCGACCAGCCCTACCTGTACGACGACTCCGGCGGGCTCACGCGGTTCAAGCTGGGGGAGGACGTCGGCGTGGTGCCCGACGAGCCGAGTGGCGCCGGGCCGGACCTGCCCCGCAACGAGCCGCGCCGGCGGGGTGAGGAGGAGGTCTTCTTCGGTCGCGCACTGATCGGGGACCCGCGCAACGACGAGAACACCCTGGTCTCCCAGCTGCACTGCACGATGCTGCGGTTCCACAACCAGGTGGCCGAACTGGTGGCCGCGACGACACCGCTGACCGGGGACAACGCGTTCAAGGAGACCCAGCGGCTGGTGCGCTGGCACTACCAGTGGGTCGTGGTGCACGACTTCCTGCGGCGCATCGTCGGGCAGGCGGTGGTGGACGACGTCCTGCGCCCGGAGACCCTCGTCGTCGGCACGCGGGGGGAGCAGGTGACGGTGCCCCGGCCGCACTTCCGGTTCTACGAGCCGCGGCAGCACGCCTTCATCCCGGTCGAGTTCTCGGTCGCGGCCTACCGCTTCGGGCACTCGATGATCCGCGGCCGCTACGACATCAACCAGTTCGTGAAGCGCGCCCGCGGCGACCAGGGGCCGATCCCGGTCTTCGGACCCGAGCTGCCACCGGACGAGCTGTCCAACCTCAACGGCTTCCGCCGCCTCCCGCCGCAGTGGGGGGTGGAGTGGGACCTGCTGTTCGACATGCCCGGCTCCGAGGTGGAGGCGCAGCCGAGCCTGGCGATCGACACGTCGCTGGCCGGGCCGCTCGCCTCGCTGCCGGCGTCGGTCGCGGCCGACCCGCCGCACTCGCTGGCCGAGCGCAACCTGCAGCGCGGGCTGCGGCTCGGGCTGCCGGCCGGCACCACGGTCGCCCGGGCGATGGGCATCACCCCGCTGACCGCGAGCGAGCTGGGCATCGACGACCTCGACGCGGAACTGGCGATGCACCCGCCGCTGTGGTTCTACGTGCTCAAGGAGGCCGAGCTGCTGGAGGACGGCCGGGCGCTGGGGCCGGTGGGCGGCCGGATCGTCGCCGAGGTGCTCCTCGGGCTGCTGGCGCACGACCCGCTGTCCTACCTGAACGTCGAGCCGGCCTGGCGGCCGCAGCCGCCCCTGGCCCGGGACGACGGCTCGTTCGACATGCCGCAGCTGATCCGCTTCGCCCAGCAGCCCTGAGGCGGGCGGGACGGTGGCCCTGCTCGACGGCGTCCGGGCCGTCTGCGACCGGCTGGCCCCGCACGGCTGGGCAGACCTGCTGGCGGCCCACGGCCTGGACATCGGCGCGGTGGACCTGGCCGCCGAGCTGGCCCGCCCGCTGCCCGGGATCGACCGGGAGCTGCCCGGGTTCGAGGACTTCTCGGCGGAGGGGCGACGCGGGCTGGAGGCCCGGTCACCGGCGCGCAGCCTGCTCTTCCACGCGCTCGCCTCGCCGAACGTCACCCGGCGTCCGGACGGCCGGGAGCTCACGGGGTTCGCGACGCCGGCCGAGCTGGCCGCGGTGGAGGACCAGGTGTTCGGCGTGCGGCCACCGTCGCTGGCCGAGCTGGTCGCGGAGGCCGGCCCGGGGAACGTGGCCGTCGTCGTCTTCGCCACCGAGTACCGGCCGTCCGGGCAGACGCCGCACCAGCGGCACGCCGACCTGGTCTTCTCCCGCACCGGGGTCTGCCGGGTCGGGACGGCACCGCCGCGCTGGGACGGCCGGCTGCGGGGTTTCGTGCCCACCGTGGCCGGCGACCCGCACGGACTGCGGGTGCTGCCCGCCCGCTACGCGCCCTACCTCGCCGTGCTGACGCCCGGGGACGAGGCGTCGGCGGTCCCGATGCGGTTCCGGCCGGCGGACGGCTCGGGCCCCGGGGACGCGGCCCGGCGGTTCTGGGTGCCGCTGCACAAGCTGTTCCCCGGTGACGAGTGCCTCCGCGGGCGCACCCTGTCGGTCCGGCTGGCGGTCACGCACACCAACGAGAAGCTCCGCCGGGTCCACCTGGCGCTGGGGCCGGACGCCTCCTGGGGCCGCCCAGACATCGACGGGCCGCCCTTCCGGTTCTCCGACGGCATCGCCGAGCTCGCCGCCGACCCCGAGCTCGCACCCGGGACCGTCGTCCCGGTGCCGCACCCCCGGCTGGTCGAGCCGGCCGAGCACCAGGGCCGGCCGCTGACCTTCCGGGTGCCGCCGAACGCCCCGCTGTCCTCCAGCCTCAACATCCCGGCCGAGGGGCTGTGGCGGCACGGCCCGGAGTACGTGCACGTGCGCACGGCGGTCGCCGACGACGGGACGGAGACCGACCTGAACGCCCGCCCCGACGTGGCCGCCGCGGTGGCCGCCGGGGGCTACCGGGCCCGCCACCACCTCGACTTCACCGGGGACGGCTGGGTCGCCGCCGTCGTCCCCGAGCTGGCGACCGACCTGCCCCGCGGGCGCAGCGCCTACTCCCTGGTGGCCGCACCGGACTTCTTCCCCAGCACCGACCAGCGAGAGTTGACCGAGTGGGTCGCCAGCCGCGTGCCCAGCCGGCTGCGGACGACGATCTGGCGGGTCCCGCCCGACCCGCTGTCCGACGAGCGGTTCCCGGCCAACCTGACCCTGACGGGCAGCGGCTTCCGGCCCGACGACGACACGGTCACCGCGCTGGTCTGCCTGCCGCAGTTCCCCCCGGGACAGCGCACCCGGGTGGTGGGAGCCCACACCGAGCGCCACTCCCACCTGCCCGACGACGCCGCCGGTGTCTTCGCCCCGGGCTGGGACGTCAGCGTCGACGGCCGGGTCGATGGGCCCGTGCACCTGGCTGCCTACGGCCTGGGCAGCCCCTTCCCCGAGGACGCGAAGCTGTGCGCGGCGCTGAGCGCGTTCTGGCCCGCGGTCGCACCGGACGCCGCGCGCACCTTCGCGCCGATGCCGGACTGGCCGACCGTGGCCCCGCTGACCGACGAGGAGATCGGGGTGGTCGGGGACCTGCCGTGGGACGGGGTGCGCGGGCCGCGCCTCGTCCGGGTGGACGGTGCAGACATGGTCGACCACCCGAGCCTGGACCACGCCGACTACGTGGCCAGCTCGCTGCGCGGCGCCATGACGCTCGCCCTCACCGGCGCCGTCCGCGAGGACGAGTACCGGTCGCGGGTGCTGGCCATGGCCCGCGCCTACGAGGCACTCGGCGTCGACACCACGCAGGACCCCCGCACCGTCACCCGGGCCAAGGCGCGGTGGTCGGTGTCGTCGTTCCGCGCCCTGGACCCGGCCGACGAGGAGGCGGTGTCAGCCGCGGGGGCGGCCGGTGTGCAGCTCACCGCGCCGCTGTACCGGCTGGTCGTCGTCCTCCCCGGCGCCGTGCGGCCGCACCCCACCGAGGTCGACCGGGTGCACGTCGAGGTGCGTCGCCGCGTCGACCTGCTCGTCGACCCGGTCCTCGTGCTCACCCGGGAGGGGGCGGGGGAGTGGGGGAGCAGCGGCTGACCGGAGGGCCCGAGCCGGTCGACCTGGTCGTCGTGGGCGGCGGCCCGGCCGGGACCGCGGCCGCGGTCACGGCGGCGGTCGCCGGGCTGTCGGTGGTCCTGGTCGAGAGCGCAGCGGTCACCCGGGACCGGCCGGGGGAGACCCTGCACCCGGGCGCGGAGGGGGTGCTCCGCCAGCTCGGGGTCGACCGGGAGGTGGCGGCCAGCGGGTGGCTGCGGCACCCCGGCCACTGGGTCGAGTGGGGCGGACCGGCGAGCTTCGCGGCGTACGGCGGGTCGCCCGGGGTGCCGTGGACCGGGTACCAGGCGCCGCGGCGGGAGCTGGCCGAGCTCCTCCTCGCCCGGGCGGCCCGGGTCGGGGTCGTCGTGCAGCGGGACTGCCGCGCCCTCCGGCCGACGATGACCCCGGCCGGGCGGGTCGACGGGGTGCACACCAGCCGGGGACGGCTCGGCGCCGGCTGGGTGGTCGACGCCAGCGGTGGCCGGCACTGGGCGGCCCGAGCCCTGGGCTGCCCGGTCCAGCGGGTCAGCCGGCCGCTCGTCGCCGGCTGGGGGTACCTCCGCGGGAGCTGGCCGGAGCGGGCGGTGCCGCACCTGCGGGCGGGCCGGACCGGCTGGACCTGGACCGCACCGGTGCGCCCGGACCTGCACGCCTGGGTGCGCCTGGACGTCGGCGGGGGCGGGCCGCTGCCGACGCCGCCGCCGCACCTCGATCACCTCCGGCCGGTGACCGGGGTGCACGCGGCCACCGTGACCTGGCGCTGCGCCGCCGTGCCGGCGGTCCCCGGGCTGCTCGTGGCCGGCGACGCCGCCTGGGTGCTCGACCCCTGCTCCGGCTCGGGCGTGCTGCGCGCGCTGGTCAGCGGTGCCGTGGCCGGGCGGGCGGTCGCGGACGCCGCCCGTGGGCTGCTGCCGGCACAGGCGGCGGTCGCGGGGCACCGGCGGTGGCTGGCCGACTGGTTCCGCGCGGACGTCGCCCGGCTCGACGAGCGCTACGGCCTGTTCCCGGGCTGGGCCCTCGTCCCGGACGGGTCGTCGGGCGCCCCCGGGCCCGGTGGCCGCGCCCCGGGGCCTGCGGTCAGGCCACGCAGGGCAGCCGGACCGGACGGTGCCCGGCCGGCCTGACCAGGGCGGTGAGCCGGACACCGACCCGGTCGGCCAGCTGGGCGCCGAACCGGATCGGCCGCCCGTCGAGGGTGATGTCACCGACCGCGTAGCCCCGCTCCGGCGGGACGGCGTAGCGGGCCCGCACCGCGTGCTCGGCGTCGCCCCGCTCGATCGTCCAGAAGGTGGCCGGGTCCTCCCCGTCGGGGGTGCGCATGCCGGCGACCAGCAGGCCGTCGAGGTAGAGGCCCATCGGGTCCTGCAGCGACACCTCGGCGCCGGTGGCCGCCGCGTCGTTGGTCGCCGCGGCGATCTGCGGGTCGCTGTTGCGCAGCGGCTCGCCGAGGCCGCCGCACCGGACGAGGGCCTGGGCGGTGGTGACCGGGTCACCCGCCGCGTCGTGCCGCAGCACGGTCGCCTCGGCCGCGAGCACGAGCGCCGCGCCGAGGGTGTTGTTCCGCTGGACCAGGTGCGCCGGCCGGCCCTCGGTCGAGCGGTTGTGGACGTTGTCCCGGCGGTACTGGCCACCCACGATCAGCTGGTCCAGCTCCACGTGCGGGCCGACGAGCTCCCGGTACAGCGCGAGCAGCCGGTCGGGGTCCTGCGCGGCCAGGTGCTCGAAGTACTCGGGGACCTCGGTGGTGAAGGTGACCCGGGTGATCGTGCCCGCGCCGTCGCGCTCCACGCTCCACTCGCAGTACTCGTCCTGGCGGTCCCGGCTCGCGTCGGCGGCCCGCCAGCGCTGCTCCTGAGAGGTCGCCGACTGCAGCAGGGTCGCCGGGAACGCGTTCCACACGATCGCGGGGGCCTGGGCGTCAGCCGGCACGTCGGTGGCGGTCGGGTCGAAGAACTGCTCGAACCGGGCGGCCAGCGGGGCCACCAGGTCCGCGACGCGGGCGCTCCACGCGGCCCGGCCCGCGTCGTCGGGTTCGGGCAGCCGGGCCGGGGTGTCGAACCTGTCCAGCACGGGCACCGCTCAGCCCTCCACGATGGTCGCGTCGGCCCGCATCGTCCGGTTCCCGGGCGGGACGTCGGTCCGGACGAACAGCAGCGGCGTCTCGGCGATCGGCATCGCCCGCACCCGCTCCCGCCGCGACTCGGCCAGCCGGACGACGTCGTCGTAGCCGTCCTGGGTGGCCAGCCGCGCCGTCACCGCCCGGTAGTAGTCCTGCAGTTCGGCGTCGAAGGACGCCTGGAAGTCCTCGCCGACCGCCCACCGCGCCGCGAACTCCCGCTCCGGGCTGCCCGCCGGGGTGTCCGCCGCGGCGGCGGCGACCGCGTCGCCCATCTCCTGGGAGAAGCTGCTTCCCCCGTCGGTCACGACCGCCCGCGCCGGCACGTGCGCGAGCAGGGCCTCCCGGCGGGCCGAGAAGACCGGGTTGGGGAAGTCGGTCATCAGCAGGCAGGCGGCCAGCCGGCGGGTCAGCAGGCCGGTGGCGAGGGCCTGCTCCAGCACGGCCCGGTCCTCGAAGGCCCGCTCCGGGACGGCGAAGGCGAAGTGCGTGTCGCCGGCGCGCTCGAAGCCCCGCCCGTCGGTCACCCGCATCCGGGTGGCGGTCAGGTTGGCCGCGTAGACCTCGCCGGAGACGGCGAACGGCGGCGGTTCCCGCAGCCCCAGCACCTCGGTCAGCCCCTCGGAGTCGACGAAGAAGGTCTGCGGCAGGTCGACGACACCGGCGGCGACGGCGGCCCGCCCCTCGGTGTGGCTGCTGATGACGTTGACGCTCGGGGTGCCGAGCACCTGCACCATGACCCGGCCGGGGTCCTCGACCACGCCGCCGTCGGCGAGCAGCTGCTGGAACCGGGTCCGGGTCCACCGCAGGATGCCGGGCTTGGCGACCGCCACCTCGCAGGTGAGCGCACCGCGGGGGTCCCGGCCGGTGACCCAGGGGTGGTCGACCAGCGGCGGGTCACGGGGCAGCACCGACGGCAGGATGTTGGCCGCCTGCGAGTGCCAGTGCAGCCACGGGAAGCGCAGCTCCTTCATCACGAAGTTGCCGCTGAGATGGCTCTCGAACGGGCCCTTGCCCTGGGTGGGCGGGCGCAGCGCGTGCCGGGAGTTGCCCGCGAACACCCAGGCCGACGTCGACCCCACGGTCTGGAAGTAGTTGAAGCCGCCGGTCCGCTGGTCCCAGGCCATCAGCTCGACGTCGCCCTCGTCCGGGTGGAAGGCACTGACGAGGACCTCCGCCCCGTCGGGCCCGGCGCCGCGGGTGGCCAGGAAGCGCAACCGGCGCTCGACCGAGGCGGTCGCCTCGCTCATCGGGATCTGGCTGCCCTCACCGACCAGGAAGAAGAAGCCCTGCCGCAGCGGGTCATCCGCCGGGGTGGCCCGGTCCAGCTCGTCGAGGACCTCGCCGGCCGTCCGCGGGAAGACGCCGCGCAGCAGCAGCAGGGTCGAGAAGGGGTCCGCCAGCTCGCCGGCGGCCTCCTCGGGGGTGAGCACGCGGACGGCGTCGTCCTCGCCGACGACGAAGCGGTGCACGGCGCCGGGCCGCAGCGACCCGGGCGGCAGTCGCCGGAAGGCGGCGCAGCTGGTGTCAGGGGGAGCGGGGGAGCCCATGGCGCTGCCTCCAGGTGGCCGCCGACCGGTGGTCAGAACAGGGGGACCCGGAGGACCTGCCCGGGGAAGATGAGGTCCGGGTCCATCAGGGTGTCCCGGTTGGCCTCGAACACGTCGGCGACGGAGGTGCCCTGGCCCTCGTCCCGGGCGATCGCCGAGAGGGTGTCACCGGGCACGACCTCGTACAGCCGCCAGCCCTGCATGCCGGTGAAGAGGGTGACCCTCACCTGGTTCAGGTCGGTGCCCGGCGGGTTCTCCCCGGACGCGTCGTCACCGAAGACCTGGAGCAGCGCGTGCTCGCCCCGGGCGTCCACCCCGGCCGGCAGCTCGACCTCGAGGGCGAAGTCGTCCACGACGCCCATCGAGCCGACGCCGGGCACCAGCCCCTCGCCCAGCGGCGCGCCGCCGGCGCCGAGCAGCCGCCAGGAGACGGTCGCCTCGAAGCCGGAGCCGAAGCCGGCCAGGGCGAACCGGGCGGCCACCACGTCGTGCTCCCGGGGTTGCCGCACCTCGATCAGACGGACCACCGTCCACCTCCTCGTCCTCGGCGTCGCCACCTCGTCTTCGGCGTCGCCACTTGGGTCCTCGTCGTCGCCACCAGGGTCCGGCGGCTGCGTCACCGGGTCGTCACCCGGACGTCATCCGGCGGGTCGCACGGTGAGCACCACGGCCGCCCGGGGGCCGAGGAACGCCCCGCCCGTGGGCAGCGGCACCTCGGCGCGCCACGAGTCGGCGGCCGGGTCCAGGTCGGTCAGCGGGTCCCCGGCCGCCTGGTAGGCCCGCAGCGGGACGGTGATCCGGGAGCCCCACTCGGCCCAGGCGGCCAGGCCGCCGTCGGGCCGCTGCTCGACGTCGACGACGAGGTGGTCCTCGAAGTCGAGGCTGCCCTCGGTGTGGTCGGCCCAGGAGAAGATGCGGTGGTCCTCCCGCAGCGACAGCAGCCGCAGCGAGATCGTGTACCGCATGCGGGGCGTGCTGCGGGCGGCGCGGCTCCACAGGTAGGTGGTGATCAGCGGTACCGGGCGGTCCGCGGGGTCGTCGGGCGCGGGCAGCTCGATGAGGATCGGGCAGTGGTGCGCGGCCTTCTGGGCGTGCAGCAGCACCGGGAGGCCGCGCACCGAGACCCAGGCCTCCGCCTGCCAGGTCAGCTCCTCGTCGCAGGGCAGGCGCAGGCCCACCAGGTCGGCGGTCACCCGCACGTCCCCGAACAGGAAGCGCACCAGGTTCTGGTAGCCCTCCTCGGAGTTCACCAGCCCGAACCGGCCGCTGTGGCTGCGGTGGACGTGCGCGGAGTTGGCCCCGGTCACCAGCGCGTTGGCCACCTGCACCAGGCCGTCGCTCTTCACGCCGACGACGCGGGCGGAGAGCCCGTGCGCCGCGGCGTAGTCGCCCGCGTTGGTGCCGATCAGGCAGAAGATGCGCTCGGCCGGGAAGTTGTCCTCGTCGGGGTTGTCCCGCGGGTCCCAGTCGTCGGGCACCCGGGCCTGCCGGCGGTCGGTGGGCGTGAGGTACTCGTACATCCGTTCCCGGCCGAAGATGTCGCCGCCGCCGATGCCGAACTCGTCCCGCAGCGCCTCGAGCAGCCCGAAACCGACCTCGAACTCGATCCCGCCGTGCGGGGTGCCGTAGGTGAACAGCCGGTCCACCAGGTCCCGGGCCCGGACGCCGGTCCGGCGGTCGGGGACCACCCGCTGGACCATCGAGCGGCAGATCAGCCCGCCCATCGAGTGGGCGACCAGGTGCACCCGCGGCGCCCCGGTCTTGGCCAGCACCTGCTCCACCAGCCGGAGCAGGTCCTCGGCCGCCTCCTCGATGGAGAACGGCTGCGGGCGCGGCGCCGCCCAGGTCGTGGCGGACCGGTCGTAGAAGCGGTGGACCCACAGGGACGCCGGGGCCAGCGACCCGTCCGGCTGGCTCTGCAGGAAGGCCTCCTGCCCGCCGTCGACGTGCAGCCGGTAGCCCATCTCGCCGAGCAGCCTCAGCAGCGGCCCCTCGAACTGGTAGAACACCGGGTCCCCGGCGCCGCCGATCCGCACGTGCGTGGAACCGAGGTTGAACCCGTAGAGCGGGTCGTCGACGGCCTTGTCGATGCCGGAGGTCTCCCCGGCGAAGCCGCGGACGTAGATGATCGGCAGGGTCCCGGGCACCGCGCACCTCCGGTCAGCCGGGCGCCGCCGCGCGGAGCACGCGGGACGGTCGGCACGGCTGCCGCCATGCTCGGTCCCCGCCGTCACCGGTGCGTCACGTCCGGCGGGACCCTGGTGGGACGTCGACGCTGCCGCCCACCACGTGGCCGGCCGCCGCCGGTGCCGTGCGGACTAGAGGCCCAGCGCCACACCGGCGCCGAGGCCGACCAGGGAGACGCTGAGCAGCCGGTCCAGCCAGCGGTCGACGACCGGACGGCGCAGCCAGGTCACGCCCGCGTCCGCCAGCCGGGCGAGCAGGACCAGCCAGCCGAGGGCGACGGCGACGTCGATCGCGCACAGCAGCAGCGAGTACGGCAGCACCGATCGGCCGGCGGGGACGAACTGGGGCAGCACCGCGAGGTAGAACAGGCCGATCCGCGGGTTCAACAGGTCGCTGACCAGCCCCGTCGCGAACGCCCACCGGAGCCCCGACCGGCGAGCCGTGCCCGGCCCGGCACCGGTGCACCGCGCGCCGTCCCGGCGGGGGAGCCGGAGCAGGGCGGTCAGGCCGAGGCCGACCAGGTAGGCCGCGCCCGCCAGGCGCAGCACGTCGTAGGCCCCGGGCGACCGGGCGACCAGCGCGGCGAGGCCGAGCGCGGTGGCGCCGCCCCAGACGAGCGAGCCGGTCGCCGCGCCCACGGCGGTCGCGGTGCCGGACCGGCGGCCGTCCCGCACCGCGGTGCGCAGCACCAGGACGTCGTCCGGCCCCGGGGACAGCGTCAGCGCGACGGTCAGCAGGAGGAAGACGAGCAGGCTGCTCTCGGCCACGGTGTCAGCTCCTCCCACGGTGGCGGGCCGGTGGACTCCCGCCGCGGCGGGACACGGGAGGGCGGACCCGGGCCCGGCCGGGGTCCGCCCTGGTGGGTGCGGGTCAGGCGCGCGGGACGGCCCGCCCGCCCGGGCGGGCGCCGTCGGCGTACCGGCCGACCAGCACGAGCGCGGCGCTGATCAGCACGACGTTCTTGAGCACGAACTCCCCGTCGGCGGTCAGCAGCAGCGGGTTGCCGTCGGTGACCATCAGCTCCGGTGCCATGGCGAACGCCAGGAAGGTGCCCGTCAGGTGGGCGGCGAGCGCGAGCAGCGTGAGCCGGGGGGCGAGGCCGAGTGCCACGGCGACGCCGAGCGCGACCTCGCCCAGACCGAGGGCCGGCACGCTGACCGCCGGGCTCACGAACGGCAGGGTCGCGGCGATGAGCCCCTCCACGGGCGTGGCCCCGGCGAGCTTGAGCCCGCCGAACCACACGAAGACCACCGCCAGGGACCACCGCAGCGCCATCGGCCCGCGGCGCCGGCAGGCGTCGGCGACGCCGCCCAGGACGGCGTCGGCCTGCCCGACGGCCCGGGGGACCAGCCGGGCCGGGGTGGCGGCCGGTGCGGTCGCGGCCGCGTCGGGCGGGGACCAGTGGGTGCGCTCAGCCGGTGGTGCCTGCGTGGGGTGCATGGTCGTCTCCTCGTCCGGTCGGGACGGCGCCGGAGGGCGTCGGCAGCCGGGAAGAGGGCACCGGGCCGACACTGATACCCGGTGGTCCGGACCGTCCACGGGCCCGCGCTGATCGGTATCTTCGGCGGTGCAGCCGCCTCTTGACCCGTGTGGACGGGGTGCTCGGCCCGTCCCGCGCAGTGCGTGCCT
This sequence comes from Modestobacter marinus, assembly GCF_011758655.1. NCBI lineage: Bacteria > Bacillati > Actinomycetota > Actinomycetes > Geodermatophilales > Geodermatophilaceae > Modestobacter > Modestobacter marinus. The sequence goes on from NZ_JAAMPA010000001.1 coordinate 3,310,104, forward strand.
CGATCCGAGGAGGTGGGTGGCACGGACGCCGACACCGACACCGACGTGGCCGCGCTCGTGGCGGCCGCCGCACGCGGGGAGCAGGCCGGGTGGAACGGCCTGGTCGACCGCTACCTGCCGCTGGTCCGCTCGGTCACCCGCGCGTACCGGCTTCCCGACCGGGACGCCGAGGACGTCGGCCAGACGGTCTGGCTCCGGCTGGTGGAGCACCTGGCGAGCATCCGCGAACCCCGCGCCCTGCCGAAGTGGATCATGACGACGGCGAAGCACGAGAGCCTCCGGGTGATCGGCTCGACGCGGCGGGCCGTCGCCCTCGACCCGCTGCCGGAACCGCACGACGCCGGCGAGCGGGTCGACGTCGACGCCGAGCTGCTGCGGGCCGAGCGCCAGCAGGCCCTGCGGGACGGCCTGGCCGAGCTGCCCGCCGCGCAGCGGGAACTGCTCCTGCTGCTCGTCGCGGACCCGCCGGTCAGCTACCGGGAGATCAGCGAGCGGCTCGGCATGCCGGTCGGCAGCATCGGGCCCACCCGGGCCCGCTGCCTCGCCCGGCTGCGCGCCACCGGAGCGCTGCGCGCGTTCCTCCAGGACGACCCAGCTGACCACCCAGGAGGTGGACGAGATGAACCACGCGTCGTGGCACGACGACGATGACGAGCTCCTCGCCGAGCTCCGGGCGGCGCTGACCGGCCCGGGACCGGCGCCGCAGGCCACGGTGGACGCCGCGCGCGGGGCCTTCGCCTGGCGGGACGTCGACCGGGAGCTGGAGCTGCTGGTCCTCACGCACGACTCCTCGCAGGACGGCGTCCTGGTCCGGGACGCCGCACCGGCCGGCCCCCGCACCCTCGTGTTCGAGGGCACCGACCTGTCCGTCGAGGTCGAACTCGAGGTCGAGGGGGAGGGGCCCGGGGAGATCGTCGGCCAGCTCATCCCGCCGCAGCCCGGCTCGGTGGTGCTGACGGCTGGTGGAGGCGTCGTCGTCGAGGTGGACGCCGATCCACGGGGCTGCTTCCGCCTGCCCCTGCCCGACCGCGGGCCGTTCCGGCTGACCTGCCGGACGCCAGGGGCCGGCGTGACCACCGAGTGGCTGCCGTTGTAGCGGCAGCCTCCCGTCACGCGCCGGCGGCGACCGGGGTGACCCCGGCACGGGGTGTGCCGTCGCCGCCGGCAGCAGGACCACCGGACACGGCCCGCGGCAGCGAGCTGGGGGACGTGCCCGCACCCAGGCACAGCAGCCCCGCGGCGGCGGCCAGGGTCCCCGGTGACCCGCCGGCGGCGTCCTGCTGCACCCGCGCCAGGGCCGCGGCCGGCAGCAGCCCGTCCCGCAGGTGGCCGTGCAGCTCGACCATCAGGTCGGCCACCGCGCCGTCGCACACCGGTCCGATCGGGGCGATCAACGCGCTGGTCCCGAGGGTGAGGAACCCCGCGGCCAGCCCGAGCAGCTCCGCCCCGGCGCACACCGCCGACGACCCCCCGTCACAGGCGGCGAGCACCACCAGGCGGGGGACCTCGGCGAGGGAGTCCAGGTCGTACACCGTCAGCGGGCCGTCGCTGAGCTGCAGCGAGGAGAACAGCGGGTTGTCGGCCCGGAGGTGGCCGTGCGCGGCGACGTGCGCGACCGCGCTGCGGCCGATCCCCGCCCGCACCGACGCCACCGTGGCGCCCGGGCCGACCAGCAGGGTCGCCGTCGGGTGCAGCTCGGCCACCGCGGCCGCCTCCGCCGGGGCGGCGGGGAGCCCGGGCCCGGCCGCCACCAGGACGCCGCCGTGCCGGGGCGGCGCGGTCGCGGCCCGGTACCAGAGGGCGGCCGAGGGGGACACCGTGACGGCCCGCCCAGCGCAGGACGGCAGGCTCGGCCAGTTCACCGACTGCAGGGACGGCGTGGGCACCACCACCAGCGGTCGTCCGGCGACCTGGGCGGGCAGTGCCCGGAGCAGGCGTTCGTCCAGTTCTCCGGCGGTCTCCCGCAGCACGGTCAGCGCCGCGGCGTCCCGGGCCTCGCGCAGCGCCGTCCCGCTGTGCCGGCTGAGCCGCCGGAGCGCGTGCGGGACGTGCTGGCTGAGCTCGCGGACCGCGTCGGTGCTGCCGAGCCGGGTCAGCCGGGCCCGCCCGTCGGCCAGGGTGACGGCGGCGAGCTGACCGCGGTGCTCGACGAACTCGACCAGCGCGGCCTCGCCCAGCGCGGCCGCGAGCCGGTCCGGCCCCGGCCGGTGCTGGGTCCGCGTCCCCCCGCCCGCCGCGCGGACGTGGTCCCGGACCGCCCGTTCCAGCGCCCCCTGCCGGCGGGTCAGGCCGTCGAGCACCCGCGGGTCACCCCGGTGCTCCTGGACGGCGTGCGCGGTGGCCCGGAGCTCGGCCAGCAGCTGGGCCAGGTCCGGGTCCTCGGGTGGCCGGACCGGGCGCATCAGCAGCGCGGTGGCCCGGCCCCGTTCCGCCCAGGCCAGCACCTGCCGCGGGCGCCCGCCGGCCAGCGCCTCGTGCAGACCCAGGTCGACGAGCTCGGTGCGGTGGACCGACGCCGACGTGCGCAGGTCCGCGGCCCCGAGCGTGGCCTGGTGCTCCTCCACCAGCCGGACGCCGGTGCGCAGCGCCGCCAGCGCCGGGGCCCGTCGGCCCGCCGCCAGCTCCAGCAGTGCCCGGGCGTGCCACGCGCGCGCCCGCAGCTCGACGGGGCCCCGGCGGTGCCCCGGCGCGACGGTGCGCAGCAGCTCCTCCGCCCGGCCGACCCGGCCCCGGGCCAGCGCCAGCCTCGCTGCGCTGATCCGGGCGTCCTGCGCCTGGGCGGTCCAGCCGGCGTCGTCCAGCCGGGCCGCCGTGCGCGCCAGCTCGGCCACCGAGACCTGCCCGCCGGCGCGCGCCAGCCGGCACCGCTGCACGACGTACCGGGCCAGCGCCGCCCGCTCCGGCCGGCGCTGGCGGGTGAAGGCGTGCAGGGCCGCCCGCGCCGCCGACTCCGCGCCGGCCAGGTCCCGGTCGAGCAGGCTGGCCTCGGCGAGCAGCAGCTGCGCCTCCGGGACGGAGATCTCCCGGTGCAGCCGGCGGAACTCCTCGATCGCCCGGGTGGCGTGCTCCTTGGCCTCGGTCACCAGGCGCAGGGACAGCAGCAGCTCGCAGCGGTCGACCAGGACGGTCCCGACCGGTGCCCCCAGGTGCCCCAGCCGCCGCTCCGCCTCGGCCTGCCAGTGCAGGGCCGCCGGGACGTCGCCCCGCCGGAGGTGCAGGAAGCCGAGGTTGTCGCAGACGAACGCCAGGTCGAGGTCGAGGCCGTGCCGCAGGCACACCTGCTCGGCCTCCCGGAGCTCCGCCGCCGCGGCGGTGAGCTGGGATCGGTAGACGTCCAGCACCGCGACGTTGCCGTGCACCCGCTGGACCCAGACCCAGTCGCCCGCACGGCGCAGTGCGGGCAGCGCGAGCCGGTAGTCGGCCAGGGCGGCGTCGAGCCGGCCCAGCTGCTGGTGCAGCGACCCGCGCTGGGCCAGGGCGCGGGCGTGCTCGACCCCGCTGAGCTCGGTCAGCGCGCCGTCCAGCGTCCGCAGGCCCGCCCGGCCCTCGCCCCGACGCAGGAGGACCGCGGCCAGGCTCATCCGGGCCTCCCCGGCCAGCTGCGGGGACCCGGCCAGCCGAGCGCTGCGCACCGACCCGCGCAGGTGCTGGGCGGCGGTGTCCAGGTCGGCGGTGTGCAGCGCGGCCAGACCGGCGGCGCGGCCGGCGACCGCGGCGGTCGCGTGGTCTCCCCGGGCCCGGGCGCGGTCGAGCAGCGCCGCGGCGAGCTGCCCGGCGCGGCGGGGGTCCACCTGCACCAGGGACAGCGCCGCCGTTGCCTCCCGGCGGTCCTCCGCTGCGCCCATGCCGGCCCCTTCCCGGGGTGCGCCCGGTGTGTCGCGGCGGACTCGCCGCGCGCTCGATCGGCTCGTGCCGGGAGTCTTCCCCTCACGCCCGCGGGTGCGCTATCCCATATCTGCCGCGACCGGCTGCGGAGGGGGACGAGATGCTGACGCCCGCGCGCGAGTTCGGTGAGGCCCGGTTCCAGGACGACCAGGTCGTGGTGGCGCTGCCCCACCTCCGGCTCGTGCTGGCGGAGCTGGCGGCGGAGCTGGGGGGCGGCGACCCGGCCGCCGAGGTGGAGCGCAGCGAGGACCTGGGGCTGGCCCGGGTGACGCTGCACCGGGCTCCGTTGGAGGCCTGGGCCACCGGGCGGGCGACGGCCCAGCAGGCCGACGACGGGGCGTGGCTGTCCCAGCTCCTCGAGCAGCTGTACACGGAGTTCCGGGCCCGCTACGGCGGGTGGACCCCCACGATGGGCAAGAACCGCGCCGTCGACGAGGTGGGCGGCAACCACACGATCGGCGTCGGGGACGAGGGCCCGCCGACCGCGGTGACGGACCGGCAGCTGGCCCCCCGGGAGGGCGACCCCGGTACCGAGGTCCGTGTCGCGGTCGGCGACACGCGCCTGCACCCGCACCTGTGGCTGGAAGGCTCGTACCACGCGCCGCCGGCCGCCCTCTGGACCGGCGGCTCGGCTGCCGTGCCTTACCAGACCGGCCACGCCGGCTTCGTGGTCGGCACGATCCTGCAGGCGGCGCCGGGAGCGCACGTCGAGGTGCGGCGTCTGCTCGACGACGACGGTCTGGCCGACAGTTGGGACGTGGCGAAGGCACTGGTCCGCTTCGAGCGGCTCGGGGTGCACGTGCTCAACCTGTCGCTCGGCTGCTTCACCGGGGACGACAAGCCGCCGCTGGTGCTGCAGGCCGCCCTCGAGCGGCTCGACCCCGACCTGGTGGTCATCGCTGCCGCCGGCAACCACGCCGCACAGATGAGGGACCGGCGTCGTCCGCTCTGGCCGGCCGCGCTGCCCCGGGTCGTCGCCGTGGGGGCGATCGACGGAGCAGGTGGGGTCCCACCGTGGAGCCCGGAACCCTCCGGGTGGCCGTGGGTCGATGTGCTCGCGACCGGGGAGGACGTCGTCAGCACCTACGTCACCGGCCCGGTCGAGCTCCCCGACGGGCCGGAGGACTTCCACGGCCTGGCGTCCTGGAGCGGCACCTCGTTCGCCGCGGCCAGGCTCACCGGTGAGGTCGCCGCCGCGACGGTGCCCGGCCGCATCGACGCGGCCACCGCGCTGCGGGGGCTGCTGGAGTGCCACCGCGGCGACGACGGGGTACCACGGATCACCTGACGCCGGCGTGGCGCAGGTCCTCCTGCACGCTCGTCATCAGCTCCGCCCGCACGGCCCTCGCCCGTGCCAGCTCGTCCTCGATGTCCCAGACGAGCTCGGCGAGGCTGTGCAGCAGCGCCAGCTTCTCCTGGTGCGCCAGCCTGTCGAGGTCGTCCATCGTGGTGCTCAGCCGGATGTCCATGTCGTCAGGAGCGCCGTTGCGGCGGGCAGATACCGCCCCACCCCGGCACGGCGGACCGGTCTGCCCAGGTCATCGTCGGACGGCGCCCGCGCACGTAGCGGCCGGGCGGAGCCGCCTCTCAGCGACTCGGCCCGGCCGGGTGGGGGAGCAGGTCAGGCCGCGACGAGTGCTCGGCCGTCGTGCGCGCAGTAGCGCGGGGTGACGTCGACGACGCTGTACCGGGCGAACCAGACCAGCCCGTGCGCGCGCCAGGGGCCGAGGACGTCGACCAGCCGACGGCACTGCGCCCAGTCACGGGCGGGGACGAGCAGCAGGTGACCCCCGCGGCGCAGGTGCTCCTCGTGCAGCGCCAGTGCACCGCGGCCGTGGGAGACGTCCTGCACGGCCCGCAGCAGCCGGCCCCGGGTCCCGCGGGCGCGGCCGTCGACGTCCAGGGCCCGGATGCCGGGCTCGCCGCTCAGCACCCGCGCAGCACCGGGCTGCACGTACGGTGCCAGTGCCGACAGCGCACCGCGCAGGGCGGCGTCGGAGTCGACGAGGGCGAAGAGCCGGCACGCCGGGAAGCCGGGCACGCGCTCGATGTGGTCGTCCATGGTGCACCTCCGCGGTCGGGGAACGCTGTGGACCTCCAGAGGTCTGGCGGGGACGGCAGATACGCCCGCCGTGCTCGTGGCCCCGACCCGGTGGCCCGGGGTATCAGCGGCGCGCCGGCCGCCTCCTCCCCTCGAGGGGCACACCGGCGACTCCACACCGGCGTGACCCGCCAGCAGCCGGCCGTGCTGCGCCCGTCGCGTCCCGTTCGGTCCGCTGCAGGGAGAAGCGGGAGGTGAGAGCCCCCCCGCCGGACGTCCTTCCCCGTCGGTCAGGTGCTGCTCCCGGCCGGCACCACCGCGCGCCTGTTCCAGGCCCCGTCGACCGGGTCACCCAGGCCGCGGCGCCACCGGCAGCCCGGTGATGCGCTCAGGGGGCCAGGCGCTGGGCCTCGTGCAGCTCGCCGTCCAACCGGAACGTGCGGTCGGCCGGGTCGAGGGGTGGGGCGGGATCGAGTTCGCCGTCGACGTTCACGATCCCGACCTGGCTGCCGTCCGGCAGGACGGCCCAGCCGACCCGGGCATCGGCTCCGCCGACCTGGACGTCGGCCCGGTAGACCCCGGTCGGCTCCTCCGCCGCCCGGGCCACGAAGGGGGTCGTCACCGCCGGCGTGCTGACCTCACCGGAGACCAGGTCGCCGCGGACGGTGCCGGTCAGGGTGGCGCCGTCCTGCCCGGCGAGCTCCATCCCGTCGCCGACGACCGGGCCCGACAGCCAGGCCTCGATCGCCCGGCCGTCGCAGAGGTACGCGGCCGCCTCCCCGTCGCCGGTGACGATGGCCAGGCTGATGCCGCCCGCCGTCGTCCGGCCACCGAACACCGCCGGGCCCACCACGGCCGTCGCTGAGGGGCTGGGCTCCGCGGCCGGCGGGGCGGTCGCCGCCGGTGGCGCCGCCGCCCCCGGCTCCGGTGCCGCGGACATCCCGCGGGCGAGGCCGACGAGCACGGCGAGCAGCAGGACGGCGCCCAGGACCGGGACGACCGCCAGCCGCACCGCGGAGTCCGTCCACCGCCGGCCGGCCCGCGCAGCGCCGCCCCCGGCCTCGGACGTGCCGCCCTCCCGGTCCAGGCGGACCCGGGGGACGAACGGGACCGTGGCCACGATCTCCCGGTACTCGGCGGCGGCGTCGGCGACCGCCATCCCGCCGAACCGCAGCCGGGCCTCCAGGCCGTCCAGCAGCGCACCGGCCGTGCCGGCCGCGGCGAGCCGGGCGGGCAGGTCGTTGGCCTTCTGGAGGTTCACCGACACCGCGGCCGTCAGGGACACCGCCAGCGCGGCGAAGCACAGCACCCGCCAGACCGTCTGCGACCGGTCCAGGGCCAGCCCGTCCTGCACCGTCTCGGCGAAGTCCGTCCCGCCCAGCGCCGGTCCGGCGGTGAGTGCGGCCGCGACGGCGCTGCTGACGATGCTGATCGTGGACAGCCGCGAGCTGGCCGGTCCCTGCTCCTGCACGTAGGCGTCGACGCCCGCACGCCTGGCCCGGATCGCGTCGAGCAGGCCGTCCTGCCCGCTGCCCATCGGCTCCTGCATGACCCACTCCCACGGTCCGCCGGGATCGTCGCGCCGCCGGTGCTGCGCCCGTCCTGCCCGGGACCCCGTCGCGGCGCGTGCGGCGAGTGTGCGCCGCCGGCCGGCGGCGCGGGGACGGTTCGTGCCCGGCTGGTCGACGTCCGGCCCCCGGGGCCCGCGGTGGACGGGTCGCCGGGGGCCGGACGTGCCGGGTCGGCTCAGGTCACATCGGCCGGAGCCGGGTGTCGACGACGTGCTCGCCCAGCGCGGTGCCGGACAGGAAGCCGTGGTCGCCGTCCCACTGGAAGTGCACGCCGAGGTAGACGCGGCTGCGGGCGTTCTCCCGGGCCGCCTCGGTGAAGCTGCTGAACCTCCTGGTGGTGCCGGCCGGCACCTCCGGGTCGTCCGTGACGGCGTCGAAGCAGACGTTGTCGGTGCCGAAGTACCGGCGCATCACCGCCGCGTGCGCGGCGGCGAACGTCGCGTGCCCGGACACGTAGGCGGGGAACGGCGGGGAGAAGTGCTCCTCCCCGTCCTGGAGCAGCGGCAGCCAGTCGCTGTCCGCCTCGGTGTCCGGGTTGTCGTCGCCGTCGACCGGGTCGTCGGCCAGGGCGATCGCGGTCTGCGGCCGCCACAGGTCCAGGTCGGTGGCGTACTTGGCGTCCCAGGCGACCACGCCCGCGTCCGCCAGGGCCAGCCCGACGAGCGCGAACAGCCGGGCGTTCTCCAGCACGTCCAGGCCGCGGTCGGCGGACACCGCGTGGGTGAGGGCGAACAACTGGCCGGGCGGCTTGTACGTGCCGTCGACGTCGTTGGCCCAGAACAGCGCGATCTGCGTCTGCTCCTCGGTGCGCGCGGTCGAGTCCGCGCCGCCCAGCTCCTTGACCTCGTCGTACTGCGCGGCGTACTCGGGGCTGCGCAGCATCTGCCGCTTGTTCAGGTAGCCGCCGGGCCGCGGCGGCCGGAACTGGGCGCCCGACGCCATGCAGAACGGGGTGACGGCCGGCCACTGGGGGGTGGCGGCCGCCCGCGTGGAGTCCGTGGGCCGCCAGTCGCCCGGCTGGCTGCCGGGGACGTGGTACTGCTGGTGGTCGGCGCCGTCGTGCCGGCGGGCCTCGATCATGGCCCGCGCGGCGGCCCGGCCGACCGCCGCGCCGGCGGCGATCTGGGTGGCGCTGGTGCCGGGCGGCAGCAGCGCCAGCTCCTTGTCCCGTTCCGCGGTCAGGTCGATCGCGGTGTCCGGGAAGGCGGCCGCGAGCGTGTCGTGCGCGGCGTGGGCGATGGCCGCGTCCAGCGACGCCGACTCGGTGGCGGGCACGCGCACCAGGTACGGCTCGTGCGTCGGGACGATCGACATCGCGGCGTCGTACACGGCGGCGTGCATCATCGCGCCGCCGCGGGCGATCGGCCCGGGGGGACCGCCCACCTGCTTGATGACCTTGATCAGGACGTCGTTCCACCGGGTGACGGCATCGGCCATGACCACTCCTCCTGTCGGACCCGCCCGGGCGGGGCGGGCTCGTCGGGAAGAGCAGCGCAGCCGTGCCGTGATACGCGGACGCGGAGGTCCGGCGTGCCGTGACCGGCGACCCGCCCCCCCAGCGGCCGGCGCGTCGTCGTCCGACGAGGGGGCCGCGACCCGGTCGTCTCCGTCGTGCGTATCGCGCGTCGGGTCGGTCAGGCCTGCGCGAACAGCCGGCCGAAGGCGGGGGACCGGCGCAACCGGACCGTCCGGCCGCCGAGCGCTGCGACGTCGAGGTGGTCCCGGACCAGCTCGAGCGCGGCGCCGGACAGCGAGGTCACCGACCCGGCGTCGATCACGTCCACCCGCACCGGCTCCCGCCCGTAGCGGCGCCGGAACGCGTCGACGACGTCGGCGTCCACGGCACCGGCCAGGCACAGCGCCCGCCCACCGGCGGTGTTGAGCAACCGGACCACCCCGTGCGGGCCGGTGGTGGGCCGCAGGTCGGCCGGGGAGGGGGGCACCCGGCCAGTGTGCGACGGGATGCCCTCCGGGGCTCGCCCGGTGTGACCTGTGCCCACCGACTAGGTTCACCACGACGAAACGCACGGTCGGCTCGATGAGGTGGGCGCAGTGGGCAGGTCGGTGCTGGTGACCGGTGGCAACCGGGGGATCGGGCTGGCGATCGCCCGCTCGTTCGCCGAGGCGGGTGACTCGGTGGCGGTGACGCACCGCGGCAGCGGGGCGCCGGAGGGGCTGTTCGGGGTGCAGTGCGACGTCACCGACGCCGCCGCCGTCGACCGGGCCTTCACCGAGGTCGAGGAGCACCAGGGCCCGGTCGAGGTGCTGGTGAGCAACGCCGGCATCACCCGCGACGGGCTCCTGCTCCGGATGGGCGAGGACGCGTTCACCGACGTCATCGACGCCAACCTGACCGCCGCCTACCGGGTCGCCAAGCGGGCGGCGCCGAAGATGGTGCGCGCCCGGGCCGGGCGGATGGTCTTCATCTCCTCGGTGGTCGGGCTGCTCGGCTCGGCCGGGCAGGTCAACTACGCGGCGAGCAAGTCCGGCCTGGTCGGGCTCGCCCGCTCGATCGCCCGGGAGCTGGGCGGCCGCAACATCACCGCCAACGTGGTGGCGCCGGGGTTCGTGTCCACCGACATGACCGCGGAGCTGCCCGAGAAGCGGCAGCAGGAGATCCTCGGGCAGGTGCCGCTGGGGCGGCTCGCCGAGGCAGACGAGATCGCCGGCGTCGTCCGCTTCCTGGCGGGCGAGCAGGCGGGGTACATCACCGGGGCGGTCGTCCCGGTCGACGGAGGACTGGGGATGGGGCACTGATGGGCATTCTGGACGGCAAGAAGATCCTGGTCGCCGGCGTGCTGACCGAGCAGTCGATCGCGTTCTCGGTCGCGCGGCTCGCGCAGGAGCAGGGCGCCACCGTCGTCCTGTCCAACTTCGGCCGCGCCCTGTCGCTGTGCCAGCGGATCGCCAAGCGGCTGCCGCAGGAGGCGGCGGTCGTCGAGCTGGACGTCACGAACACGGAGCACCTGGCCACGCTGGCCGACCGGCTGCGCGAGCACGTCGACGGTCTGGACGGCGTCGTCCACTCGATCGGCTTCGCGCCGCAGGAGGCGATGGGCGAGGGCTTCCCGGAGGTCGCGTGGGAGCACGCGGCGACGGCGTTCCAGGTGTCCTCCTGGTCGCTGGCCTCGCTGACCCAGGCCTGCCGCCCGCTGTTCGGCGACACCGCCTCGGTGGTCGGGCTGACCTTCGACGCCACCGTCGCGTGGCCGGTCTACGGCTGGATGGGCGCGGCCAAGGCGGCGCTGGAGTCGACCTCCCGGTACCTGGCCCGCGAGCTGGGCCCCGAGGGCGTCCGGGTGAACCTGGTCGCCGCCGGCCCGCTGCGCACCATGGCGATGAAGTCGATCCCGGGCAGCGCGCAGTTCGAGGAGGCCTGGGAGGGTCGCGCACCGCTGGGCTGGTCGGTCACCGACACCGAGCCCGCCGGCAAGGCCGTCACCGCCCTGCTGTCGGACTGGTTCCCGGCGACGACCGGAGAGATCGTGCACGTCGACGGCGGCTTCCACGCCGTGGGGGTATGACGGTCTGGTGACCGACCTCGCGCGCCCTCGGCACCCCCTCCCCGCGGGTGCCTCCCTGACCCCTCCCGACCAGCAGCCGGACCAGGACCCGTCGCTGGCGGTCCGCAACAACGGCGGCGTCGAGCCCTCGCGTGACCCGGCGCCCGCCGGGCGTCGCGAGGCGCTGCTCGTCCTCGGCTTCGGCGGCCCCGAGGGCCACGACGACGTGATGCCGTTCCTGGAGAACGTCACCCGCGGCCGCGGCATCCCGCGCGAGCGGCTGGAGGCCGTCGCCGAGCACTACCACCACTTCGGCGGCGTGAGCCCGATCAACGACCAGAACAAGGCGCTGGTCGCCGCCCTGGAGGCCGAGCTCGCCGGCGCCGGCATCGACCTGCCGGTGTACTGGGGCAACCGCAACTGGGCGCCCTACGTCGAGGACGCCTGGCGGCAGATGGCCACCGACGGCGTCGAGCACGCCTACGTGCTCGCCACCTCGGCCTACGCCTCCTTCTCCGGGTGCCGGCAGTACCACGAGGACGTCGCCCGGGCCCGGGTCGCGCTGGAGCTCGACCCGTCCGCGCCGCAGGGCCCCACGGCGGAGAAGCTCCCGCACTACTTCGACGCACCGGGGTTCGTCCAGGCCAACGCCGAGGCGCTGGCCACCGCGATCGCCTCGCTGCCCGAGGAGGTCCGGGACACCGCCCGGCTGGTGGCCACGGCGCACAGCATCCCGAACGCCATGGCCGCGGTGGCCGGGCCGCAGGGCGGTGCCTACGAGGCCGAGCTGCAGCGGGCCGCCCAGCTCGTCGTCGAGGCGGCGGCACCGGGCCGCGACTTCGACCTGGTGTGGCAGAGCCGCAGCGGGCCGCCGTCGGTGCCGTGGCTGGAGCCCGACGTGAACGACCACCTGCGCGCGCTGGCCGAGTCCGGCGAGACCGCCGTCGTCGTCTTCCCGGTCGGGTTCATCTCCGACCACCTCGAGGTCATCTGGGACCTGGACAACGAGGCCGAGGAGACCGCCGGCGAGCTGGGCCTGGCCTTCGCCCGGGCGGCGACCGCCGGCACGCACCCGGCGTTCGTCGCCTCGCTGCGGGAGCTGCTGGTCGAGCGGCGTGCGGGCGGGGAGCCCCGGCTGGGCACCAACTGCCCGGCGTCCTGCTGCTTCGTCCAGCGCCCGGCCCGCCCGACGGCCTGAGCCCCGCACGATCCCACCCGCGAGGACGCCAGGTCAGCGCGGGTGGGACGGCGCGGGAGCGCCGCTCCTCAGCCCCGCGGGACCCAGTTGTAGGCGGCCACCGTCGCCTCGCGGACGGCGGTCGCCAGCGGGCGCAGCGCCTCGTCGCGGGCCGCTGCCTGGGCGGTGGTGACCGCGGCGCCCGGGGCGTCGGCCATCGCCAGGTCCAGCACCTGGGAGAGCCGCTGCGCCCGGCCGAGCACCGACAGGGCCACCGGGTCGTGGTCGGCGGGCAGGCCGGGGGCGTGCACGGTCCGGGCCAGCCCGGCCAGCAGCCCGGGGACCTCGGGGTTCCACCGGGCGAGGTCCAGCGAGGCGAGCGTGCGGGCGGAGTCGCCGACGGCGAGGTCGAGCGCCCCGGAGACCGCCCGCAGGTTGCCCTCCACCGGGGGTGCCACGGGCGGTGCACCGTCGAGGGAGACGGCCGTCCAGGAGACCGCCTCGGGGCCCAGCGCCTCCGGCACGAGGGCGAGCCGGCTGCCGACGGCGGCCTGCCCGGCCTCCAGGCCGAGCGCCACCAGCTCCGGTACCGCCGGCAGGCCCCGGGTGTCCCCGGGCACCGGCAGCACCAGCCGCAGCCGCTGCTCGCCCAGGCCGCGCAGCGCGCTCAGCGCCCAGCCCAGCGGCACGGCCTCGTCGGTGCCGGGCAGCCCGACCACCCGATGGGCGGTCTCGCCCAGCAGGACGTCGAGCGCCTCGTCGTAGGAGCTGCGGCCGGTGAGCCAGGCGGTGGACCAGACGGCGAACCGGCCGGCGGCGATGTCGTGCACGGTGAACGAGGCTACGACGGCCCCGCCACCGGCCGGAGCGCGACCGACCGGGAGAGGTCCCGCGGGCGTGGGACGACGGCCGGACGGGGCCTTCGCGTGCCAGACTCGGAACGTGCCCGCCTGGTTGCTCTGGTTGATCGCCTCAGGCCTGTTCGCGGCCGGTGAGGTCGCCAGCCTGGACCTGGTCCTGCTCATGTTCGCCGGCGGCGCGTTGGGCGGCATGGGCGTCGCCCTGCTGGGCGGTGACCTGCTCCTGCAGGTGATCGCCTTCATCGTCGTCTCGGCCGGGCTGCTGGTCCTGGTCCGTCCCGTCGCCAAGCGGCACCTGGTCGACCGCACCCCCGAGCAGATCGACGGCGTCGCGACCTACGTCGGCCGGGAGGCGGTGGTCAGCCAGCGCGTGGACAACAGCGCGGGCCGGATCCGGCTGGGCCACGACGAGTGGACCGCGCGCACCCAGCTCGACGACGAGGCGTACGAGATCGGCGCCGAGGTCCGGATCGTGCAGATCGAGGGACCGATCGCCTACGTCAGCCACCTCTGACCCGATCCGGGTGACCGGACGCCGCAGGGGTGCCCGTCCGGCTCCGGACGGGGCAGGATCGGATCCCCGCACCACTCCCAGGAACGGAGCACCGCCCTCGTGACACCCGCCCTGATCGCTCTGATCGTGATCGCCGTCCTCGTGGCCTTCGTGCTGGCCAAGAGCGTGACGATCGTCCCGCAGGCGCAGGCGAAGGTGGTCGAGCGCCTCGGCCGGTACAGCCGCACCCTCTCGCCCGGCCTGGCGCTGCTCGTGCCGTTCGTCGACCGGGTGCGCGCGACGATCGACCTGCGCGAGCAGGTCATCTCCTTCCCGCCGCAGCCGGTCATCACCGCCGACAACCTCCAGGTCGGCATCGACACCGTCGTCTACTTCCAGGTCACCGACCCGCGCCTGGCCGTGTACGGGATCGCCAACTACATCACCGGCATGGAGCAGCTGACCACCACGACGCTGCGCAACGTCGTCGGTGGGCTGAACCTGGAGGGCGCGCTGACCGGCCGGGACGGCATCAACTCCCAGCTGCGCACCGTCCTCGACGGCACCACCGGGCCGTGGGGCCTGCGGGTGGCCCGGGTGGAGATCAAGGCGATCGACCCGCCGCCGTCCATCCAGGACTCGATGGAGAAGCAGATGCGCGCCGACCGCGACAAGCGCGCGGTCATCCTGACCGCCGAGGGCCAGCGGCAGTCGGCGATCACCACCGCCGAGGGCCAGAAGGCAGCCTCGATCCTCTCCGCGGAGGGCAAGAAGCAGGCGGCGATCCTGGACGCCGAGGCCGAGCGGCAGAGCCGGATCCTGCGGGCCGAGGGTGAGCGGGCGGCGCTGTTCCTGCAGGCCCAGGGCCAGGCGAAGAGCATCGAGACGGTGTTCCAGGCCATCCACGACGGCAAGCCCGACCAGGGCCTGCTGGCCTACCAGTACCTGCAGACGCTGCCGAAGATCGCCCAGGGCGACGCCAACAAGATGTGGATCGTGCCCAGCGAGTTCAGCAAGGCGCTGGAGGGGCTGTCCAAGCTCGGTGGTGGCGACGACGGCGACGGGGCCCGCAGCTGGCTCGACGTCGACGCGTCCTCCGGCGGGCAGGGCGCCGGGGCGACCCAGCCGCCGGCGTCCTCACTGGACACCAGCAGCTGGTTCGACTCGAACCTGCCGCCGGCCGCCGAGCAGCCCGAGGCCAAGATCTCGCTGTCCAGCATCGCCGACACGGCGAGCGAGACGACCCCGCAGATCCCGACGCCGCCACCGCTGTCCCAGGTCAAGCAGGACGTGCAGGAGAGCGGCCCCGCCGCCGACCCGCGCAACCGCCCCGCGGACGACGACCCGCTGCAGCTGCCGCCGTCCTGATGCGCTGAGACGCCGATGGCCCAGGACTCATCGAGTCCTGGGCCATCGGCGTCTCGTCCCCCCTCGGCGGGGCAGGCGTCGCCTAGTCCTTGAGCAGGCCCTCGCGGAGCTTGGCCAGGGTCTGGCTGAGCAGCCGGGACACGTGCATCTGGGAGATGCCGATGTCCGCGGCGATCTGCGACTGGGTCATGTTGCCGAAGAACCGCAGGATCAGGATCCGGCGCTCGCGGGGCGGGATGGTGGCCAGCAGCGGCTGCAGCGACTCCCGGTACTCCACGCCCTCCAGGGCCGCGTCCTCCTCGCCGAGGGTGGCCGCCAGGGTGGGGGAGTCCTCCTCACCGGAGAGCCGCTCGTCCAGCGAGCTGCTGCGGTAGGCGTTGGCCACCGCCAGGCCCTCGAGGACCTCCGCCCGGGGGATGCCGAGGTGCTCGGCCAGCTCGGACGGCGTCGGGGCGTGCCCGTTCTTCTGCGACAGCTCACTGACCGCCGCGTTCAGCGAGAGGTGCAGCTCCTGCAGCCGCCGGGGCACCCGCACCGACCAGCCCTGGTCGCGGAAGTGCCGCTTGATCTCACCGGTGATCGTCGGCACGGCGAAGGAGAGGAACTCCACCCCGCGGCTCGGGTCGAACCGGTCGATGGCGGCGATCAGACCGAGGGTGCCCACCTGGAGCAGGTCGTCGAACGGCTCGCCGCGGTTGCTGAACCGGCGGGCGAAGTGCCGCACCAGCGGCAAGTGCTCCTCGACCAGGATCTCGCGGAGTCGCTCCCGCCGCGGGTCGCCCTTGTCCAGGGTGGCCAGCTCGGCGAACAGCGGCGCGGTCCGCTCGGCCCGCTTCCGGTTGTCCGACATCGGCACCGGGTCGGCAACGGGCTCCGGCGTCGCCGCCGAGGACTCGGGGGAGGACTCCGTGGTGCCGGTGGGTCCGGTCGTCGTCTCGGACCCCTCGGCGGCGCCGGCGACCGGAGGGGCGTCGGCGGCGGGGGTCGGGGACCCGAGGGGCTCACCCGAGCCGAGGACGGCGTCGTCGGCAGCCGGGGAGTCCGGGGCAGCCGACCGCGTCACCGTGCGACCGACACGTCGGGGTCGGACTGCTCGGTCAGGGCGTCGATCGCGCTGTAGCGCCGCAGCTTCTTGACCAGGGTGATGCAGGCGACCGGCGTGGACTCGCCGCTGCCGGCCGCGACCGTCGCCTGGTTGCTCGGCCCGGCCTCGACCGTGTCGACCAGGGTGTGCAGCACCGCCCAGCCGAAGCCGTCGCGCGGGACGTCGACACCGGCCGCCGTCGGCACCCAGGCGTCGATCCGCAGACCGTCGCGGGCGGCCTCGAAGACGACCGTGAGAGGCGCGTCGCCCAGGGCGACGGAGGACAGCGTGGCGCAGGCCTCGTCGACCGCGAGCCGCAGGTCCTCGACCGCGTCGAGGTCGAAGTCCATCCGCATCGCCAGGTCACCGGTCATCGCCCGCACCGCAGGCAGCTGGGTCGGCGAGGTGGGGACCCGCAGTTCCAGCCGCTCGGTGCGCCGCTCGC
The DNA here is from genome assembly GCF_011758655.1 of Modestobacter marinus. Taxonomy (NCBI): domain Bacteria; kingdom Bacillati; phylum Actinomycetota; class Actinomycetes; order Geodermatophilales; family Geodermatophilaceae; genus Modestobacter; species Modestobacter marinus. The sequence goes on from NZ_JAAMPA010000001.1 coordinate 3,326,531, forward strand.
CGGTGGCGGCGCCCGTCGTGTCGACCATGCGTCGTTCGCTCCTTCGTCGTCCCCGCGCCCTCGGACGAGAGCGCGGGCGTCCGTTCTCAGCGCACCCGCCGCGCGGCCCGCTCGGAGCACGGACCACGCGCGGTCGCTCGTCAGGTGTCGGGTCCGACGGTAGACGCACGGCCTGGCTCTGGTGCCCAGCGGGGCGCGCCCCCACACACCGATGTCCCGGCGACGTGGCCCGCGGCACCCGCCAGGGGGATCCGGTGACCGCTCGTGTTTGAGCCCACCCGGTCGTGCACATCCCTCCGGCGTGAGACTCCGGCGCAGTGACGTGCACGCCCCCGGCTGGACCCGGCGTCGCGCGGGCAAGGGGTTCTCCTACCAGGACGAGGACGGGGCGCTGATCAAGGACGACCGGCTGGACCGGTTGCGGGCCCTGGCCATCCCGCCGGCCTGGAAGGACGTCTGGATCTGCCCGTGGCCCAACGGCCACATCCAGGCGGTCGGCACCGACGCCGCCGGCCGGCGGCAGTACCGCTACCACGACGAGTGGCGGGTCAAGCGGGACGCCGCCAAGCACGAGCGCGTCCTGGAGATCTCCCACCAGCTGCCCGACGTCCGGGACGAGGTGGTGGCGGCGCTGCGCACCCGGGGGCTCAACCGCGAGCGGGTGCTGGCCTGCGCTGTCCGGTTGCTCGACCTCGGCGCGTTCCGGGTGGGCAGCGAGCAGTACGCCGAGGACAACGGCACCTACGGGCTGGCGACGCTGCGCCGCGAGCACGTGTCCGTGCGCGGGGAGCGGGTCTTCTTCCACTACACCGCCAAGGGCGGCATCGACCGGGAGGTCGAGCTGCTGGACCGGCCGACCGCCACCGTCGTCCGGCAGCTGCTGGAGCGCCCGGCGGACGAGGGGCAGGAGCTGCTCGGCTACCGGCTGGCCGACGGCAGCTGGCACGACGTGACCAGCGACGAGGTGAACGCCTACCTCAAGGAGGTCAGCGGCGCCGAGATCACCGCCAAGGACTTCCGCACCTGGACGGCGACGGTGATGATGGCCGCCACCCTGGCCGAGGCTCCGCCGCCCCGCAGCAAGACGGCACGGCAGAAGCTGGTGCGGCAGGCCTACGTCAAGGTCTCCGAGCAGCTGGGCAACACCCCGACGGTCTGCAAGAACAGTTACGTCGACCCGCGCGTGGTCGACCGGTACGAGCACGGCGAGACCGTCGTCGAGGCCCTCGCCGAGGCAGCGAAGGCACCCGACGACCGGACGGCGCAGCGCACCATCGAGACGGCGGTCTGCTCACTGCTCAGCGCCTGATGAAGGACCCCGCTGCCCCCCACCACTCGCAAGCTCGTGGCGGGACCCTGCAGCGGGGCCGAACGACGACGGCGCCCCACCCGGAGGTGGAGCGCCGTCGTCGTGTGTGCGAGAGGGGTCTTGCTCAGGCCTTCTCGGCGATCGTGAACAGGTCGATGAGGCCGGTGACCTCGAGCGGCCGGGTCACGGCGCGGGTGTTGGCCACCAGTCGCAGGCCGACGTCGCGCGAGCGGGCCGACTTCTGGGTCTCCACGAGCACGGCCAGGCCGGCCGAGCCGAGGAACTGGACACCGCACAGGTCGATCACCAGCGCGGTCGGCTGCTGCTCGAGCTGGGTGTCCAGCGACGCCCGCAGGACGGGGGCGGTGAAGGTGTCGACCTCGCCGACGACCGTCACGGTGACCGTGCCGTCGCCGTCGGTGGACGTCGACAGCGTGATCACGTCGTCGAAGGGTGCGTCGTTCGAGTCAGCCGGGGCTGACACGTCGCGCGAGCCCTCGGCGGGTGAGTCAGGTGAGGTCACGGACTGCAGCTCCTCTCAGCGGCGATGCCTGGCGGGTGCGCAGGTGCCCGGACAATGTACTGCGGTACACCGCCGAACCCGACGCGACCCGGGACATCGAGGTTCCGGACACGCCTCCCGAGGAGCTCTCGGGCAGGCCACGGCTGGCTGCTCAACCGTGGCGCCCAACCTAGTCGGGTCATGATCGCGGCACCAATCCAGTGCCCGACCGCCCGGTCACGCGGCCGGGCGGTCGACGCGCAGCGGGGCTCAGGTGCCCTCGACCACGTGGACGGCGCTCTCCTCGGGGCCCTCGCCGCCGACCGGCGCGTCGGCGAACGCCTCGACGTCGTCCCCGGTGCGGTTGGTGCCCGAGTCGCTCAGCCGATCGGTGTCCTCGTCCTGGTCGAGCTGCGCGAAGGCCCGATCGGGGTCCTCGGCGGGGCGCACGTCGGGGGCGTCCTCGGGGATCTCGCGCTCCAGCCGCCCGCTGAGCGACTCGCCCTCGGACTGCTCGCGCGCCGTCGTGCCGAAGTCGACGTCCTGGTGCTGGCGGTCACCGGGCTCGGGGGCGAACTCCGGGTCCTCGGCGCGGGCCATGGTCGGGCTGTCGTCCTGGGAGACCTCGGGGATGCCGTTGTCCTCGGGGAAGACGTCCCGGGCGGTCTGGCCCTCGGGGCCGACGTCGCCGCGGGAGCCGTCCGCCGTGCCGGTGAGCCCGCGCTCGTCGTCGGGGAACTCGGCGTCGTTCAGTGCGGAGTCGCGGGCAGCGCGGTCCGGGTCGGTCATGGGAGTGCCTCCGTTCTGCGCGCCTCGGCGGTGGGCGCGCTCGTCCGTCCGGTGGACGGCGGGAGCCGGTCGGGTGACCGGCGTCGTGGTCGGGCCCTACCCGGCCCGGTGCCGGGCATGCGTGATCCAGCTCCCGCCGCCGCATGGCACCGGGCGCCCCGGGTACCGGCGCGACATGGCGATCACAGACGAGGTGCAGCGGATCGGGCGACCGGTCCGTCGCTGGGCACGCACCCAGCAGGAGGAGTACACCCAGGGCGAGGCCCGGCCGCTCGGCGCGGACCTGGGGGCGATGGGCGTCTACCTGGGCCTGGTCGGGGCCGCGGCGACCGCCGTCCGGGCGTCCGGGCGGGAGCTGCCCAGCCGGATCCCCCTCGGCGACGCCGTCCTGCTCACCGTCGGCACCTTCCGGCTGGCCCGGCGGATCGCCAAGGACCCGGTGACCGCTCCGGTGCGCGCGCCGTTCGTCAGCTACCAGGGCACGTCGGGCGAGGCCGAGGTCGCCGAGGAGGTGCGCGAGCACGGGGGCGTGAAGCACGCCGTGGGGGAGCTGCTGACCTGCCCGTTCTGCATGGCCCAGTGGGTCGGCACGGGATTCGTGCTGGGCTACGTGGCCGCGCCCCGGGCGACCCGGCTGGCCGCGCTGACCATGACGATGGTGGCCGGCTCCGACGTGCTGCAGTTCGTCTACGACGCGATCCAGAACGGCGGGCTGCGGTCCGACGGCGGCGAGGAGGCCGGGAGCCTCACCGGTCAGGAGGTCTGACCGCGAGCTCCGCGTCACGCTGCGTGGCCGTCGGCTGCCGACGGCCCGCGGCGTGGCGGCGGCAGCGGGTCCCTCGACCGGGTGGGGCGCTGCGCTGGGTGACCGTCTCGGGCTGCCGCGGCGGCGTCCGGGCACCTATCCTGTGATCTTGTCGAGGCGGCGGGCGTCACCGGACCCCGCGGACAGGAGGCGGTCATGCGGTCGATCTGGCGCGGCGCGGTCTCCTTCGGGCTGGTCAGCATCGCGGTGAAGCTGTACTCCGCCACCGAGGACCACGACATCCGCTTCCACCAGGTGCACAAGGCCGACGGTGGCCGGGTCAAGTACCGCCGGGTCTGCTCGGTCGACGGCGAGGAGCTCGAGTACGGCGACATCGCCAAGGGCTACGAGCTGCCCGACGGCCAGCTGGTCGTGCTGACCGACGAGGACTTCGACCAGCTCCCGCTCGGCACCACGCACGAGATCGAGGTGCTCCAGTTCGTCGACCAGGAGCAGATCGACCCGATCCACTTCGAGAAGACCTACTACCTGGAGCCGGACGGCGTCGCGACCCGCCCCTACGTGCTGCTGCGCACCGCGCTGGAGAACGCCGGCCAGGTGGCGATCACCAAGATCGCCATCCGGCAGCGGGAGTCGCTGGCCGCGCTGCGGGTGCGCGAGGGCGTGCTGGTGCTGCACACCATGCGCTGGCCCGACGAGATCCGCCGCCCGGGCTTCAGCTTCCTCGACGAGGAGGTGCCGGTCCGGCCGCAGGAGCTCGCGATGGCCGAGTCGCTGATCTCCACGATGGCCGGCGACTTCGACGCCACCCAGTTCACCGACGACTACCGCGAGGCGATGACCGCGCTGCTGGAGGCCAAGCAGTCCGGCGGTGACGTGCAGCCCGCGCCCGAGGCCGCCGACGACGGCGGTGGTGCGGTGGTCGACCTGATGAGCGCGTTGCGGCGCAGCGTCGAGCGCGCCGGCGGCAGCGCCCCGGCCGCCGGCCCGGACGACACCGCGGACGACGAGCCGGACGCCGCCCCGGTGAAGAAGACGACGGCGCGGAAGCCGGCCAAGGCCGCCGAGGGGGAGAAGGCCCCGGCGAAGAAGGCGCCGGCCCGGAAGGCGGCGCCGAAGAAGGCCACAGCGAAGACGTCGGAGGGTGCGGGGGCCGGCGACGAGCCGGCGAAGCCCGCCAAGCGCACCTCCCGCCCGCGCAAGACCGCCTGACCCGGGGTGGCCGCCGTCGACCCGCTGGCCGCCTACCGGGCCAAGCGGGACCCGTCCCGCACGGCCGAGCCGGTGCCACCGGCCGGGCAGCCGCTGCCCACCGGGGACGACGACACCTTCGTCGTCCACGAGCACCACACGCCGCGCGGGCGCACCGGCGAGCGGGTGCACTGGGACCTGCGGCTCGAGCGGGGCGGGGTGCTGAAGAGCTGGGCGGTGCCGAAGGGCCCGCCCACCGAGCCAGGGGTGAACCGGCTCGCCGTGCCCACCGAGGACCACCCGCTGGAGTACGCCTCCTTCTCCGGCACCATCGCCGCCGGTGAGTACGGCGCCGGCGTCTCGACCATCTGGGACGCCGGCCGCTACGCCACCGAGACGTGGACCGACGACCACGTCACCGTGGCCTTCGACGGGCAGCGGCTCTCCGGCCGCTTCGTGCTCTTCCGGCTGCCCGACGGCAGCTGGGCGCTGCGCAAGCTGGACGCCGACCCGGTCACCGACGCGCCGGTGGCCGACGGGGTGCCGGAGGACCTGGTGCCGATGCTCGCCGCCATCGGGGAGCTGCCCCGGGACGACGACCCGCGCTGGGGCTACGAGTTCAAGTGGGACGGCGTCCGGGTGCTGGCGCACGTGCGGTCGGGGCGGGCGCGGCTGCGGGCGCGCAGCGGCAACGACGTCACGGCGACCTACCCCGAACTGCACGCCCTGCCCGCCGCGCTCGCCGGCCACGACGCGGTGCTGGACGGCGAGGTGGTGGCGCTGGACGCCCGTGGCCGGCCGGACTTCGGCCTGCTGCAGGGGCGGATGCACCGCACCGGCCCCGAGGTCGCCCGGCGGGCCGCCGCGGCACCGGTCAGCTACCTGCTGTTCGACCTGCTCGCGCTGGACGGGGAGAACCTCCTCGGGCTGCCCTACCGGGAGCGGCGGGCGCGGCTGGACGCCCTCGCGCCCGCCTCGGACCGCTGGGTCACCACCCCCTGGTTCCCGGGCGACGCCCCTGGGGTGGGCGCCCAGGTGCAGGCGGCCAGCCGGGAGAACGGACTGGAGGGCGTGGTGGTCAAGCGGCTGGACGCGCCCTACCGGCCCGGTGGCCGCGGGCCGGACTGGCGCAAGGTGAAGAACCTGCGCACCCAGTCGGTCGTCGTCGGTGGCTGGCGGCCGGGGGAGGGCCGGCGGGCCGGCGGCATCGGCTCGCTGCTGGTGGGCGTGCACGACGACACCGGGGCGCTGGTGTTCGCCGGCCACGTCGGCACCGGCTTCACGGCGAAGGCCCTGGCCGACCTCGAGCCCCTGCTCACCCCGCGGGCCGACCCACCGTTCACCGACACGCTGCCCCGCGAGGTCACCCGGGACGCGCACTGGGTCGAGCCGCGGCTGGTCGGCGAGGTCCGCTACGGCGAGTGGACGCGGGAGGGCCGGCTGCGCCACCCCGCCTGGCGTGGCCTGCGGGACGACGTCCGGCCCGGGGACGTCGTGGTGGAGCCCGGGTGAGCGAGCTCGCGAGCGAACCGATGAGCAGGGCGGCCCGCCGAAGGCGTTCGACGAGCGCCAGCGAGGAGATCGCGTGAGGCAGCGGGTGCAGATCGAGGGGCGGCAGCTCGAGGTGTCGAACCTGGACAAGGTGCTGTTCCCGGAGGTCGGGTTCACCAAGGCCCAGGTGATCGACTACTACGTGCGGATCGCGCCGGTGCTGCTGCCGCACGTGGCTCAGCGGCCGGTGACCTTCACCCGCTGGCCCTCCGGGGTCGACGGGCAGGCGTTCTTCGAGAAGAACAGCGCGCGGCACGCCCCGGAGTGGGTCCGGTCGGTGACGGTGCCCTCACCCGGCTCCTCGCGGGGGCGGGAGACGCTGGACATGGTCCTGCTCTCCGCCGTCCCGGACCTGGCCTGGTCGGCGAACCTGGCCGCGCTGGAGGTGCACGTGCCGCAGTGGCAGGTGGACGGCGCCGGCGTCGCCCAGCTGCCGGACCTGCTGGTGCTCGACCTGGACCCGGGGCCCGGGACCGGGGTCGTGGAGTGCGCCGAGGTGGCGCACCGGCTGCGGGACCAACTGGTCGCCGACGGGCTGGACCCGGTGGTGAAGACGTCGGGCTCGAAGGGCCTGCAGGTCTACGCCCCGATCGAGTGCGCCGACCGCGAGCACCCCAGCCGCTACGCCAAGGCGCTGGCCCAGGAGCTCACCCGGCAGACGCCGGAGGAGGTCGTCTGGCGGATGGAGAAGGCGCTGCGGCCGGGCAAGGTGCTGGTCGACTGGAGCCAGAACAACACCGCGAAGACGACGGTCGCGCCCTACTCGCTGCGGGCCCGGCCGCTCGCCACGGTCTCCACGCCGCTGCGCTGGGCGGAGGTCGACGCGCTGCGCGGAGGCGCCGACCCGGAGTCGGTCCGGTTCCGCACCGACGACGTCCTGACCCGGGTGGCCGAGCACGGCGACCTGTTCGACGTCGCCGACCGCACCCGCGCCGTCCTGCCCGCCGTCTGACCGAGGCGCGACGGCGGCGCTGCTGGTGACCGACCGGGCGGCGCCGGCATCGTCCTGTGGGTGGACGCCGGGATCAGCTCGCCGGCCGATGCGTGCGCACGCCCCCGGGCGGGACCCTGCTCCCATGATCGAGACCGCACCGGCGCCCACCGACCTCGCCTCCCCCCGCCCGCGGTGGTGGCTGCTCCTGGTGGTGGTGCTGGTCGTGGGCGCCGGCGGCGGCGTCCTGACCGAGTGGGCGCAGGGCGTGCTGGACGACCCGTGGGCGATGTGGGCGAACTCCATCGCCGCCTGGTGCCTGCCGGCCTTCCTCGTCGGCGCGCTCGCCCGCCGTCCCGGGACGGCGGTGGCGGCGGCGGTGGCGACCGAGTTCCTGCTCGTCGGCAGCTACTACGCCGCCCAGCTGGTGCAGGACCTGCCGGTCCGCAGCTCGGTGGTCGGGATCTGGCTGGTCGGCGGGGTGCTCGCCGGAGCCGTCTTCGGGACGGCGGGGGCCTGGTGGCGGCGCGGCGACGTCCCGGGCGCGACGGTGGGGGCCGCGCTGATCAGCGGGGTCCTGGTGATGGAGGGCTGCTACCGGGCGCAGGCCTTCCCGTGGCAGGGCGCCTCCGGGGTGGTGATGGCCGTCGCCGGTGCGGTGCTGGCCCTCCTGCTCGGCCGCACCTGGCGGCAGCGCGCCCAGGTCCTCGGGCTGCTCGTCCTCGTCGTCCCCCTGGGCTGGCTGGGCGTGCACCTGGTCAACGGCGCGTTCGCGGCGGTGTGACGGCAGGCCGCCCTGGCCCTCGCCGGGCCGGGTGGGGGCCGGCCGGGCGTGCTCTGGGACGATCTTGCGCATGTCTGCACCCCAGGACGCCCGCCTCACCGACGTCGGACGGCTGGTCGTCCGCTGTCCCGACCGGCCGGGCATCGTCGCGGTGCTCTCCGGGCTGATGGCCGAGGCCGGGGCCAACATCACCGAGTCCCAGCAGCACTCCTCGGACCCGCTGGGCGGCACGTTCACCCTGCGGCTGGAGTTCGTCCTCGCCGACCTGGCCACCCGCCGCGCCGAGCTGGAGGCGGCGCTCGCCGGGCTGGCGGGGGAGTGGCAGTTCGCCTGGCGGCTGACCGAGGCGGCGCACACCCCGCGGCTGGCGGTCTTCGTCTCCAAGGCCGACCACGTGCTGCAGGAGCTGCTCTACCGGGTCGACGCGGGTGACCTGCGGGCCGAGATCGCCGCGGTCGTCTCCAACCACCCCGACCTGGAGCCCGTCGCCCGGGCGCACGGGGTGCCGTTCCACCACGTACCGGTCACCCCCGACACCAAGGACGCCGCCGAGGCGCGCGCCCTGGAGCTGATCGGGGACGTCGACCTGGTCGTGCTGGCCCGGTACATGCAGATCGTCTCGGCCGACTTCTGCAGCCGCTTCCCGGAGCGGCTGATCAACATCCACCACAGCTTCCTGCCGGCCTTCGTGGGTGCGAACCCGTACCGGGCGGCCCACGACCGGGGCGTGAAGCTGATCGGGGCCACCGCGCACTACGTCACCGCAGAGCTCGACGCCGGCCCGATCATCGAGCAGGAGGTGGCCCGGGTCGACCACCGCGCCACCGTCGAGGACATGCGCCGGATCGGCCGCTACGTCGAGCGCCAGGTGCTGGCCCAGGCGGTCACCTGGCACGTGGAGGACCGCGTCGTCGTCGAGGGCGACCGCACCATCGTCTTCGCGTAGTTCTCGACGGCCCCGTGCAGGGGCCCGCCGCGAGCCTGCGAGTGGTGGGGGGCACGGGGTCTTTCTCTTGACTGAGTCAAGACAAGCCGGTTGACTGGTTGCTGATGGAGACGACCTGGGCAGAGCAGCTGCGGACGGCGGGGCTGCGTGTCACCCGGCCGCGGTTGTCGGTCCTCGGGGTGCTCGCCGAGCACCCGCACGTGGACGCCGAGACCATCGCCACCGCCGCGCGCACCGTCCACCCCTCGATCTCGCCGCAGGCGGTCTACGGGGTGCTCAAGGCGCTCGTCGGTGCCGGGATCGCCCGCCGCATCGAGCCGGCCGGTGGGCCTGCCCTGTACGAGCTGCGGGTCGGTGACAACCACCACCACCTGGTCTGCCGGGGGTGTGGGCTGATCGCCGACGTCGACTGCGTCGTGGGCCAGGCGCCCTGCCTGGCCCCGTCGGACGCGGCGGGCTTCGCCGTCGACGAGGCCGAGGTCGTCTTCTGGGGACTCTGCGCGAACTGCCAGCAGGACGCGGCGGTCGCGCGCAGGACGCACGTGCACGGTACGAGCAGTGCCATCGAAGAGGGAGTGACAGCATGACCGACGTCGCATCGCAGGGCCCCGCAGCGAGCGAGGCGGACCGGGCCGTCCTGACCAACCGTCAGGGCCACCCGATCTACGACAACCAGAACCAGCGCACGGTGGGCTCGCGTGGCCCGGCCACGCTGGAGAACTACCAGTTCCTCGAGAAGATCAGCCACTTCGACCGGGAGCGCATCCCGGAGCGCGTCGTGCACGCCCGCGGCGCCACCGCGTTCGGTGTCTTCGTGGCCGACGGCACCGTCGGCGACGAGCCGATCGCGAAGTACACCCGCGCCAAGCTCTTCTCCGAGAAGGGCAAGGAGACCGAGGTCGCGCTGCGCTTCTCCACCGTCGCCGGTGGCCGGGACTCCTCCGAAGCCGCCCGTGACCCGCGCGGCTTCGCGGTGAAGTTCTACACCGAGGACGGCAACTGGGACCTCGTCGGCAACAACCTGGGCGTCTTCTTCATCCGGGACGCCATCAAGTTCCCCGACTTCATCCACTCGCAGAAGCCCGACCCGGTGACCTTCGAGCGCCAGGTCGCCAACCGGGTCTTCGACTTCTGGTCGCAGTCGCCCGAGGCGCTGCACATGATGACGCTGGTGCTGAGCCCCCGTGGCCTGCCGGCGAGCTACCGCACCATGCAGGGCTTCGGCGTGAACACCTACAAGTGGGTCAACGCCGCCGGTGAGACGAAGCTGGTCAAGTACCACTGGCTGCCCAAGCAGGGCGTCAAGTCCTGGACCGAGGCCGACGCCGCGGTGGCGCAGGGCCAGGAGCTCGGCGTGCACACCAAGGACCTCTACGCGGCCATCGAGCGCGGCGATCACCCGTCCTGGGACCTGCACGTCCAGCTGATGGACGACCACGACCACCCGGAGCTGGACTTCGACCCGCTGGACGACACCAAGGTGTGGCCGGAGAACGAGTTCCCGCTGCGCAAGGTCGGCACCATGACGCTGAACCGCACGCCGCAGGACTTCTTTACCGAGAGCGAGCAGATCGCCTTCGGCACCGGTGTCCTCGTCGACGGGCTGGACTTCTCCGACGACAAGATGCTGGTCGGCCGGACGTTCTCCTACTCCGACACCCAGCGCTACCGGGTGGGCCCGAACTACCTGCAGCTGCCGGTGAACCAGCCCAAGGGCGCCAAGGTCGCCACCAACCAGCGCGACGGGGCGATGGCCTACGGCGTGGACCTCGGCCCCGGCCAGAACCCGCACGTCAACTACGAGCCGTCGATCCTGGGCGGCCTGCGTGAGGCCGAGTACCCCACGCACGACGAGCAGGGCCCGGAGATCAACGGCCGGCTCACCCGCAAGCGGATCGAGCGCACCGACGACTACACCCAGGCCGGCCAGCGCTACCTGCTGTCCGAGCAGTGGGAGAAGGACGACCTCGTCGCCAACCTGATCGCCAACCTGTCGCAGTGCGACCGGCCGATCCAGGAGCGGATGATGTGGCACCTCTTCATGGTCGAGGACGAGCTGGGCCAGCGGGTCGGCGACGGCCTGGGCATCAGCGCGGACGACGTCCGGGGCATGCCGCCGCTGCAGACCCAGACGCTGACCGAGGCCGAGCTGCAGCGCGCCGCCAACCTGGGCAAGAACGGCCCGCGCGACGTCTCGGGCCTGACCATGACGCACTGCGTGCCCAACGAGCACGTCGTCCTGGCCAAGTGAGCCACCGGGGCTGACGCCCCACCGCACCACACTGCGGGCCGCGACCGACCACGGTCGCGGCCCGCAGTGCTGTGTGCGGGACGGTCAGGCCTGGGCGGCGACCGGGTGGGCCGTGGCGTCCGGCGTCGGCTCGGTGGCCAGGTCGGCCTGCCACAGGTCGGGGCCGAACACCTCGTACTGGATGTCCCGGGCCGGGACGCCGCGGTCGATGAGCGCGTTGCGCGCCGCGCGCATGAAGGGCAGCGGACCGCACAGGTAGTACGCCGCGCCCTCGGGCAGGTCGACCGCGTCGAGGTCCATCGTCCCGGCGTGCACGCCGTCGGCGGGCAGCGAGCTGTCCGTGCCGCGCTCGTACCAGACGTGCATCGAGGCGTGGGGCAGCTGCCGGACGTCGGCGCTGACCTGCTCGCGCAGCGCGAAGGAGCCCTCGTCGAGGTCGGCGTGCAGCAGGGTGATCGGCAGCCGCGACCCGGCGGCGGTCAGGTGCGAGATCATCCCGGCCATCGGGGTGATCCCGATGCCGGCGCTGGCGAACACCACCGGGCGGCCGCTGTCGTCGAGCACGACGTCCCCGAAGGGCAGGGACAGGGTGAGCACGTCGCCCACCTGCGTCTGGTCGCACAGCAGGTTCGACACCTCGCCGTCGGGCTTCTCCCCGCCGCGCACCCGCTTGACCGAGAACTGGCGGTGCTCGCCGTCGTCGGCCCGGGTGAGGCTGTACTGCCTGGGCTGGTGGACGCCGTCGGGCATCTGCACCTTGACCGAGACGTACTGACCGGGCAGAGACGTCTTCACCAGCCGGTCGTCGATCCGCCTCACCCGGAAGGTGACGACGTCGGCGGTCTCCGCGGTCTTCTCCGCGACCTCCCAGTCGCGCCAGACCGTCTCCGGCCGCACCCCGCGGGAGCTGTAGAGCCCGCGCTCCATGTTGATCAGCGCGTAGGCCATCAGCCAGTAGACCTCGTCCCAGGCCGCGGCGACCTCGGGGGTGACGGCGTCACCGAGCACGTCGACGATCGCCCAGAACAGGTTGTCGTGGACGACGTCGTACTGCGCGGGGGTGATGCCCAGCGAGGCGTGCTTGTGCGCGATCCGGGCCAGCAGGTGCTCGGGCACCTGCTCGGGGTCCTGGACGAGGGCGCTGGCGAAGACGGCGACCGAGCCGGCCAGGGCCACCTGCTGGGTGCCCTCGGCCTGGTTGCCGCGGTTGAACGTGCCGTCGAGCAGTTCGGGGTGGGCATCGAAGAGGTGCGCGTAGAAGCGCCGGGCGATCTCCTCGATGTTCTCGCCGACGACCGGCAGGGTCGCCTCGATGACCGGACGTGATCGATCGGACAGCACCATGGGCTCCTTGCAGTGGTGGACGTTCCCCTCCTCCACCGGTGCGCGGGGCGACCGGCGGGGGGCCGTCCCCGAGTCTGCGTGCTGGGCTGCAGGAGCGCAGGAGGGCTTTGGTCCCGCGGGCACCTCGCCCGTGGACGCCCGCTCGTGCTGCGGCGGACCAGCGGCCCGGTCGGCCCGTCAGTCCGTCGGGCGGTCGCCGTCCTGCTCGGCGAGGAACCGCTCGAACTGCGCGCCGAGCTCCTCGCCGCTGGGCATCTCGCCGCCGAACCCGAGCAGGCCGGTCTCCTCGCGGGACGCGGCGAAGGAGTCGAACTGCTCCTCCAGGGCACTGACCACGGCGGTGTTCTCGCTGGAGCGGGCGATCTGCTCGTCGACCTCGGTGCGGTGCGCCTCGGCCGCCTCACGGAGCGTCTCGGTCGGCACGAGCAGACCGGTGAGCTGGGTGAGGTGCTCCAGCAGGGTGAGCGAGGCCGCCGGGTAGGTGGCCTGGGTCAGGTAGTGCGGCACGTGGGCGGCGATGCCGAGCGCGTCGACCCCGGCCTCGCCGAGCCGCAGCTCCAGCAGCGCGCCGACGCTGCCGGGGATGCGCATCTCCCCCCAGTAGAGGGGATAGGACTCGATCAGCTGCCGCCGCGTCGCGTGCGCGGTCACGGTCACCGGGCGGGTGTGCGGCACCGGCATCGGGATGGCGTGCAGCGCGACGGCCGAGGTCACGCCCAGCCGGTCGACCAGCTGCAGCACGGCGGCGACGAACCGCTCCCAGGCGAAGTCGGGCTCGGCGCCGTGCAGCAGCAGGAACGGCGTCCCGGCGTCGTCCTCCAGGGCGTACAGCCCGATCTCGGGGGAGGCGATCGACACGTAGCGGTCGCCGGAGAAGGTCATCCGCGGCCGGTGGCCCCGGTAGTCGACGAGCGCGTCGACGTCGAACCGGGCGATGAGCCGGTTCGGCAGCGCGTCGAGCAGGTGGGCGCCGGTCAGCGCGCCCGCGTGCGCGGCGTCGAAGTCGCCGGCCAGGTGGTGGACGAGCACCAGTCCGCGGCGCTCCTCGGGGCCGGACACCGCCGCCTCACGGGTGAGGAAGGGCTCGGCCTCGGGGAGCACCTCGACGAGGTCCTCCGGTCGCTGCGGCACGGGGCGTCCTCCTGACGGCTGGTGGGGCTGCACGGAAGCACCAGCCGCGCGGGCGGCCGGTGCATTCCCATGGTCCTCCCACCGGAGGAGCTCGGTCAGGTGCCGGGCGTGGTGTCGGCCGGTTCCCGCACCAGCTGGGACCCCGTGGCGTCACCGGTCAGCTGCCCTCGGGTGCCGTCGTCGGCGACCTCGGGGTTGTTGCCGTCGAGCACGTCCCGGCCGTAGCGGTAGGCGACCGCGATCAGCGCGGCCACCGGCACCGCCAGGAACGCCCCGATGATGCCGGCCAGGCTGGCGCCGGCGGTCACCGCGAGGATCACCACGGCGGCGTGCAGGTTGAGCCCGCGGCCCTGCAGGATCGGCTGCAGCACGTTCCCCTCGATCTGCTGCACCACGATGATCAGGCCCAGCACGATCAGCGCCGTGGTGAGGCCGCTGTCGACGAGTGCGATCAGGACGGCGAAACCGCCGGCGGTGAAGGCGCCGATGATCGGGATGAACGCACCGAAGAAGGTGAGCACGGCCAGCGGCAGCACCAGCGGCACGCCGAGGACGAGCAGCCCGACACCGATGAAGAAGGCGTCGACGAACCCGACGATGGCCTGCTGGCGGATGAACTCCGACAGGGTGCGCCACGTCTTCAGCGACAGCGCCGCGACGTGCGGGGCGGCCTGCGGGCCGGTCTGCGCGGCCAGCCACGGCACCCACTTGGGGCCGTCCTTGAGGAAGAAGAAGGTCAGCACCAGCGCCAGGAGGACGTTGATCAGCAGCCCGCCGATCGTGGTCGCCGTGGTCACGGCGTAGCCGGCGATGTTCTGGGCGTTGCTCTGCACCGAGTTGATGATCGAGTCGACGGCGTTGCCGACCTGCTGGTCGTCGATGTTGAACGGCGGACCGGCCAGGTAGTCCTGCACCTGCTCCAGGCCCTGGGTCACGCCGTCGGCGACCTCCTCGACCTGCCCGACCACCTGGGGCGCGATGACGGCGATGATGCCGCCGAACGCGCCCAGGAAGAGCAGCAGGACGACCAGCGACGCCAGCGCCGGTGGCCAGGAGTGGTGGCGGAGGAAGCGGACGAGCGGCCAGAGCACGGTGGTGAAGAGCAGCCCGAGGACGACGGGGAGCAGGACCACCCACAGCTCGCCGATGAGCCGCCCGACGATGATCAGGGCGATGACGATGAGGATCAGCTCGGCCGACAGGACGGCCACCCGCCGGGTGGCGGCCTGCAGCCGCCGGGCGCGCTCGGGCCCGGGGGCCGGCGCCCGGGTGGTGGCCATCTCGTGCTCGTCGGTGCCCGTGCTGGTGTCGGTGCTGGCGCTGATGTCGGCCCGGCGGGCGCCGGTGTCCTGGCCGTGCCCCTCGTCGGTCTCGGCTGCGGCGTCGGCGGGGCGTTCGTCGGGCATGTGGTGATCCCAACACACCCGCGCGGGTCCCACCGGGCGACAGGACGTGATCTGTGCGGCGTCCCGCCCGTCACCGCGCGGATCGTCGGAGGCGCGTCGTAGGTTCCCGGCATGCCGAAGACCGCCACCGCCGACCGGGTCGACCGCGAGGAGCTGCTCGCCTTCCTCCGCCCCCGGCACAAGGCCCTCCTGCTCACCCGCCGCAGCGACGGGAGCCCGCAGATGTCCCCGGTGACCTGTGGCATCGACGACCAGGGGCGGGTCGTGGTCTCCACGTACCCGCAGCGGGCCAAGGCGGTCAACGCCCGGCGTGACCCCCGGGTCTCGCTCTGCGTGCTCTCCGACGACTTCGACGGCGCCTGGGTGCAGGTGGACGGCCAGGCGGAGGTGCTCGACCTGCCCGCCGCCCTCGACCCGCTGGTCGACTACTTCCGGTCGATCAGCGGCGAGCACCCCGACTGGGACGAGTACCGCGCGGCGATGCAGCGCCAGGGCAAGTCGCTGCTGCGGGTCACCATCGAACGCTGGGGGCCGGTGGCCACCGGGGGCTTCCCGCCGGCGTCGTCCTGACCTGGCGCGACGGTCCGGTCAGTTCAACAAGGGCATGAGCTTGCCTTGGGCTGCGCAAGGTGCTGAACTTGCGTCATGCCCTACGTGCTGACGGTCGACCAGCGGGACAGCCGGAGCTCCCCGGACCGGGTGCCCGAGGTGCTGTCCGCGCTCGGCGGGGTGCCCGCCGTCCTGCGCTTCGAGCGCACCGTGGGTGACGAGGTCCAGGGCCTGCTCGACGACCCGGCCGTCGTGGTCGCCGTCGTCCGCCGGCTGGTGCGCGACGGCGGGTGGAGCGTCGGGATCGGGGCCGGCCCGGTGCACACGCCGCTCCCGGCGAGCACCCGGGCGGGTGCCGGCCCGGCGTTCGTCGCGGCCCGCGCCGCTGTCGAGGCGGCCAAGCGCCGGCCCGTCCGGCTCGCCGTGCGGGGGGTGGCTCCCGAGCCGGCGGCGGATGCGCAGGCGGTGCTGACCGCGCTGGCCGCGCTGGTCGAGCGGCGCAGTGACCAGGCCTGGGAGGCGATCGAGCTGGTGGAGGCCGGGCGCACGCAGGCCGAGGCGGCCACCGAGCTGGGGGTCACCCGCCAGGCGGTGGGGCAGCGGCTGGCAGCGGGCCTGTGGGACGTCGAGCGGGACCTGCACCCCGCGGCGGCCCGCCTGCTGGCCCGGGCGGCCGGATGAGCGTCGCTGCGCTGGTCGTGCTCGGCGTGCTGGCGGTGGTCGGCGCCGCGCTGACCCCGCACACCGACCGGCGGGGCAGCCGGTTCGGGGGAGTGGCGCTGGTGCTGCTGCTGGCCGCGGCGGCCGCGCTGGCCTGGCGGGCGGGCCGGGTGGGTGACGAGGTGGCGGTCGCCGGCCAGCTGCTGGCGGTCGCGTCCGCCGCGCTGGGCGGGGGCCCGGTGGCCACCGCCGTCCTCCGGGCCGCCGACCCGGACCGCGTGCCGGGACGGCGTCGCGCCTCGGACCCGGAGGTGCTCCGCGGCGGCGCCTGGATCGGCGTGCTGGAGCGGACCGCCATCGCGGTCACCGTGCTCGCCGGGTTCGCCGAGGGGCTCGCCGTGCTGATCGCGGTGAAGGGGCTGGGGCGGTTCAACGAGCTGAAGGCCCCGGTGGCGTCCGAGCGGTTCATCATCGGCACGCTGGCCAGCGGCCTGTGGGCCCTGGCCTGCGTCGGCGTCGCCCAGCTCCTGAGCGTGTAGCCGTCCTTCGGCCCCCGTGCAGGGCCCCGCCGCGAGCTTGCGAGTGGTGGGGGGCACGGGGGTCCTTCGATCAGTCCGAGAAGGTCTCGATCTGCGCGCCCATCTCGACCAGGCGTTCGTAGAGCTGCTCGTAGCCGCGGGCGATGATGTCGACGTTGCGCAGCACCGAGTCGCCCTTGGCGGCCAGCATCGCCAGCAGGATGCAGACCGCCGGGCGCAACGCCGGCGGGCAGACGATCTCCGCCGCCGACCAGCGCGTCGGCCCCTCCACCAGCACCCGGTGCGGGTCGAGCAGCCGCACGTCGGCGCCCAGCCGGGTCAGGTCGGAGAGGTGGATCGCCCGGTTGTCGTAGACCCAGTCGTGGATCAGCGTGCTGCCGGTGGCCGTCGCCGCGATCACCGCGAAGAACGGCAGGTTGTCGATGTTCAGCCCCGGGAAGGGCATCGGGTGCACCTTGTCGATGGGCGCCCGCAGCTGCGAGGGGTGGAGGGTGATGTCGACCAGCCGGGTGCGGCCGTTGTCGGCCGGGTACTCCGCTGACAGGTCGAAGGACAGGCCCATCTCGGCGAGGATGGCCAGCTCGATCTCCAGGAACTCGATCGGGGCCCGGCGCACGGTCAGCTCCGAGGAGGTCACGATCCCGGCGGTCAGCAGGCTCATCGCCTCGACCGGGTCCTCCGACAGCGGGTAGTCGACGTCGGCGTCGAGCACCGGCTTGCCGGTGACCACCAGGGTGGTGGACCCGAAGCCCTCGATGCGCACGCCCAGCAGCTCCAGGTACAGGCAGAGGTCCTGGACCATGTAGTTCGGGCTGGCGTTGCGGATGGTCGTCGTCCCGTCGTGGCGGGCGGCGGCCAGCAGGGCGTTCTCCGTCACGGTGTCCCCGCGCTCGGTCAGCACGATCGTCCGGTCCCGGGCCACCGGCGGGGCGACGGTCGCCCGGTACTCCCCGGCGTGCGCCTCGACCTCCAGACCGAAGGGGCGCAGCGCGATCATGTGCGGCTCGACGGTGCGGGTGCCGAGGTCGCAGCCGCCGGCGTAGGGCAGCCGGAAGTCCTCGGCCCGGTGCAGCAGCGGCCCCAGGAACATGATGATGCTGCGGGTGCGCCGGGCCGCGTCGGCGTCGATCGCGGACAGGTCGAGCTGCTCGGGGACGACGAGGGTGAGGTCCCGGCCGGCGGCGTCCCAGGAGGCCGAGACGCCGATCGAGGTGAGCACGTCGAGGATCCGGTCGACCTCGACGATGCGGGAGACGTTGCGCAGCGTCGTCCGGCCGCGGTTGAGCAGTGCGGCGCACAGCAGCGCCACGGCCGCATTCTTGGACGACTTCACCGTGACGCTGCCCGACAGGGGCGTGCCACCGCGGACCCGCAGGTGGGTGGGGCCGCTGCGGCCGACGCTGATCAGCTCGCTGTCCAGCGCGGCCGACAGCCGGCCCAGCAGCTCGAGGGTGAGGTTCTGGTTGCCCTGCTCGATCCGGGCGATGGCGCTCTGGCTGGTGCCCAGCCGCTCGGCCAGCTGGAGCTGGGTGAGGCCGTGGTGCCGCCGGGCGTCCCGGACGAGGGCACCGATCTGGCGCAGGGACTGGGTCGTGGTGTCCTCGGTCAGCGTCATCGCGGGTCACGCTATCTCACAAGTGATATCCGGACGATCGTGGCGCGGAGGTGGGGCGTCCGCCACGATGAGCCATGGTCTTCTGGGTCGCGATCGGCGTCGTGCTCACCGTCCTGCTCGCGGTGTCCTGGTGGATGGACCACTCGGCCCGGCGCCGCGGGTCCCGGTCGCTGCACCACTCCGACGTCTGGCGCGAGGTCCGGGAGGGGCGCCGGGACGCCGAGGTGGTCAGCCCCTTCGTGCGGGACAACTCGTGGACGAGCTGGAACCGGCGGAACCGCCGCTGACCCCTCCATCGAGGGGGGCGGGTGTCGAACGGGTGGTCACCGGACATGATGGGGAGGCCGGAGACCGGCCCATGCCTGCGAGGAGAACCCGTGACCCAAGCCCCGGTGCCGACCGGTTCCGTGTCCCACCCGGAGCTGCTGGCCGTCTACGTCAACGACCACCTCGCCGCGGCCGCCGGGGGGATCGAGCTCGTCTCCCGGATGATCGGCGTGCACCGCGGGACCGACCGCGAGCAGCCCCTCCGCCAGCTGCTCGACGAGCTGCGCGAGGAGAAGGCCGCGATCACCGGGATCGCGCAGGCCCTGGACTTCCCGGTGCGCCAGTACAAGCAGGTGGCCACCTGGGTCGCCGAGAAGGCGAGCCGGGCGAAGCTGAACGGGCACCTGCTCACCCGGTCCCCGTCCAGCGACCTGGTCGAGTTCGAGTTCCTCGCCTCTGCCGTGCGGGGCAAGCGCAGCGGCTTCGAGACCCTGCGCATCGCCGCCACCGTCGACAGCCGGATCGACGCCGACCTGCTCGACCGGCTGATCCGGCAGGCCAACCGCCAGCACGACTGGGTCACCGAGGTCCGCCGGGACGTGGCTGCGAGCGTCTTCGGTGGCGACCCGTCCGCACCGGACTCCGCTGCCGACGGCGGCAACGGTGACGACGGCGGGGGCGACGACAGCGGGGCGGGGGACCGCCAGGGCTGAGCTGCCGCTGCGCGGCGGGCGGGCCGGCGGTAGACACGTCGGCATGTGTCATGACCACGACAGCCGCCCGCCCGCCCCGCCCACCGTCGGGGCGGTCGCCGAGCGGGGCACCCTCACGCTGACCGCGGCCGACGGCACCCGGTTCTCCGCCGCCTACGCCGCGCCGGCGACCCCACCGCGCGCCGGGGTCGTCCTGCTGCCCGACGTCCGTGGCCTGCACCCGTACTACGTCGCCCTCGCCGAGCGGTTCGCCGAGGCCGGGCTGGCGGCGGTGGCCATCGACTGGTTCGGCCGCACCGCGGGGATCGCCGAGGACGGCACCCGCGAGGAGGACTTCGACTGGCAGGCGCACATCCCGCAGACCACGCCGGCCGGGGTCGACGCGGACACCGCCGCGGGGATCGAGTACCTGCGCAGCCGCACGGACCCGGCGCTGCCGGTGGTGACCGTGGGGTTCTGCTTCGGCGGCAGCCACGCCTGGCGGCAGTCGGCCGGCGGCCTCGACCTGGCCGGCAGTGCCGGCTTCTACGGTCGCCCGAGCCTGGTGGGTGACGCCGCGGACGGGGCCCGCAGGCCCGTGGTGATGATCATCGCCGGTGCGGACAGCGCCACCCCGGTCGCGGAGCAGCGGCAGCTGGCCGCCCGGATGCGCGCGGCCGGCGCCGACGTCGACGAGGTCGTCTACGACGGGGCGCCGCACTCCTTCTTCGACCGGTCGTTCGACGAGTGGGCCGAGGCCTGCCAGGACGCCTGGCGGCACGTGCTCGCCCTCACCGATCGGGTGAGCCGCGCCTGAGCTGCCGGCCGGGTCGCGGTGCCGGGCTCCTACCCTCGGTGCCGTGACCGACCCGGAGCCGTCCCCGCAGCCCATCGACCCCGGCGTCATCGCCCTGGCCGCGAAGGTCTTCGACCTGGCGCGCGAGGGCGACACCGACCAGCTGGTGGCCTACCTCGACGCCGGCGTGCCGGCCAACCTGACCAACGACAAGGGCGACACGCTGCTCATCCTCTCCGCCTACCAGGGCCGCGCCTCCACGGTCGCCGCCCTGCTGGAGCGGGGGGCCGACCACACCCGGGCCAACGACCGGGGCCAGACGGCGCTGGCCGCCGCCGTCTTCAAGCAGTCGGCGGAGACGGTGCGCAGCCTGCTCGCCGCCGGCGCGGACCCCGACGACGGGCAGCCCAGTGCCCGCGCCACGGCCCAGTTCTTCGACCTGCCCGAGATGACCGCGCTGCTGGAGGGCCGGACCGCCTGAGCCGGCGGGGTCAGTCGCCCTGGTCGCGCAGGACCCGCAGGACGCCGGCGAGACCCTGCCGCAGCGCGGCCAGCTCGGCCGGGCGCAGCGCCTGCAGGACGGCGGCGTCGGTCTCCACGTCCGAGGCCATCAGCCGCCGGACCACCCGGACCCCGGCCCGGGTGGGGGTGAGCACGCGGCCCCGGCCGTCCCGGCTGTCCGGCGTCCGCTCGACCATGTCGGCGCGGACCAGCCGGTCGACCAGCCCGGTCGTGGTGGCCGCGCTGACCCCGAGCAGCTCGCTGAGGCGCAGCGGCGTCGTCGCCCCCTCGATGACCAGGAAGGTGAGCCCGCGCAGCTGCTGCACGGTGAGCGGGGTGTCCAGCAGCGGGCCGAGACGGTGGCGCATGCCGTAGTCGCCGATCTCCGCACCCAGGCAGAGGACCGCCAGCACCTCGGCGGGGAGGTCCCGCCACCCCTCGGGCCAGTCGTCGGGCACGTCCTCCGGGTGTGGCAGGGGGGCCTCGGTGGTCATCGTCGCCTCCTCCTGACGGGCGTGGGCCGGGACGGGTAGTTTGCTCGACGCTAAGTACTCGGGGCAAGCTGACCGGGTCCACTCCCGTCACCGGCTCCGGCCGTGGAGGAACGCGTGTCCCGTCTCGCCGTCCTGTCCCTGCGCAACCGCGCCCTGGTGGCCCTGTCCACCGTCGCCGTGCTGGTGTTCGGGCTGATCTCGGCGGGCTCGCTGAAGCAGGAGCTCATCCCCAGCCTGCAGATCCCCGCCGCGGCCGTCGTCGCCGCCCAGCCGGGCGCCTCGCCCGACGTGGTGGCGCGCCAGGTGGTGCAGCCACTGGAGCAGGCCATCGGCACCGTGGACGGCGTGGTCGCCACCACCTCGACCGCCAGCACCGGGCTGGCGACGGTCACCGTGGAGCTGGAGTACGGCTCCGACCTGGACCGGGCCACCGCCGCGCTGCAGACCGCGGTCAGCAGGGTGCAGGCCCAGCTCCCCGCCGACGTCGAGCCCCAGGTGCTCGCCGGGTCGCTGGCCGACCTCCCGGTCGTGCAGCTGGCGATCGCCGCGCCGGGTGACACCGCCGCGCTGTCCGACCGCATCGACGCCGCCGTCGTCCCGCTGTTCGAGCAGGTCGAGGGCGTCCGCGACGTGACCGTCACCGGAGCCAGCGAGCCCCGGGTGCAGGTCACCCTCGACCCGGCCGCGCTCGCGGCGGCCGGGGTCAGCCCGGCCGCGGTGACCACCGTGCTGGAGGAGAACGGCGTGGTGCTGCCCGCCGGCACGGTGACCGAGGGCGAGCAGGCGCTCTCCGTGCAGGCCGGGGACCGGCTCACCTCGGTCGAGGAGCTCCGCGCGCTCCCGCTGACCGGCGCCGGCGGTGCGGTCACCACGCTCGGCGAGGTCGCGACGGTCGAGCTCGGTGCGGCACCGGCGACGTCCTACTCCCGGGTCGACGGCCAGCCGGCGCTCTCGGTCGGGCTGACCCAGACCCCCGACGGCAACACCGTCGACATCTCGCACGCCGTGGCGGACCTGCTCCCGCAGGTGCGCGAGCTGCTGGGCGAGGGCAGCACGGTCGCCGTCGTGTTCGACCAGGCGCCCTTCATCGAGGAGTCGATCGAGGGCCTGGCCACCGAGGGCGGGCTCGGGCTGCTGTTCGCCCTGATCGTGATCCTGGTGTTCCTGGGCTCGGTGCGCTCCACGCTGATCTCGGCGGTCTCGATCCCGGTGTCGCTGTGCGTCACCTTCATCGGCCTCCAGGTGGCCGGTTTCTCGCTGAACATCCTCACCCTGGGCGCGCTGACCGTCTCGATCGGCCGCGTGGTCGACGACTCGATCGTGGTCATCGAGAACATCAAGCGGCACCTGTCCTACGGCGAGGCCCGCACCCGGGCGATCCTCGGCGGGGTCCGCGAGGTGGCCGGGGCGATCACCTCCTCGACCATCGCCACCGCGGCGGTCTTCCTGCCGATCGCACTGGTCGGGGGCCTGGTCGGCGAGCTGTTCCGGCCGTTCGCGCTCACCGTCGCGATCGCCCTGCTCGCCTCCCTGGTCGTCTCGCTGACCATCGTCCCGGTGATCGCCTCGGCGTTCCTCACGGCACCGGAGACCGACCGCGAGGACACCGCCGAGCTGGCCCGCGACCGGGAGGCGGCCGAGGCGGCCGAGCGCCGCACCTGGCTGCAGCGGCTGTACGTGCCGGCGCTGCGCGGAGTGCTGGCGCACCGCCGGTGGACCGTCGCCGGCGCGCTCGTCGTCTTCGTCGGCACCCTGGCGCTCACCCCGCTGCTGCAGACCAACTTCATCGGCGACGCCGGCGAGGACACCGTCACCGTCACCGCCGCCTACCCGGCCGGTACCAGCCTGGCGGCGCAGGACGAGCGGGCCCGGGCGCTCGAGGAGGCGCTCGGCGAGGTGGCCGGGGTGCAGACCGTGCAGACCACCGTCGGCTCGGCCGGCGGGTTCGCCGCCTTCAGCGGGGGCGGCGGCACGCCCACGGCGACGTTCTCGCTCACCCTGGCCGAGGACGGCGACCCGGAGCAGACCCGCGCGGAGATCCGCACGGTCGCCGAGGAGCTCCCCGACGTCGGCGAGGTGACCGTGGCGGCGGCCGGCTCCGGGTTCGGCAGCTCGACGGTCGACGTGCTGGTCCAGGCCGCCGACGCCGACGTGCTGGCCGAGGCCGCCGACCAGGTGCAGCAGGCGGTGTCCGGGGTGCCCGGGGCCACCGACGTGACCAACGACCTGTCCGCCGGGCTGCCGGTGGTGCAGGTGGACGTCGACCCGCTGGCAGCGGCCCAGGCCGGGCTGACCGAGGCGCAGGTGACCCGCACCCTGGCCGGGCTGACCAACGCCGTCCCGCTGGGGGAGATCGACGTCGACGACGCGAGCACCCCGGTCTACCTGGACCCGGTGCAGGCCCCGCAGACGGTGGCGCAGCTCCGCGCGGTCGTCCTGCCGACGGCCGGGGGCCCGGTGCCGCTGACCCAGCTGGCGACGATCGAGGAGGTGCAGGCGCCGAGCTCGATCACCCGGGTGGACGGCGAGCGCAGCGCGACGGTCTCGGCGACCCCGGCGGGCACCGACCTGGGCGCCCTCACCGCCGAGCTGCAGGCGGCGATCGACGGTCTGGACCTGCCGGCCGGCGCCGAGGTGTCGGTCGGCGGCGTCGCCGCCGACCAGGGCGAGGCCTTCGCCGACCTGGGCCTGGCGCTGGTGATCGCGGTGGTGATCGTCTACCTGGTGATGGTGGCGACCTTCCGCAGCCTCGCCCAGCCGTTCATCCTGCTCGTCTCGGTGCCGTTCGCTGCGACCGGTGCGCTGCTGATGCTGCTGGTCACCGGCACCCCGCTGGGCGTGCCGGCGCTGATCGGCGTGCTGATGCTGATCGGCATCGTGGTGACCAACGCGATCGTCCTCATCGACCTGGTCAACCAGTACCGCGAGCAGGGGCTGCCGCTGGCCGAGGCGGTCGGCGAGGGGGCCCGGCAGCGGCTGCGGCCGATCGTGATGACCGCGGCGGCGACGGTGCTGGCGCTGACCCCGATGGCCGTCGGGCTCACCGGCGGCGGGGTGTTCATCTCCCAGCCGCTGGCCCTGGTGGTGATCGGCGGGCTGATCAGCTCCACGTTGCTCACCCTGCTGCTGGTGCCGGTGCTCTACACCTCGCTGGAGACCCGCCGCGAGCGGCGGGCGGCCAAGCGCGCGGCCGCCCGGGAGCCGGAGCCGGCGGCGGAGGAGCTGCAGCCGGCCTGACGCCCGGTGCGCGGTCCCGGTCGCCGGGGGCGGCGGCTCCGCCCGGGACCGCTCACTCGGCGGCGGAGGAGGCGGGGGAGGTGGCCGGGGAGGACGGCGCCGGGGGCGGTGGGCCCCCGGCGCGGCGGGGCAGCAGGGCCGTGAGCACCGCCAGCGCCAGGCACGCCGCGCAGCCCACGGCGGCCAGCGCGGTGTAGCCGCTGGACGGCGGCAAATCCGCACCGGCGGGGGTGAGCGCCTCCAGCACCGTGGCGCTCAGCGCGCTGCCCAGCGCGAACCCGACGTAGCGGAGCACCTGGTTCAGGCTCATCGCGCTGCCGGTCTCCCCGGCCGGCACGGCGCCGACGATCAGCCCGGGCAGCGCGGCGAAGGTGAGGCCCACGCCGAAGCCGGCCACCGCCATGGCCACGAACAGCTGCCACAGCTCGTCGCGGACCAGGCCGAACAGCACCGTGCCGAGCAGGAGCACGAGGGCGCCCACCGGCAGCACCACCCGCGGCCCGGCGGCCCGGTCCAGCGGCCGGCCCACCCGGCTGGCCAGGAAGCTGGCGACCGAGAACGGCAGCAGGACCAGCCCGGCGACCACGATCGAGGTGCCGAAGCCGTAGCCGGAGGACTCCGGGGTCTGCGCCAGCCGGGGCACCGAGGACAACAGCAGGTAGTTGGCCAGGCCGACGAGCAGGGCGGCGCCGTGCGCGGTCGCCGGGACCCGGCCGCGGGCCAGCCGGAGGTCGACCAGCGGGGCCGCGGCGCGCAGCTGCCAGCACACCCAGGCGGCCAGCGCGAGGACGGCGACGGCGGCCAGCCCGAGGACCGAGGGGGAGGTCCAGCCCCAGGTGCCGGCCTCGCCGAGGGCCAGCAGGCCGGTGGACAGGGCGATCCCGAGCAGCACCGCACCGGCGACGTCGAGCCGCCGGGGCGGCACGTCCGGCGAGGGCGGGTACACCAGTGCGGCGGCGGCCAGGGCGAGCACGCTGGCCCCGGCGCCGAACCAGAAGGCGGCGTGCACCCCGCCGACCTCGGCGATGGCCCCGGTCAGCGGGTAGCCCAGCCCGACGCCCGCGGCGACGGTCACCGACAGCGCGGCGACCGTCGTCCGGGACCGCTCCCCGGTCAGCGCGGTGCGGGCGGTGGCGATCGCCAGCGGGGTCAACCCGAGGCCGAGCCCCTGCAGCCCGCGGCCGGCGACCAGCCAGCCCAGGCCCAGCGGCAGGGCGGCGAGCACGTTGCCCAGCAGCACCACCGTGAGGACGACGAGCACCACGGTGCGCCGGTGCCGGCCGTCGCCGAGCCGCCCGATCACCGGCGTGGCCACCGCACCGACCACCAGGGTGATCGTCAGCGCCCACTGCGCGCTGGTGACCGAGACGTCGTTGGCCGCGGCGATGGCCGGCACCAGGGGCGCGCCCAGGCTGCTGATGACCGCGACCAGCATGGCCAGGTAGATCAGCACCGGCACGAGGGCCGGCCGGGCCGGCGACGCGGGAGGAGCGCTCACGCCGACGACGGTAGTTGCGGTCTGCACCCGGGTGGGGGTGCCGCTTCCGCCCAGCGGCCGACCGGCACCGGCCGGTGGGTAGCGTCGCCGGTGCTGGTGCAGGTCGATCACGAGGGAGCGGGATGCCGGACTGGGTGCAGGACGCGGTGTGGTGGCACGTCTACCCGCTGGGCTTCGTGGGCGCGGAGCGGGAGGCGACCGACGTCGTGGCGCACCGGCTCGACCGGATCACCGCCTGGCTGGACTACGCCGTCGAGCTGGGCGCCAACGGCCTGGCCCTGGGTCCGGTGTTCGCCTCCAGCACGCACGGCTACGACACCGTCGACCACCTGCGCATCGACCCCCGGCTGGGCGACGACGCGGACTTCGACGCGCTGGTCGCGGCCGCGCACGACCGTGGCCTGCGGGTGCTGCTGGACGGCGTCTTCAACCACGTCGGCCGTGACCACCCGGCCTTCCGGGCGGTGCTGGAGCAGGGGCCGGACGCCCCGACCGCCGACTGGTTCCGGCTGCGCTGGCCGCACGGCCCCGGTGCCGAGCCCGACTACGACACCTTCGAGGGCCACGGCCAGCTGGTCGCCCTGGACCACTCCGCGCCGGCGGTCGCCGACCAGGTGGCCGAGGTGATGACGCACTGGCTGGACCGCGGCGCCGACGGCTGGCGGCTGGACGCCGCCTACGCCGTCCCGAGCTCGTTCTGGGCCACCGTGCTGCCCCGGGTGCGCGAGCGGCACCCCGACGCCTACGTCGTCGGCGAGGTCATCCACGGCGACTACGCGCAGGTGGTGCGGGAGTCGGGGATGGACGCGGTCACCCAGTACGAGCTGTGGAAGGCGATCTGGAGCTCGCTCAACGACGGCAACCTGCACGAGCTGGCGCACGCGCTGGGCCGGCACGACGGGTTCCTGGACACGTTCGTGCCGCTGACCTTCGTCGGCAACCACGACGTCACCCGGATCGCCAGCCGGCTGGACGACGCCGCGCACCTGCCGCACGCGCTGGTGGTGCTGTTCACCGTGGGCGGCACGCCGTCGGTCTACGCCGGCGACGAGCAGGCGTTCACCGGGGTCAAGGAGGACCGGGCCGGCGGGGACGACGCCGTCCGGCCGCCCTTCCCGGGCTCCCCGGCGGAGCTGGCGCCCTTCGGCGAGCCCACCCGGAGGCTGCACCAGGAGCTGATCGGGCTGCGCCGGCGGCACCGCTGGCTGCACACCGCCCGCAGCACGCCGCTGCACCGGGACAACCGCCAGCTCAGCTACGCGGTCGCCGGGGACGGGCAGCGGCTGGTCGTCGCCCTCAACCTGGCCGACGGCGAGGCGACGGTGCCGGCCGCTGGCGCGGGGGAGCTGCTCGCCGGCGTGGGCACCGTCCGGCAGCCGGGCACCGACCGCGCGGCCGTCTCGCTCCCGGCGCACGGGTGGGCCATCCTGGCGGGGTGAGCACCGACCGGGTGAGCCCCGCCCGGACTCCGGGTGAGCAAGTGCACAGCCCGATCCGGGAAGGACGGGCGGCGGGACGGCGTCGTCCCTGTACGTGACCCAGCCAGCTGTCCGGACGCCGTCCCGCGCCTACGTGATCTGGCTGATCGGCCTGGTGGCCTACGCGGTCGCGATCTTCCACCGGGCGTCCCTGGGTGTCGCCGGCATCGAGGCGCAGGAGCGGTTCTCCGCCGGCGCGTCGGCGATCTCGCTGTTCCTGGTGCTCCAGCTGGCCGTCTACGCGGGGCTGCAGGTGCCGGTCGGCGTGCTGCTGGACCGGTTCGGCTCCCGCCGGATGATCGTCGCCGGTGCGCTGACCATGGCGGTCGGGCAGTTGGTGCTGGCGCTGGCCAGCGACGTGCCGACCGCCGTCGCGGCCCGGGTGCTGGTGGGCGCCGGTGACGCGATGACCTTCATCAGCGTGCTCCGGCTGGTGCCGCTGTGGTTCCCCGGGCGCACCGTCCCGGTGGTCACCCAGCTCACCGGCATCCTCGGGCAGGTGGGCCAGATCGTGGCCGCCTACCCGCTGGTCGCGCTGCTGCACAGCGCCGGCTGGACGCCCACCTTCCTGGGGGCCGCGGCGGTCAGCGTGCTGGTCGGCGTCCTGGTGCTGGTCGCGCTGCGCGACGCCCCGCCCGGCACGCCGGCCCCGACGGTCGCCGGGATGGCCGCCGTCCGGGCGAACCTGGCCGCCGCTTGGCGGGAGCCGGGCACCCGGATCGGCCTCTACACGCACCTGGTCACCCAGTTCTCCGGCACCGTCTTCGCGCTGCTGTGGGGCTACCCGTTCCTGACCGTGGGCCAGGGGCTGGCGCCGGCGACGGCGGCCGGGCTGCTGACCCTGCTGGTGCTGGTCGGCATGGGCTTCGGGCCGCTGCTGGGCCGGCTGGTCGGGCAGTGGCCGCTGCGCCGGTCCAACCTGGTCTTCGGCATCCTCACCGCCACGGCGGCGGTCTGGACGGTCGTGCTGCTGTGGCCGGGCCCCGCACCGATGTGGCTGCTGGTCGTGCTGGTGGTCGTGCTGGGCACCAACGGCCCCGGGTCGATGATCGGCTTCGACTACGCCCGCACCGAGAACCCGGTCGAGCGGTCGGGCAGCGCCACCGGCTTCGTCAACGTCGGCGGGTTCTTCGCCTCGCTGTGCACCGTGCTGGCGATCGGCTTCGTGCTGGACGCGATGACCCCCGGCAGCTCCACGGACTACTCGCTGGACGCGTTCCGGGCGGCGTTCGCGGTGCAGTACGTCTTCTGGGCGATCGGCCTGGTCGGGGTGCTGACCCACCGGCGGCAGCTGCGTGCGCGGATGGCCCGGGACGGCGTCGTCCTGGTGCCGCTGGTCACCGCGGTCAACGCCCGGCTGCGGGGACGGTCGGCCTACCCGGCACCGCCCCGCGAGGACGGCTGACCGCCCCGCGAGGGCTGACCGGTCACATCGAGCGGGTCTCGCCGGCCCGGTCGGCGAAGGCGGCGACGAGTTCCCCGGTCAACGCCAGCTCGACCCGGCGGCGCATGTCCCGCACCGCCTCGGCGTCGGCCCCGGCCGCCTGCTCGGGCAGCTGCGCCAGGGTCTCGTCGGCCGCGCGGCGCACCTCGGCCCGCTGGGCGTCGTCCCGGCAGGAGACCGCGACGTCGCGGAGCATCTGCAGGACCGAGCCGAGGACGCTGGGCTCGCTGCCGCCGTACCGGCGCAGCTGCCCGCAGCACAGCTCCAGGTAGTAGCGCAGGTCCCGGTCGGGGACGATCGCCCGGCCGGCGCCGTCGGCGTCCCGGTGCAGCGTCGGTCCCGTGTGCGAGCCCACGACAAGGGTCAGCAGGTCGCCCATGTGGCCCAGCGCGGTGCTCGCGGTGACCGGGTCGTTGATCGCCGGGGAGACGGCCTTGACCGCGATGTCCGCCAGCTGGCGGAACCCGAACCCGGCGTCCTGGTCGAGGGTGCGCTCGTACCCCAGGTCGACGGCCGCCCGCACCTCGCCGGCCAGCGCGCCGGCCACCTCACCACCGCGGCAGGCCCACACCGTCGCCACCGGGGTGTGCTGCACGACGTGGTCGCCCGGCCGGGTCTCGATCCGGACGACGGCGTCGTGCCGGCGAGCCGCCCGGACCAGCCGCTCGACGTCGACGCGGCGCACGTACCCGCTCCGCGGCGCGGCCACCAGCTCGCCCCGTGCCGGGTCCAGGTCCAGCTGGTCCGGGTCGTCGAGCGGCTCGTCGTGGCGGGGGTAGAACTTCGCGATCGCCGTCCGGGTCTCGTCGTGCACCTTGAGCATGAGGGTGTCCACCCGCAGCAGCCGGGTCATGTGGGTGATGAACGTCAGCCCGGCAGCGAACGCGGCGATGCCGAGCAGCATCGAGACGAGGGCACTGACCACCGGCACCGGTGAGGTGCTGTCGAGCTGGCGGATCGCCACGATGCTGTAGACGAACGCCGCCGTGAGCACGGCGAGCACGCCCTTCCAGACCCGGTCCCGGGTCACCTCGCGCAGCAACCGCGGGGAGAACTGCTGCGAGGCCAGTTGCAGGGCGACCACCGTCAAGCTGAAGGTCAGCGTGGTCACCGTGATCACCGACGTGACGACGACCTGGAACACGGTGTCGGCGGCGCTCTGGTCACCCGGCCAGAGGTGCGTCAGCCAGCCGCTGGTGGGCCGGATGGTGGTCAGCCAGAGCGCGGCGCCCGCCGCGACGACCCCGGCCGCGGACGGCCAGACCCACAGCGGTGACCGCGAGCCCTCGGCGCTGCCCCGGCCGGTCACCGGGGCGCTCCGGCGCGGCGGGCGAGCACGATCGCGTAGTCGAACCGGCGGCCGTCCCGCTCGACCGGCAGCGCCAGGTGCTCGACGTCGGCGACGCCGGGCAGCCCGGCGAGCCGGTCGGCCAGCTGGGGCGCGGGGTCGCTCGACCAGACGGCCAGGACGCCGCCGACCCGCAGGGCCGCGATCGCGGTGGTCAGGCCGGCCGGGGAGTAGAGCCCGGCGTTCGTCCGGTGCACCAGGAAACCCGGGCCGTTGTCCACGTCGAGCAGCGCGGCGTCGTACCGGCCGGGGGAGGCGGCGAGGTGGTCGGCCACGTCGATGACGTGCAGCGCCAGCCGCGGGTCGTCCGCCGGCAGGACCGGCAGCAGGCCCCGGCCGGCCCACTCGACCAGCGGGCCCTGCAGTTCGGCGACGTCGACCTCGGCGACGCGGGGGTCGGCCAGGGCGGTGGCCGCGGTCCAGCCCAGGCCGAGCCCGCCGACCAGCACCCGCAGCCGCTCGCCGGGGCAGCGGGCGAGCGCCTCGGTGGCCAGCGCCCGCTCGGTGGCGGTGTCCACGTCGTCCATCGCGAAGACGCCGTCGACGATCAGCTCGGTCACCGCGGTGCCGTCGGGGTGCGTGCGCCGGCGCAGGACCACCTCACCGTGCGCGCCGGACGCCCTCCCCAGCTCCACCAGCCCGTCGTCGAACACCGCGTGAGTCTGCGGCAGCGCCGGTCCGGCAGCGACCCGGACCCCGGCGGGCCGGGTCAGCGGGCGCGCAACCGCAGGGTCTGGCCGGGGCGCAGCTGGGCGCAGGTGTCGACGTCGGCGTCGCTCACGTACCCGATCACCGGGTAGCCGCCGGTCACCGGGTGGTCGGCGAGGAACAGCACCGGCAGCCCGGACGGCGGCACCTGCAGCGCCCCGCGGACCATCCCCTCGCTGGGCAGCTCACCGGTGCGCAGCCGCTCCAGCGGCGCGCCATCCAGCCGCAGGCCGACCCGGTTGCTCTCGCTGGTGACCGTCCAGGCCTGCCCGGTGAGCGCGGCCCAGCCGGGGTCGCCGAACCAGTCGGCCCGCGGCCCGGGCAGCACGGCCACCGCGACCTCGCCGGTGGCCGGCTCGGGCACCGGTGCGAGGTCGACGCCGGGAGCCGGGTCGACGGGGGTGCCGACCGGGAGCACGTCCCCGGTGGCGACCACCGCCGGCCCCAGCCCGGCCAGCAGGTCGGTGGCCCGCGAGCCGAGCACCGGCGGGACGTCGATGCCGCCGCGCACCGCGAGGTAGCTGCGCAGCCCGCTGGCCGGCGGGCCGAGCCGCAGCTCCTGCCCCCGGCGGAGCACCGTCGGCGCGGCGTGCGGCGCGCCGGGGCAGCGGGCGCCGGTGGTGACCACCAGCAGGTCGGCCTCGGCCCGGACGGCGAGCCCGCCGAAGGTCACCTCCAGCACCGCGGCGTCGGTGGGGTTGCCGACCAGTCGGTTGGCCAGCCCGGCCGACGCCCGGTCGCAGACGCCGGAGCGGCCGATGCCCAGGGCGGCCTGCCCGGGGCGGCCGAGGTCCTGCACGGTGGTCAGCGGCCCGGTGGCCAGCACGGTCAGGCTCATCGGCCGGCCACCACGAACCGCACCCGGGTGCCCGGCCGCAGCAGCGCGGCGGGCTCGCGGTGCAGGTCGAACACCGCGACGTCGGTGCGGCCGATCAGCTGCCAGCCGCCGGGGGACTCGCGCGGGTAGACGCCGCTGAACTCCCCGGCCAGCGCGACCGAGCCCGGGGGCACCTTGGTGCGCGGGCTCGCCCGGCGGGGCACGTCCCACTGCTCGCCGGGCTGGGTGAGGTAGCCGAAGCCGGGGGCGAAACCGCAGAAGGCCACCGTCCACTCCGCGCCGGTGTGCCGCTCGACCAGCCCCTCCGGCGTGAGGCCGAGCAGCTCGGCGGCCTCGGCCAGGTCGGCGCCGTCGTAGTGCACCGGCAGCTCGATGCGGTCGCCGACGGCCTGCGCGTCCGGCCGCGGCGTCGTCGCCCGGACGGCGTCGGCCACCGCGTCCAGCGTGGTGACCGCCGGGTCGGTCATCAGCAGCACCGTGCGGGCGGCCGGGACGACGTCCACCACCCCGTGCGGCGGCTCGGCGCTGAGCGCGGCGTACAGCGCCAGGACGTCGTCCAGCCCGTCGAGCTCGACCAGCAGGGCGGCGCTCCCGCTGGGGAGCAGGCGCATCAGCCGGCGAAGGGGGCCAGCTCGACCCCCGCCGTGGTCAGCGCCGCGCGCACCTGCCGGGCGATCTCCACCGCGCCCTGGGTGTCGCCGTGCACGCAGATGGAGTCCGGCCGGATCGTGAGCTCGCCGCCCTCGACGTCCCGGACCGGTTCGCCGGCGGCCATCGCCACGCACCGGGCGGCGATCTCGGCCGGGTCGTGCAGCACCGCGCCGGGCAGCCGCCGGGAGACCAGCGTGCCCTCCGGGGTGTAGGAGCGGTCGGCGAACGCCTCGTGCACCACGGTGAGCCCGGCCTCGCCGGCCAGCCGCAGCCACGCCGAGCCGGGCAGGCCGAGCACCGGCAAGGTCCGGTCGTAGGCGACGACGGCGGCCACCACCGCGGCCGCCTGCTCCTCGTGGTGCACGATCGCGTTGTAGAGCGCGCCGTGCGGCTTGACGTAGCGCACCCGGTCGCCGGCGATCCGGGCGAAGGCCTCGAGCGCGCCGATCTGGTAGACGACGTCGGCGGTCAGCGCCTCGGGCTCGACGTCGATGAACCGGCGGCCGAAGCCGGGCAGGTCGCGGTAGCCGACCTGGGCGCCGATGGCCACCCCTGACTCGACGGCCCTGGCGCAGACGCGCCGCATGATCGTGGCGTCACTGGCGTGGAAACCGCAGGCGACGTTGGCGCTGGTGACCAGCCCCAGCAGGGCGTCGTCGTCGCCGAGGGTCCACTGGCCGAAGCCCTCACCGAGGTCGGAGTTGAGGTCCACGCGTGCTGGCGTCATGGTGTGCATCCTCCTCAGGAGAACAGGTCGATGACGGGCTGGATCGACCGGACGGCCAGGTACAGGGTCAGCAGCCAGGCGACCCAGCCGATCACCAGCAGCCAGCGCGGGTAGCGGTAGCCGTTGAGCAGGTCGGTGCGGCGGGTGGCCACCCAGAGCAGGACGGCGATCCCGATCGGCAGCAGCAGGCCGTTGAACGCCCCGGCGAACACCAGCAGCGTGGTGGGTGCGGTGCCGATCAGCACGTAGACCAGCGAGGTGAACGCGATGAAGCCGACCACCAGCAGGCTGCGAGTGCGATCGGAGGTCGTCGTCCGGGAGGTCACGAACGAGACCGAGGTGTAGGAGGCGCCGATGACGCTGGTGATCGCCGCGGCCCACAGCACGATGCCGAACACCCGCAGGCCCACCTCGCCGGCGGCCTGCTCGAACGCCGACGCCGCCTGGTTGGTCGGGTCGAGGGCCGCGCCGCCGGTGACCACGCCGAGGATCGCCAGGAACAGCACGACCCGCATGACGGCGGTGATCAGGATGCCGGTGACCGAGCCGCGGGTGATGTCCCGGACCCGGCCGGGGCCGGAGATGCCGGAGTCCAGCAGCCGGTGGGCGCCGGCGTAGACGATGTAGCCGCCGATGGTGCCGCCGACCAGCGTGGTGATCGCCAGGACGTCGATGTCCTCGGGCAGCACGACGTTGCGCAGTGCCTCGCCGACCGGCGGCCCGGAGGTGATCGCGACGTAGCTGGTCAGCACGATCATCACCAGCCCGAGGACGACGACGATCCGGTCGACCGCCACCCCGGCCCGCTTGCTCAGGAAGATGCCGATGGCGATCAGCGCCGACAGCGCCCCGCCGAGCTTCGGGTCCAGGCCGAGCATGGCGTTGGTGCCCAGGCCCGCACCGCTGACGTTGCCGATGTTGAACACCAGCCCGCCGATCAGCAGGAAGGCGGCCATCACCCAGCCGAGCCCGGGGGCGACCAGGTTGCCCAGCTCCTGCGCGCGCCGGCCGCTGACGCCGATGACCCGCCAGACGTTCAGCTGCAGCGCGATGTCGATCAGGATCGAGATGACGATCGCGAAGGCGAACGCGGCGCCCAGCTGGACGGTGAAGGCGGTCGTCTGGGTGATGAACCCCGGGCCGATGGCCGAGGTCGCCATCAGGAACATCGCGCCGAGCAGGGTGGAGCGGGTGCTCGTGGCCAGCCGCCCGTTCGGTGCGGTGGAGGGCTCGGCGGGGGTGCGGTGCGGTTCGGCGGCCATGGCTGCTCCCGGGTCGGGTGGGGTGGGCGCCGGTGGGAGGAGCCCTTGGCCGACGAACCTAGGGAGTTGTTGAACAATCCCTCAAGGGGATCGGACGACATTTAACTGCGCGGACACATCAGGAGACGGCAGGATGACGGCATGCCCGAGCCCGAGGACACCGCCTGGTTGCGCACCGTGGCGCACGAGGTGCGCAGCTTCGACCGCTCCAGCACGGCCGAGCGGGTGGCCGAGCTGCTGCGCTCCCGGGTGATCGAGGGCGACCTGCCGCCGGGCACCCGGCTGTCGGAGGAGCAGCTGGTCGAGGTGCTGCACGTCAGCCGGAACACCCTCCGCGAGGCGTTCCGGCTGCTCACCCACGAGGGGCTGCTGGTGCACCGGCTGCACCGCGGGGTCTTCGTGCCCGAGCTGGACGAGGACGACCTGGTCGACCTGTACCGGCTGCGGCGGACGATCGAGTGCGACGTCGTCCGGCGGCTGGAGGGCCTGGACGCCGTCCGGCTGCGGCCGCTGCACGACGCCGTCGCCGCCGGGGAGGACGCCGCCCGGCGCGGCGACTGGGTCGCGGCCGGCACCGCGAACATGCGCTTCCACCAGCACCTGGTCGCGCTGGCCGGCAGCCGGCGGATCGACGAGACGACGGCCCGCGTGCTCGCCGAGCTGCGGCTCGCCTTCTCCGCCATCGCGGTGCCGCAGCGGCTGCACGAGCCCTACGTCAGCCGCAACCGCGCGCTGCTGGACCTGCTGACCGCCGGGGAGGTCGAGCAGGCCGCCAAGGAGCTCGAGGCCTACCTGCACGACTCGGAGGCCGAGCTGCGCGCCGCCCACCGCGACCGTCTCCGGAGGAGCTCGTGACCCTCGTCCCCGCCGCCGACCCCACCGCCGCCCGGGCCTCGTTCCGCGCCGGGCTCGCCGTGCCCTCGTCGGGCTGGGCGCCGGGGCACACCCAGGCGAACCTCGTCGTCCTGCCCCGGGACTGGGCCTGGGACATGCTGCTGTTCGGCCAGCGCAACCCGCAGCCGGTGCCGCTGCTGGACGTGACCGACGCCGGCTCGTACCGCACCGTGCTCGCCCCGGACGCCGACCTGCGCACCGACCTGCCGCGCTACCGCGTGTGGCGGGACGGCGAGCTGGTCGACGAGCCCACCGACGTCACCGGTCTGTGGACCGACGACCTGGTGGCCTTCCTGATCGGCTGCAGCTTCAGCTTCGAGACCGCGCTGCTGGACGCCGGGGTGCCGGTGCGCAACATCGAGCAGGGCCGCAACGTGTCGATGTACCGCACCGACCGGGAGTGCCGGCCGGCCGGGCGGCTGTCCGGGCCGCTCGTGGTGTCGATGCGCCCGGTGCCCGCGCACCTGGTGACCACCGCCGTGCAGGTGACCGCCCGGATGCCGCAGGTGCACGGGGCGCCGGTGCACGTCGGGTCGCCGGCGGCGCTCGGCATCGCCGACCTGGCCCGGCCCGACTTCGGCGACCCGGTCGAGGCGGAGGACGGCGACGTCCCGGTGTTCTGGGCGTGCGGGGTGACGCCGCAGGCCGCGCTGATGGCCTCCCGCCCGCCGTTCGCGATCACCCACGCCCCGGGGCACATGTTCGTCACCGACGTCCCGGACGCGGTGTACCGGCAGCCCTGAGCGGGCTCAACCCTCGCCGGCGCGGAAGCAGGCGGCGATCTCGTGCTCCCGGGCCGCCAGCTCCGCACTGCTGCTGTCGGAGTACGACGGGTCCTCGTAGTTCAGGTAGGCGCCGTTCTCCTGCAGCTCGACGCGGAGCCCGAGCGACTCCAGGCAGGGCGCGACGAGGGCGTTGTCGACCGGGCCGGTCGGGTACTCCGGCCA
Source organism: Modestobacter marinus (assembly GCF_011758655.1). Lineage (NCBI taxonomy): Bacteria > Bacillati > Actinomycetota > Actinomycetes > Geodermatophilales > Geodermatophilaceae > Modestobacter > Modestobacter marinus. The sequence continues at coordinate 3,362,577 of NZ_JAAMPA010000001.1, forward strand.
GGACGGCGGCTGCCCGTCCAGCATCGGGAACAGCGGCTCCGAGGCGACACCGCCGACGATGACCCGTACCTCCCCGGCGCTCCAGATCACGGGGACGGGGACCACGCCCACCGGCACCCCGTCGATCATCGGCAACGGGTCGAAGTCGCGCACCAGTTCGCCGCTGGGCGCCCGGTCCAGGCTGGGGGAGTACTCGGCCTCCAGCCCGGGCTCGCCGAGCACCACGAGCGTGCCCGTCTCGGCCGAGGCGTCGATCAGCGCGAGCCGCTCCCGGGAGCCGAGTGGCATCGAGCCGAAGACCAGGGTCATCTCCGCAGGCTCCGCGCCCCGTGCGCCGGTGAACCACCCCCAGGCCCAGCCCGTGCCGGACCGGGCGACCACCACGGCCCACCGGTGGCCCCCGGGGACGTCGGCGGCGTACACCACGCGGCTGGTGTCCAGGTCCGGCGTCGGTCCACCCCAGTACCCGATCTCGCCGTCCGGTCCCGCCGGACCGGTCCAGGGGGTGGCCGCCATGGCGGCCAGGAACTCCTCGTCGTCGGCGAGGGAACCGCGGACGGGGGAGTCGTACAGCGTGGGCGCCGGCGCGGCGTAGCTGCTGGTGCGGGGAGCCGGGGACAGGGACGGGGACGGGGCTGCGGTCGACGGGTCGGTCACCGCCGAGCGGGCGAGCGAGGCGCCGGTGCCCAGCAGCACGACGGCGAGGACGCCGGCGCCCCAGCGCCCAGCGCGCCGACGGCGGCGACGGTCCACGGCGACGGCCCGTGCCGCGGTGCTGCCGTCCACCGGGTGTGCCCGCCCGGCGAGCTGGTGCAGCCGGGCGGCCACGGCCTGGGCGACGTCCCCGGTCACGTCGGCCGCCGGTAGATCGCGTCCGGGTCGTCGTCCTGGCAGGGCGGGACGGCGACCGGCGCCGGCGGCGTCGGCGGCCGGACGGGCGGGGGCGGCGGGGTCCCCGGGCGGCGGTAGATCGCGTAGGGGTCGGTGGCGGCGTCGGAGGTGATCGGGGGGCGGTGGATCGCACCGCCGTCGGCGGCTGGGGTCCCCGGCCGGCGGTAGATCGCGGAGGGGTCGGCGGGATCCGGTCGGCGATGCGTCGCGGAGGCGTCGACGCCGTCCGCGGTACCGGGGCGGCGGTAGGCCGCGTAGGGGTCGGTGACGACGTCGGTCGTCCCCGGTCGGTGGTGGGTCGCATGAGGGTCGGTGCCATCGGCGACGGAGGTCCCCGGGCGGCGGTAGACCGCAGCGGGGTCGGTGACGACGACGGAGACCCCCGGTCGACGGTGGGTCGCGTCGGCGGTGACGTCGTGCGGGACCGGCCTGTCCTGCGCCACCGCAGCCGACGGTGCCGGCGCGGTGTCCGGCTCGGCCGGGTCGCTCGCCAGCAGGGGCGCCAGCGTCTCCAGCGCGTCGGCCAGGGCGGCGCCCACCTCGGCCATGGAGCAGTCCAGCAGGGTCGCGACCTCGGCCTCGTCCCGGCCCTCGTGCAGCCGGAGCACGGTCACCGCGCGGGCGCGCGGGTCCAGCCCGGCGAGCGCCGCCAGCCACCGGTCGTCGGGGTCGTCCGCCGGCCCTGCCACGAGGACGCCGTCCCGACCGGTCGCGGGGAGGGGGGTGCGGCCCAGCGTGGCGGAGAGGAGCGCGTCGCGGGTGTCGGCGAGGGCGTCGGCCGGTGCGTCCAGCCGCCGCCAGCGGCGGTGGGTCCGGGCCAGGGCCGCCACCAGCAGGTCGTCGGCGGCGACGGGGTCGCCGGTGAGGAGCAGGGCGGTCCCGCGCAGCTCCTGCTCGTGCTCGGCCACGAAGGCGGCGAAGCCGTCCTGCCGCTGGTCCACGCCCACCCCTCCCGGCCCGCCGGTGATGGCGGCACCGTATCGGGGCGATCGTGTTCCGTCAGCAGGCGGCACACTGGCCGCTGATGTCCCCGGACCCGGATCCTGCCGTCGTCGCCCGGTTGCGTGCGGCGGGCTGCGTGTTCGCCGAGGAAGAGGCGGTGCTGCTGCTGGCCGAGGCCGCGTCGGCTGCCGAGCTCGACGGTCTGGTCGCGCGGCGGGTGTCGGGCGAGCCGCTGGAGCAGGTGCTGGGCTGGGCGGAGTTCTGCGGCCTGCGGCTCGCCGTCGAGCCGGGGGTGTTCGTGCCGCGGCAGCGCACCCGGCTGCTGGTGCGGGAGGCGGTGGCCCTCGCCGGCCCGGGGTCGGTCGTCCTGGACCTGTGCTGCGGGGTCGGCGCGGTGGGGGCGGCGGTGGCGGCCGCGGTCCCCTCGATCGAGCTGCACGCCGCCGACCTCGACCCGGCCGCCGTCCGCTGCGCGCGGCGCAACGTGCCGGGCCCGGTCCACGAGGGCGACCTGTACGGGCCGCTGCCGGACGCGCTGCGCGGCCGGGTCGACGTCCTGGTGGCCAACGCGCCGTACGTGCCCACCGAGGCGATCGCCCTGATGCCGCCGGAGGCGCGTGACCACGAGGCGCGGGCCGCGCTGGACGGCGGGGCTGACGGGCTGGACGTGCAGCGCCGGGTGGCGGCGGGGGCGCCGGACTGGCTGGCGCCCGGTGGTGCGCTGCTCATCGAGACGGGCCGGCAGCAGGCTCCCGCGACCCTGGCCGCGTGCACCGGCGCCGGGCTGACCGGCCGGGTGGTCGAGGACGACGACCTGGCAGCCACCGTGGTCGTCGCCGTCCGCGGGGCCTGAGATGCGAACGGCCCCCTCCCGGTGCGGGAGGGGGCCGTTCGCAGTTGGGGCCTCCTGCGGGGGCAGGAGGGTCCTTCGTCAGGCGGGCTCGACGCCGAAGGCGGTGGCCAGCTTCTCGATCTTGCGGGCCCGGCCGAGGCGGGGGAGGTCACTGCCGTCGCGGATGACCTGGCCGCGGGCGTCGAAGTCGGCCAGGAAGTCCCGGGCCCAGGCGACGTCCGAGGGCGCCGGGCTGATGACCTCGTTGATCACCGGGAGCTGGTCCAGCTGCAGGCACAGCTTGCCGGTGAGGCCCAGGGAGACCGTCAGCGCCGACTGCTCGCGCAGGATCGGGTGGCTGGTGCCCACCGTGGGGCCGTCGATCGGGCCGGGCAGGCCGCCGACCCGGCTGGCGATGACCAGGCGGCTGCGGGGGTAGGCCATCGCCAGGTCGTCGGCGCTGGTGCCGGTGTCGCGCCGGTAGTCACCGCTGCCGAAGGCGAGCCGGAACGCACCGCGGGCCGAGGCGATCCGCACGGCCTCCTCGATGCCCAGCGCCGACTCGACCAGCGCCAGCACCGGGGTGGCGCCACCCAGCCGGTCGTAGGTCTCGGTGACGTGCTCGGCGGCCTCGGTCTTGGCGAGCATGACGCCGGCCAGACCGGGGAGCCCGGCGAGCGCGGCGACGTCGTCGGCCCAGAAGGGGGTCGCGTGGTCGTTGATCCGCACCCACGCCCGGTTGCCGGGGGCGGAGAGCCACTCGACGACGTCGGCCCGGGCATCGGGCTTGCGGGCCGGGTCGACCGCGTCCTCGATGTCCAGCACGATCTGGTCGGCGCGCGACTGGTGCGCCTCGTCGAACAGCTCGGTGCGGGCGCCGTTGACGAGCAGCCACGAGCGCGCGATTCCGGGGTCTACGTTCCTGCCTCTGTGCACCGGGACATTGTGGTGTCCGGGCTCACGGACGTGCCGCGCGGGGTCCCCGCCGGGGTGTCGGTCGCGGTGCCCACCGCCGGCCGGTCAGGCTGCGCGCCGGCCGAGGAGGTCGAGCAGGCCCACCCGCCAGTCGACGTCCACCCGCCGCCCGGCCCAATCGCGCGGACGGACGAGGTCGAACCGGACCAGTTCCGGCGCCCGGCCGGGTGTGCGGGCATCGGCCCACAGCAGCGCCAGGTGGTCGCGCCGGCGCAGGTCGGGGGCACCGTCGATCGCCAGCTGCAGGCGCTGCTGGGCGACCGGCGCCTGCCGGTAGAAGTCGCGCAGGCCCTGGGTGTCGGCGGCCGGCAGCTCGCCGTCGTCGGAGTGCCACACCCGCAGCACCTCGCTGGGGGTGCGCAGGATCAACCCGCTCATCGGCAGCCCGAGGTTCTCGTTGCCCGGGTCGACCAGCTCCAGCTGCGTGCCGAACGGGTGGTCGTCGTGCTCGGCGTAGGGGCGCAGCCGCTCCATCGCCTCCCGGCGGACCAGCTGGTGGTCCAGGTGCCGGTCGGCGGCCGGCTGCCAGCCGTGCGCCGCGTGGATCTCGCGGCTGACGGTCAGGCCGCCGAGCAGTGCGTCGCGCACCTCGACCAGCAGCGGCTGCAGACGCCGGAAGGCGGCCTCGGGGCTGTTGTCCACGTCGAGCAGTCTGCCGGGCGGGGGTGACAGTCCCCCGGCGCCGGGCGGCAGGATCAGCAGGTGTCCTCCCCACAGTCGCCCGCTGGTCGTCCGGTCACCGTCGTCACCGGTGGGAGCCGGGGCATCGGTGCCGCCACCGTCGACCACCTCGCCCGGCAGGGCCACGACGTGGTCGTCGGCCACCGGTCCGGGGTCGACGAGGCGGCGCAGGTGGTGGCGGCGGCGCGGGCGCACGGGGTGCGGGCGGTCGCCGTCCGGGCCGACGTCGCCGACCCCGACGACGTCGACGCGCTGTTCGCCGCCGCCGCCGAGCAGCTGGGGCCGGTCACCGGGCTGGTCGCCAACGCCGGGCTGACCGCCCACCTCGGCGACCTGGCCGACACCCCGGTGGACGTCGTCCGGCAGGTGATCGACGTGAACCTGCTCGGCGTCGTCCTCTGCGTCCGCCGGGCCGCGCAGGTGATGTCCCGGCGGCGGGGCGGACCGGGCGGCGCGATCGTCACCGTCTCCTCGAGCGCGGCGACGCTGGGGTCGGCACACGAGTACGTGCACTACGCGGCGGCGAAGGCCGGGGTGGACGCGCTGACCGTGGGGCTGGCGAAGGAGCTCGCCGACGACGGGGTCCGGGTCAACGCGGTGGCGCCGGGCCTGGTGCGCACCGGCATCCACGCCGGAGCCGGCGACGCCGGCCGGCTGGAGCGGGTGAGCGCCCGGGTGCCGATGGGCCGCCCGGGGGAGCCGGACGAGATCGCCCCGGCGATCGCCTGGCTGCTGGGCCCGGAGGCCGGCTACGTCTCCGGCGCCGTGCTGCGGGTGGCCGGCGGGCTGTAGGTCACCAGGTCGGGACCGTCGAGTCGCGCGGTCGGACTCCCGCCGGTTGCCGCGCGGTCGGCTCGCCGGCGGCGAGGGGCGGGCGAGACCTCTGGTGCAGGTGGGGCAGGCGTGCCCAGAGGGGGAGGACTGCAGTCCCGGGGATCGAGTGGCCCGGTTCGAGTCACAGCAGGCGCACGACGGACCGATAGACGCATCGTGATCCGTCATCACCTCGCAGCGAGCTCGGCGCGGAGCCCTCAGTGGTTCGACCCGGAGCACCAGGCCGACATCCTCGCGGCCTTCGACAGCCAGCTCGCCGCGGGCCTGCACGATCGCGGGCCGAACAGCCCGCGGCCGGAGCGGGTCCGCGAGCTGGGTCAGCTGGCAGCGGCCAGCGCGCTCCCGGCCCGCGCGGCGCTGCTGCGCTGGGGCGCACTGCCGGGCTCGGTGCGCGCGCACCTGCTGACCAGCTGGTACGGCAGTCAGGTCGCCCGGAGCTCAGCCGCCTGACCTGGGCGCCGGCCCACCAGGCCGGCGACGACCTGGGCGCCCCGGTGCCCGCGCGTCACACCGGACGGCCGCACACCGGACGGCCGCGCAGCGGACCGCCGCCCACCGGACAGCTGCCCGGGGCCGGTGCGCCAGCCGTGGACGGTCAGTCCCAGGGCTCGCCGCAGGAGGCGCAGCGGCCGGCCGCCGTCCGCTCGGCCAGCCGGCCGCAGGCCGGACACACCTGGTCCAGCCAGCACGCGGGGTCGCCACCCTCCGGATCACGTCGCGCCGGCTCGGGGCGTGCCGGCTCCGTGGGCACGACCGCTCTCAGTCCTCGTCCGGCGGCGCGAAGCGCGCGAGGGCGTCGATCGACGGGCAGACGTAGTAGGCGCCGGTCAGCGGGGTCAGGTAGCCGGTGAGCCCGTCGCGGATCCCGTCGGTCGCCCCGGCCATCCGGCGGAGCATCTCGGTCAGCCGCCACTGGTCGCGGGCGAACCCGACGAACGCCGTCCCGTGGTCGGTGACCCCGCCGTAGGCCACGTTGCGCCGGAAGACCTGCTTCTCCTCGCCGTCCACCTCGACGGACGTGCGGGCGACGTGCGCGCTGGGCAGCATCACGTCCTCGGGCAGCTCGACGCTGTCGGGCTTCGTCCGGCCCATCATCATCTCCTGGCCGTGCACGCCCAGGCTCTCCCAGGTCGCGGTGTCGTGCCGCCACAGCTGGTACAGCACGATGCTGGCCCCCGCGCCCGGCTCACCCGCCGGCACCGCCGCGACCTCGGCGGCGGTCAGTAGCGACGGGTTCTCCGTGCCGTCGATGAAACCGGTCAGGTCCCGGTCGTGCCGGTACAGCCACCCGGTGACCTCCGCGCCCACCCGGGCCACGCCCGCCAGCGCGGCGAGCACGGCGCGGGCGTTGTCGAACACCGCCGTCCGGTCCCCGCCGGCGACCCAGAGCCAGGCGTCGTGCTGGGTGGCCGGCATCCGGTAGCGGCCGGCGCCGACGAGGTCCTCGGTCCAGCCCGCGGCGTCCGCCGGGGCGTCGTCCGGTGCGACCGCGGCCCACAGCTCCGGCCGGAAGCCGACCACCAGGTTCACCCCGCCGGTGGAGGACAGCGGACCGGTGAGCCCGGCCACCCCGCGGACCAGGTCCGCCGCGGAGCAGCCGGGCTCGAGGTCCAGCTCCAGGTAGCAGTGCTCGGGGGTGCCGAGGGCGAAGATGCCCGGCTGCGTCGTCACGCGGTCAGCCTGCCCGATCGGCACACCCCGGGCTCAGCTGGTCGGCGGCTCGTCCTTGCCGGCCTCCTCGAGCGCGTCGGCCTCCTCCTTGGTCTTGTGCACGGCCTTGTCGGCGTGCTCCGGCGGGCCGTAGACCGTGTAGAGCACCAGCGGGTTCACGCCGGTGTTGAGGAAGTTGTGCTTCTTGCCGGCGGGGACGACGACGAGGTCACCCTGCGCGACGTTCTTCTTCTGCCCGCCCACGACGGCCTGGCCGGTGCCGCTGACGAAGGTGAGGATCTGGTCGATCTCCTCGTGCACCTCCTCGCCGATCTCCCCGCCCGGCGGGATCGTCATGATCACCAGCTGGGTGTGCTCGCCGGTCCACAGCACCCGACGGAAGTCGGCGCTCTCCTCGGCGACGGTGGCGATGGTGAAGTGCTCCATGGCTGCCGTTCCTCCTCGATCCAGTCGTTCCTGCCGGCGTGCGCCGGCCCAGGAGAAGTGAAGAGCAGTGCGGCCTCCGGCGCGATCCGAGCCCGCCGGTCGGGCGACACGAGCCGGTCAGGCCCTCCGACCCTGCCGTTCTCCCGGCCGGTGGGAGAGGCTGTCCGGTGCCGGGTACCGGCAGAGCACGGACGGACGAGCACAGGAGGACGGCGTTGACGCAGCAGCCAGGAGACCAGCCGGGGGACGCAGCCCTCACGGCCGAGCGGGACGAGGCGGCCACCGAACTGGCCGGGGTCGAGGGTGAGGTCTCGACGCGTGCCGTGGTGGACGGCGGCGTCGTCGTCGGGCACGACGGCTCCGACTGCGCCCAGGAGGCGCTCCAGTGGGCGGCCGGCCTGGCCGAGCGCGCCTCGTGGCCGCTGCACGTCGTCCGCGGCTGGCGGATCGCCACCGCACCGCAGCCGGCCAGCTGGGAGCCGGGCTACGTCCCGCCGATCAGCGAGTACGAGCAGGCGGTGCAGGCCGACCTGGAGGCCGACGTCCGGGCCGCGCTGGGCGCGGAGCGCGCCCGTGCGGTCAGCTGCCACGTCGTGCACGCCGCGCCGGTGCGCTCCCTGATCGAGGCGGCCCAGCACGCCGACCTCCTCGTTGTCGGCGCCCGCGGGCGGGGCGGCTTCGCCGGGCTGCTGCTCGGCTCGGTCAGCGACCAGGTCACCCGGCACGCCCCGTGCCCGGTGACCGTCGTGCGCACCCAGCACAAGGCCTGACCGCGTGGTGGTCCAGCAGCCCGTCCCACCGGCCTTCCTGCGGGCGCACACCCGGCTGGACCGCCCCTCCCTCGTCCCCGAGGTGCAGCTGCACGTCGCCGACGACGTCGTCGCCCTGTGGGAGGCGATGGAGACCGAGGGCGGCGGCGCCGGCGAGGACCCGCCGTTCTGGGCCGCGGCCTGGCCGGGCGGGCAGGCCCTGGCCCGGCACGTCCTCGACTACCCGGAGCTCGTCGCCGGCCGCCGGGTCCTGGACCTGGGGGCCGGCAGCGGCCTGGTCGCCGTCGCCGCGCTGCTGGCCGGCGCCGGCGGGGTGCTGGCCAGCGACGTCGACCCGTACTCGCACGCGGCGGTCGGGCTGAACGCCGAGGTGAACGGGGTCACCGGCGTCGAGGTCGTCGGCGACGTGCTCGACGAGGAGCTGCCGGAGATCGACGTCGTCTTGGCCGGCGACGTCTGCTACGACCGCGAGATGACCGCGCGGGTGTTGCCCTTCCTCGGGGCGGCCTGGCTGCGCGGGGCCACCGTGCTGCTGGGCGACCCCGGGCGCGCGTACGTCCCGAAGGAGGGGCTGCTCGCCCAGGCGGAGTACGACGTGCCCGACGCCGCCGGGGGTGGGGTGCGCCGGACGACGGTGTGGCGGCTCCCCTGAGAGCACCCACGGGGCGACCGCCCTGGTGCTCCAGCGGGGCGGCTGTCCTGGGTGCTCCGTCACATGTGCCCCACTGGTTCGGCGGTGACCAGGGCGAACGTGGCAGATGTCGACGAGTCCGGCGCCGGGCATTGTCACGAGCGGGTCACGGCCTCTACCTTGGCCGGGTCCGGTCGGACGTCTCGTCCCCACCCGGGGAGCCCGCACCGGATGCCGCCGAGTCGCTGCTCGCAGCGAACCGGGGACCCACCGCACCACTGGGGTGAATCCCGCCCGGGCACCGCCCGGCCGGGTAGGGCGCCTTCCCGCCCGAACCCGTCAGCTGACCCGGTAGGCGGCCGCGGAAGACCCACGGAGCCCCTCTCTCGATGTCCCGTCGCACCACCGTGTCCTCGTCGGACGAGCAGTTGCCCGCCACCGAGGTGCTCCCGCTCCCGGCCGGTGCCGAGGAGGCGCCGATCGCCCGGCGCACCCGTCGTCAGCCCCCCGGTGGCCTCCGCCGGCCCACCCTGTACCTCGGCGTCGCCGCCGCCGGCGCGATCCTGGTCAACGTCCTCGTCGGCGCGGAGCCGGACGCCCGGGCCGAGGCCGCCGTCGAGCCCGCCGGCATCGCCTCCCAGCTCGACCTGGGCTCGCAGCAGACCGGTACCGCCGTCGCCGACGGTCGGCTGACCGACCGGCTCGGCCAGCTGGCGGCCAACCGCAGTCAGCGCGAGGCCGCGCAGGTCGCCGCCGCGCAGGCGCAGGCCGCCGCCGACCAGGCGGTGCTGGACGCCCAGGCCGCCGAGGCCGCCCGGCTCGCCGCCGAGGCCCAGGCCGCGGAGGAGGCCCGGATCGCCGCCGAGGCGCAGGCCGCCGCGGAGGCCCAGGCCGCGGAGGAGGCGGCTGCGGCCGAGCGGGCCGCCGCCCGCGCGCCCGCGCCGGCCGCGCCCGCCCCCGCCCGCGCGCCGGCGGCGGCCCCGGCCGCGTCGTCCGGCTCCGGCTCCTTCCAGGACTACGCCCTGGGCAAGCTCGGGGGTGACCAGGCGGAGTTCTCCTGCCTGGAGAGCCTCTGGGGCAAGGAGAGCGGCTGGAACCCCAACGCCCAGAACCCGAACAGCACCGCCTACGGCATCCCGCAGTTCCTGGACTCCACCTGGGCGAGCACCGGGATCGCCAAGACCTCCGACGGCTACCGGCAGATCGACGCCGGGCTGATCTACATCGAGAACCGCTACGGCTCGCCGTGCGGCGCGTGGGCGCACTCGAAGGCCAAGGGCTGGTACTGAGCCACCGGCGCTCCGCAGCGAGGCCCGGGTCCCGCGGGACCCGGGCCTCGCTGCGCCCGGGCCGCGTACCGGTGGCCCACCTGTGCGCCGGCGCGGGACCATCGGGGAGGATCGAACAGTTCGACCACCGAGAAGAGGAGCGCTGACCCGTGGGCAAGCACCGCGCACCCGAGGGCGCCGCGACGGACTTCGACGCCGCCACCAGCGCCCTGGCAGACGTGACCGGCGACTACACCGTCGACGTCACGCACACCCGGATCGGCGTCCGGGCCCGGCACGCCATGGTGACCACCGTGCGGGGTGCCTTCACCGACTTCTCCGGCACCGCCCACCTGGACGTCGCGACGCCGGCGGCCAGCAGCGTGCAGCTGCGGATCGCGACCGCGAGCATCGACACCGGCACCCCGGACCGGGACGCGCACCTGCGCTCGGCCGACTTCCTGGACGTCGAGCAGCACCCGGAGATGGTGTTCGTCTCCACGGCGGTCGAGCAGGTCGACCGGGACGTCTACCGGGTCACCGGCGACCTCACGATCAAGGCGGTCACCCGGCCGGTCTCGATCGACTTCACCCTCACCGGCTCGGCGCTGGACCCGTTCGGCAACATGCGGGTCGGCTTCGAGGGCGCGCTGGCGATCAAGCGCAGCGAGTGGGACCTCACCTGGAACGCGATGCTCGACACCGGTGGCGTGCTGGTCAGCGACCGGGTCCAGGTGGAGTTCGACGTCTCGGCGATCAAGGACTCCTGACCCCGCGGGCTGTGTCCCAGCACACTCCCTGCCGCTAGGGTGGCACTCAGTGCCACGCAGGGTGCCGTCGTCCCGGACGACGCCTGCGGCGGCGACCCCGGCCGACGACGGTGTCGGCCGGGACGGGTCGAGCAGCAGGGGGTCCACAGATGGCGAACGCGTGGTTCGAGTCGGTGGCGGAGGCACAGCGGCGGGCGAAGCGCCGGCTGCCCAAGGGCGTCTACGGTGCGCTGGTCGCCGGCTCCGAACGGGGGCTCACCGCGGAGGACAACCTCGCCGCCTTCGCCGAGCTGGGCTTCGCGCCGCACACCGCCGGGCTGAGCAACGACAAGCAGATGGCCACCCGCGTCATGGGGCAGGACGTCGCGCTGCCGGTGCTGATCAGCCCGACCGGCGTCCAGGCGGTCGACCCCGACGGTGAGGTCGCCGTCGCCCGGGCCGCGGCCTCCCGCGGCACCGCCATGGGGCTGTCCTCGATGGCCAGCAAGCCGATGGAGGAGGTCATCGCGGCCAACCCGCAGACCTTCTTCCAGCTGTACTGGGTCGGTGACCGCGACCTGATGGCCGCCAAGGTCGAGCGCGCCCGCCGGGCCGGGGCCGCCGGGCTGATCGCCACCCTGGACTGGTCGTTCGCCTACGGCCGGGACTGGGGGAGCCCCTTCATCCCCGAGCGGATCGACCTCGAGGCGGTGCGCCGGTACGCGCCCCAGGTCGCGCTGAAGCCCCGCTGGCTGTGGGAGTTCGCCAAGACCAGGAAGCTGCCCGACCTCACCGTGCCGAACATGGTCGGCACCCCCGGCGAGAAGGCGCCGACCTTCTTCGAGGCCTACGGCCAGTGGATGCAGTCGCCCATGCCCACCTGGGAGGACGTCGCGTGGCTCCGCGAGCTGTGGGGTGACCAGCCGTTCATGCTCAAGGGCGTCATGCGCGTGGACGACGCCAAGCGCGCCGTGGACGCCGGGGTCACCGCGATCTCGGTCTCCAACCACGGGGGCAACAACCTCGACGGCACCCCGGCCGCGATCCGCGCGCTGCCCGCGGTCGCCGAGGCCGTGGGCGACCAGGTCGAGGTGCTGATGGACGGCGGCATCCGCCGCGGGGGCGACGTCGCGAAGGCCCTCGCCCTGGGCGCCAAGGCGGTGATGATCGGCCGCGCCTACCTGTGGGGGCTGGCCGCCAACGGCGAGGCCGGGGTGGGCAACGTGCTGGACCTCCTGCGCGACGGCCTCGGCTCGGCCCTCGTCGGCCTGGGCCACACCTCGATCGACGAGCTCAGCCCGGCCGACCTCGTCGTCCCGCCGCACTTCGAGCGCCACCTCGGCGAGGACGGCGCCGACGCCCCGGAGGCGCAGCGGTCCGCGGGCAAGGGCACCACCGCCTGACGGTGCCGGCGGCCGGTGCGATGACTTCGACCGGCCGCCGCGGTCCTCCCTGCTGAGTGCACCCCTCGGACGCAGGAGGACCCCATGTCGGACCTGTCCCGGTTCGTCACCGTCTGGTCGTTGCTCGAGGCCCGGGTGGAGAGCGGCCGGCTGCCCGGCTACGCCGCCGCGGTGCGGTACCGCGGCGAGGTCGAGGTGCGCACCGGCGGGTGCCTCGACCCGGCGGGCGCCACGCGGGTGGGCCCGGACTCGCTGTACCGGCTGGCGTCGCTGTCCAAGCCGTTCGCCGGCGTGCTCACCCTGTCCCTGGCCGAGGACGGTCTGCTGGACCTCGACGCCCCGGTCGACCGCTGGCTGCCCGAGCTCGCCGAGCCGAGGGTGCTGCGCGACCGGGCCGGCGCGCTGGCGGACACGGTGCCCACCGAACGCCCGATCACCGTGCGCCACCTGCTGACCAGCACACCCGGCTTCGGCGCCCTCTGGGACGACTCGCCACTGGACCGGGCCGTGGTCGCGGCCGGCCTCGGGGCGGGGCCCCTGCCGCCGGAGCTGACGCACGAGGAGTACCTGGCCCGGCTGGGGGAGCTGCCCCTGGCCGCGCAGCCGGGCGCCAGCTGGCTCTACCAGCTCAGCACCGAGGTGCTGTCGGTGCTGCTGACCCGGGTCGCCGGCTGCCCGCTGCACGACCTGCTGCGCGACCGGGTCACCGGCCCGCTGGGCCTGACCGACACCGGCTTCTGGGCGGCCGACCCCGCCCGGCTCGGGCCCGCGTACCTGCCGGCCGGCGACGGCGTCGAGCTCCTCGACCCGGCGGACGGGCGGTCGTCCCGGCCACCGGAGTTCGAGGGGCTGGCGGCCGGGCTGGTCTCCAGCGCGCCGGACGTGCTGACCCTCCTCAGCGCCCTGGCCGACGGGGGCGGGCCGCTGCTGGGCCCCGGCTCGGTCGCCGCCATGACCACCGGCGCGCTCACCACGGCGCAGCGGGCGGAGGCCGCCGAGTTCCTCGGCCCCGGCTGTTCCTGGGGCCTCCAGGTCGGCGTGCAGGTCGAACCGGGCCCGCCGTGGGCCCAGCCGGGCCGGTTCGGCTGGGACGGCGGCACCGGCACGACCGGCTACGCCGACCCGGACCGGGACCTGGTCGGGGTGCTGCTGACCAACGCCGGCATGGCCGGTCCGGAGGACGGGCTGGACTGGTTCTGGCGCGCGCTCTACCGCTGCCTCTGACCGCGCGCCCCGTCGGCGCCCAGCGCCAGGACCGTGCGCAGCGCGGTGACCAGGGCCAGTGGCTGGTCCAGCATCGGGTGGTGGCCGCTGTCGGGCAGGTCGACCACGGGCATCCCGGCCCGGGTCAGGCCGGCCATGTCGGTCGCCATCTCCGGGCTGACCAGGCCGTGCTCGCAGCGCAGGAAGGTCAGCGGGACGGCGACGCCCGGCAGCAGGTCGCGCAGCCGCAGCCGGGTGCCGAAGAAGTCCGGGTCGAACTTCCACGTCCAGCCGCCCTCGACCGCCTGCAGCGAGCCGGCGGCCACGTGCTCGCGGACGAAGGGGAGCAGCACGTCCTGCGGCGGCAGCGTCCGGAAGCGGGCCCGGGCCTCTGCCGGGTCCGCGTACACCCGGTGCGGCCGGCGGCGCTCCCGCAGCCGGCGCTCGTCCGGGGGCTGGTCGTTGAGCGGGGAGTCCACGACGACGACCGAGCCGATCTCGGCCGGGTGCTCGACGCCCACGGTCACCGACACCCAGCCGCCCATGCTGTGACCGACGACGACCGGCCGGTCCAGGCCCTCCTCGGCCGCGACGGCGACCACCTCCCGCGCCCACAGCAGCGGGTCGTACTGCTCGCGCCGGTCGCTGTCGCCGTGCCCGGTCAGGTCCAGGGCGACCACCCGGCGGCCGGTGAGCTGCGGGGCGACGTGGTCCCACCAGCCGGAGTGGGCCGCCCCGCCGTGCACCAGCACCACACCCGGCGCCCCGGCCGGCCCCCAGGCCCGGTAGTGCACCCGGGCACCGGCGACGACGACGTCCCGGTGGTCCGGCTGCTGGGCGAGGGCCTGGGTGAACCACGTCGGCGGGGTCATCCCCGGATCCTGCCCGACGGCCCCGGGCCCACGAGAACGGGCTGGGGGCTGCCTCCGGTACGTCGGAGGCAGCCCCCAGCCCGATGTCGAGCCGAGCGGGCGTCAGCGGCCCTTGAGCAGCTCCTCGAAGGAGGTGGCGGGGTCGGCGAAGGGGTCGGCCGGGCGGGCGGCCACCGGACGCCCGGTGACCAGGCCGGCGAGCTCGCCGGCCGCCCGCTCGACCCGGCCGGCCAGCGAGCGGTCGATCCCACCGCCGGCCCAGTCCTCGGCGGCGGCGAAGACGCCCGTGGGCACGACGACCGCGCGCAGGTAGGCGAACAGCGGGCGCATCGCGTGCTCGACGACGAGGGAGTGGCGGGGCGTCCCGGCGGTGGCGCCGAGCAGCACGGGCTTGCCGGTCAGCGCCTCCTTGTCCAGCACGTCGAAGAAGGTCTTGAACAGGCCGCTGTAGGAGGCGGAGAACACCGGCGTGACGGCGATCAGCCCGTCGGCGCCGACGACCGTGTCGATCGCCGTCTGCAGCGGCTGGTTGGCGAAGCCGCTGGTCAGGTCGTCGGCGAGGTCGCGGGCGTGCCCGCGGAGCTCGACCACCTCCACGGTGGTGTCGTCCCCGCGGGCACGCAGCGCGTCCACGGTGGCCGCGGTGAGCCGGTCGGCCAGCAGCCGGGTCGAGCTGGGGGTGCTCAGCCCGGCGCTGACGACGGCCAGGGTGCGGGTGGCCATCAGGCCTGCGCTCCTTCCACGGTGCGGCCGGTGACGGCGTCGGCCGGGGCGGGCACCGTGGCGTCCTTCGCGCAGCCGGCGGCGGCGACCAGGCTGGCGTGGGTCGGCGCGTCCGGCACGTGGGCCGGCTTGAGCGCGGCGAACTCGCGGCGGAGCACCGGCACGACCTCCTCGCCGAGGATGTCCAGCTGCTCGAGCACCGTCTTCAGCGGCAACCCGGCGTGGTCGATGAGGAACAGCTGCCGCTGGTAGTCACCGACGTAGTCGCGGAAGCCCAGGGTCCGCTCGATCACCTGCTCCGGGGAGCCCACCGTCAGCGGCGTCTGGGAGGTGAACTCCTCCAGCGACGGGCCACCGCCGTAGACCGGGGCGGAGTCGAAGTACGGGCGGAACTCCCGGACGGCGTCCTGGGAGTTCTTCCGCATGAACACCTGCCCGCCCAGCCCGACGATGGCCTGGTCGGCGCTGCCGTGGCCGTAGTGCTCGAACCGGCGGCGGTAGAACTCGACCATCCGCTCGGTGTGCTCCGGCGGCCAGAAGATGTGGTTGTGGAAGAACCCGTCGCCGTAGTACGCCGCCTGCTCGGCGATCTGCGGGCTGCGGATCGACCCGTGCCAGACGAACGGCGGGACGCCGTCCAGCGGGCGAGGGGTGGAGGTGAAGCCCTGCAGCGGGGTGCGGAACTTCCCCTCCCAGTTGACGACGTCCTCCCGCCACAGCCGGCGCAGCAGCTGGTAGTTCTCCACGGCCAGCGGGATGCCGTCCCGGATGTCCTTGCCGAACCACGGGTAGACCGGGCCGGTGTTGCCCCGGCCCATCATCAGGTCGACCCGGCCGTCGGCGACGTGCTGCAGGGTGGCGAAGTCCTCGGCGATCTTCACCGGGTCGGTGGTGGTGATCAGCGTCGTGGACGTCGACAGGACCAGCTTCTCGGTCTTGGCCACGATGTAGCCCAGCGTGGTGGTGGGGGAGGAGACCACGAACGGCGGGTTGTGGTGCTGCCCCTGGGCGAAGACGTCGAGCCCGACCTCCTCGGCCTTGAGCGCGATCGTGATCAGCGACTTGACCCGCTCGGCCTCGGTGGGGGCCCGGCCGGTGGTCGGGTCGGGGGTGACGTCGCCGACGCTGAAGATCCCGAACTGCATCTCGTGCTCCCTCTCGTCTGAGCCGCACTGGTTGAGAGCGCAACTACTGCTACGGAGAACCGTACGGCACCCCGGTGCATTCCCCGCCCCGGACGCGGCAGCGCCCCCCGGCCGGGTGGGCCGGGGGGCGCTGTACTGGCCCCGTGCGAGCGGTGCGCTGCGGGGGTCCTCCTGGTTACTGGAGTGCGTCGACCGTCTCGTGCTCGTCGACCGAGCGGGCGAGCCGGGCCAGGGCCCAGTCGCCGTCGCCGAGGAGGTGGTCGATCGCGGTGAGCCGGCTGGTGTAGTGGCCCACCTTGTACTCGGCCGTGACGCCGATCCCGCCGTGCAGCTGGATGGCCTCCTTGCCGATGTGCCGCGACGCCCGGCTGGCCTGCAGCCGGGCCCGGTCGGCCGCGGCGACCACGTCACCGTCGGCGTCGACGACCAGGGTCGCCCACATGACGGTGCTGCGGGCCAGCTCCAGGGAGACGTACATGTCCGCCGCCCGGAAGGTCAGCGCCTGGAACTTGTTCAGCGGCACCCCGAACTGCTTGCGGGCCTTGAGGTACTCCGCCGTCGTGGTCAGCGCCGTCTCCATCGCACCCAGCGCCTCGTGCCCGTAGGCGACCCGCGCGCGTGCCTGGGCCTTCTCGATGGCGGCGCTCTGGTCGGCGGTGCCCTCACCCAGCGGCTGGGCCGGGGTGCCGGCGAAGGTGACCTTCGCCGAGCGGGTGCCGTCGTGGTTGCGGTGCCCGGTGCGGGTGAGCCCCTCGGCGTCGCCCGGCACCAGGAACAGCCGGGTCGCGCCGTCCACGCGTGCGCTGACGACCAGCAGGTCGGCGCGCGCACCGTGCGGCACGGGCTCCTTCACCCCGGTCAGCCGCCAGGTGCCGCCGTCCTCGGTCGCGGTGACCGCCTGCGCCGAGGCCTGCCAGCGGGAGCCGACCTCGGTGTGCGCGAACGCCGGGAGCAGCGTGCCCTCGGCCAGCGCCCCGAGCACCTCGGCGCGCTGGGTGTCGGTGCCGAGGTCGGCCACCAGCCCACCGGCGAGGACGACCGCCTCCACGAACGGCTCCGGTGCCAGCACCCGGCCGATCTCCTCGGCCACGATGGACACCTCGACCGGGCCGGCGCCCATGCCGCCGTCGGACTCCGCGAACGGCAGCCCGAGCACGCCCATCTCGGCCAGCTGGCCCCAGGTCTTCTCGTCGAAGCCCGGGTCGGTGCCGACCACCCGCCGGCGCTGCTCGCTGTCGCCGTACGCCCGGGACAGCAGTGCGCTCACCGCCTCCCGGAGACCGTTCTGCTCGTCGTCGTAGCTGAACTCCACGGTGACCTCACAACCCCAGGATCGAGCCGGCGATGATGGTGCGCTGCACTTCGTTCGAGCCCCCGTAGATGGAGACCTTGCGGTAGTTCAGGTACGACGGCGTGGCCACCTGAGCCCACTCCGGCACGTCGGAGTCGTCGTCGGCGAACGAGGCCACCGACAGCGGGCCGGCGATGTCCACCAGCAGCTCGGTGGCCGCCTGCTGCAGCTCCGAGCCGCGCAGCTTGAGCACCGAGGACGCCGGGTGCGGGCGGCCACCGGCGGAGTTGGCCACCACCCGCAGGGCGGTGAGCTCGAGGGCGAGCAGCTCGTTCTCCAGCTCGGCGATCCGGGCCGTCATGTACGTGTCCTCCGACAGCGGGGCCCCGTTGACCGTGATGCCGCGGGCGTGCTCCTTGGCGTCGATCAGCATCCGCTTGGTGGAGCCGATCCGGGCGATGCCCACCCGCTCGTTGCCGAGCAGGAACTTGGCGTAGTCCCAGCCGTGGTTCTCCTCGCCGACCAGGTTCTCCGCCGGCACCCGGACGTCCTCGAAGAAGACCTCGTTGACCTCGAAGCCGCCGTCGAGCAGCTCGATCGGCCGCAGGGTCACCCCGGGGGTGTCCATCGGGAACAGCAGCAGCGAGATGCCGCGCTGCCGCTTCTCCGCGGTGGGGTCGGTGCGGACCAGGCAGAAGATCCAGTCGGCGTGCTGGCCCAGCGTCGTCCAGGTCTTCTGGCCGTTGACCACCCAGTCGTCGCCGTCGCGCACCGCGGTGGTGCGCAGCGAGGCCAGGTCCGAGCCGGCGTCGGGCTCGGAGAAGCCCTGGCACCACCAGATGTCGAGGTTGGCGGTGGCGGGGAGGAAGCGCTCCTTCTGCTCCTGCGAGCCGAAGGTCGCGATGACCGGGCCGATCATGCTGGTGTTGAAGGCGAGCGGCTCCGGGACGCCGGCCAGCTGCATCTCCTCGCGCCAGATGTGGCGCTGCAGCGGCGTCCAGTCCCGGCCGCCCCACTCCACCGGCCAGTGCGGCACGGCGAGACCGGCGGCGTTGAGCGCGCGCTGGGCCTCGATGAACTGCTCCTTCGTCAGCTCCCGGTGGGCTGCGACCGCGTCCCGGATCGACTGCGGCACCGCGGTGGTGAAGAAGGTGCGCATCTCGTCCCGGAAGGCCCGGTCCTCCGGCGACAGGTGCAAGCGCATGGGACCTCATTCCTGACGGCAACCCTGCCGTCTCGACGTGGGGTGTCGAAGATCCCACATCCGCTACCGGGCAGTAACCGGGGGTCGGTCCGGACGCCCGGCGTCACCCGCCGTGGTCGCGGTCGGGCCACTCGCCCCGAAGGAGGGAAGTCGGTCCGCTCGGCTGGAGAGCCGCTCCCGGCGGGACGACGCTGTGGGCAAGGCCGCGCCGACGCGTCCGGGTGGTCGGCGGGGAGAGGAACCAGATGTCAGCACGGGCCCAGGCGGTGAGCGGGCCACCGGTGACCCTCGAGATCGTCGCCGCTGTCTTCCACGGGGTGGCCGTCAGCGACGCCGTCGCCGTGCTCGTGGTGGAGCAGCGGGACGGCGTGCCGCGGGTCGGCTGGAGCAACGAGCAGGTCGCGACGTTGCTCGGCTACGGCCCCGAGGACCTCCGGGCGGTGGCGGTCGAGCAGCTGCTGCCCACCCTCGGCGGCGGGGAGCTCAAGCTGCTGCTCCGCCGGGAGCGGACCGTGCACATGACGCTGCCGGTGCGGTGCGCCAGTGGCGCCCTGCTGGAGTGCGTGGTCGCCGCGGTGCCGGTCCCGCCACCGGCCGGCCGGCGCTGGACCCTCCGGGTGACCTCCACCGCCACCGAGGCCGAGCGGGCGCTGCGGGCGACCGCCGACGCGCACGAACGCCGGTTCGCGACCCTCACCGAGCGGTCCCCGGTGCCCACGCTGCTGTCCGAGCAGGGCATGCGGCTCGCCCACGTCAACGACGCGTTCTGCGCCCTGGTGGGCCGCCAGGCCGAGCAGCTGCTGGGCACCGGCTGGCTGGACGCCGTGCACCCCGACGACCTCGAGACGGTGGTCGAACAGGCGATCACGGTGCTGGAGGGCGGTGACCGCGAGGCGCAGGCCCGCCTGGTCCGGCAGGACGGGAGCGAGCGCAGCACCGTCATCCGCTTCGCGCACGTGTTCACCCCGGGGGCGGGCGCCGGCTTCATCGGCACCATTGAGGACATCACCGACCGGCTGGCCTTCGAGGCCCGGCTGGCCCACCAGGCCAACCACGACCCGCTGACCGGGCTGCCCAACCGCACGCTGCTGTCCGAGCACGTGGCCGCCCGTTTCCGCCCCGGCGCCGGGGGCCTGGCGTGCATCTTCCTGGACCTGGACAACTTCAAGGTGGTCAACGACTCGCTCGGGCACACCGTCGGCGACGCCCTGCTGGTCGAGGTGGCCGACCGGCTGCGGGCGACGGTGCGGCCGGGTGACCTGGTGGCCCGCTTCGGCGGCGACGAGTTCGTCGTCGTCTGCCAGCAGGTCTCCGAGGACGGCGCCGTGGCGCTCGCCGAGCGGATCGGGGAGGCGCTGCACCGGCCGCTCACCCTCGCCGGGGTCGAGCTGCACCCCCGGGCCAGCGTCGGGGTCACCGTGCAGACCGCCGAGCACGCCGCGGCCGAGGAGCTGATCCGCGACTGCGACATCGCGATGTACCAGGCCAAGGCCGGCGGCAAGGGCCGGGTCACCGTGCTGGACGCCGAGGCGCGGGCGCAGGCCCGGGACAAGCTGCGGCTGGTCGCCGACCTCCGCGAGGCGATCGGCCGCCGCGAGATCACCCTGATGTACCAGCCGATCTTCAGCACCGCCGACGGCAGCGCGGTCGCCGTGGAGTCGCTGGCCCGGTGGCAGCACCCCGAGCGCGGGGCCATCCCGCCCGGCACGTTCGTCCCGCTGGCGGAGGAGAGCGGGCTGGTGTCTGCGCTGGGCCTGCTGGTGCTCGACGAGACCTGCCGGCAGCTGGCCGAGTGGGACCGCCGGCTGGGCGACCGCGCCCCGCAGCGGGCCAACGTCAACGTCTCCGCGCTGCAGCTGGACGTCAACCTGCCCGGCCACGTCCGCTCGGCGCTGCAGCGCCACGGCCTGCCGGCGCGCCGGCTGTCCATCGAGATCACCGAGTCCGCCCTGATGACCGACCCGGCCACCGCCCGCGCCGTCCTGCTGGACCTGCGCGAGCTCGGCGTGCAGGTCTCCATCGACGACTTCGGCACCGGCTACTCCTCGCTGGCCTACCTGCGGCGCCTGCCGGTCGACTGCCTCAAGGTCGACCGGTCCTTCGTCGCCGAGCTGGCCGACGGGCACGCCGAGATCACCTCCGCGGTCATCGCCCTGGCCCGCAGCCTCGGCCTGTCCACCGTCGCCGAGGGCGTGGAGACCCAGGAGCAGGCCGACGAGCTCGCCCGGCTGGGCGCCACCTACCTGCAGGGCTTCAGCCTCGCCGCACCGCTGTCTGGTGCCGACGCCGCCGCCTGGTTCGCCGGGACACGGACCGCCACCCCCACCGACACCCCTGACCTGGAGCTGACGTGACCCCGTCCGCCGCACCGTCCCTGACCGTCGCCCCGGTCTTCGACCTGGAGCGGGTGCTGGGCAGCATCGACAGCATGGCCGCGCAGCGGCCGGTCGCCGCCCAGGTCGTCGCCGAGGCCAACTCCGACCGGGCGAGCGCCAAGGAGCTGTCCCGGCTGCTCGGCGCCGACGTGGCGCTGGCCGGCCGGGTGATGAAGCTGGCGAACTCCGCCTTCTACGGGATGCGTGGGCGGGTGACCTCGCTGCAGTTCGCGGTCACCGTCGTCGGCTTCGGCACGGTGCGCACGATGGCCACGGTCGCCCTCACCGACCTGGACGACGAGTCGCTGCTGCCCGAGGACTTCTGGGAGGTCTGCACGACCCTGGCCCTGGCCGCCTCCACCCTGGCGCCCCGGTTCGCCGAGCGCCCGCAGGACGCCCTCTGCCTCGGGCTGCTGGCGCAGATGGGCGTGGCGCTGCTGCACCACAACGACCCCGCCGGCTACGCCGAGCTGTGGAGCACCCACCGGTCGGCGGTCGCCCGCCGCACGGCGGAGGTGCAGCGGTACGGCATCTCGGCGCTGCGGCTGACCTCCGTGGCGCTGGAGCAGTGGGGCTTCCCGGCGGGCATGCTCGTCCCGCTCACCCAGGTGGACGACGACGCGTCCTTCTCCGGCGCCCTGCTCCGGTCCGCCTTCGAGGTCACCGGGCGGCTCACCGACGGCGACCACGCCGAGACCGCGATCGAGCGGGTCAGCTGCGGTCAGCTCCGGGAGCGGGACGTCGCCCCGGTGCTGGCCCAGGTCCGCACCGATGCGGAGGAGCTGCGCGCCGCCCTGCTCGGGTGAGCAGGGCGGCGCGTCAGGCCCCCCTCCAGGGGCCCGCCACGAGCTCGCGAGCGGTGGGGAGGAGGGGTCCTCCGTCAGGTGGCGGGCTCGGGGTTGTCCGGCTGCGGGTCCGCACCGACCGTGGGCAGGTAGCCCGGAGCCTCGCGGGCCGCGGTCTGGTCCTCGAAGTCCGCGGCGATGTCCAGCAGCTGGGCGTCGTCCCAACGGGCCCCGAAGAAGGAGACCCCGATCGGCAGCGAGTCCCGGGGGCCGGCGAAGCCGGCGGGCACCGAGACGTTCGGGTAGCCGGCCACCGCGGCCGGGGTGGAGGTGGCGTAGACGAACGCGTCGGCCTCCCCGTCCAGGTACTCGTAGCGGGTCTGCCAGGCCGGGGTGTTGGTCAGGCCGACGATGGCGTCCAGGTCGTCCTCGGGGCCGGCGCCCTGGGCGAGCACCTCGTCGATCGAGGCGCGGGCCAGCGTGCGGATCCGATCGCGGGTCTCCCGGATCGCGGCGTCCTCCTCCGGCACGGTGGTCGCCTGGGCCTGCTCGAGCAGCTCCTGGCCGAAGTAGGCGAGCTCGACCGGGTCCTGCTCGTTGAACTCGATGATGCCGGCCAGGTCCGCCGGGTGGTCACCGGGCGTGGCGGCCAGGTAGGCGTTCAGGTCCCGCTTGAACTCCGCCAGCAGCGCCGGGAACTCGCCCGCGCCGATCTCCTCCTGGTAGGCCAGCTGCACCGGGACGGCGGTCGCACCGGCGGCCTCGATCTGCTTCACCGCCGCCGCGAACACCTCCTCGGTCCGGTCGTCCACCACCGCGGCCTGCTCGGCCGTGAGCGTCCAGACGCCGATCCGGGCCCCCTCCAGCGCGTCGAGGTCCAGGTCGGCGAAGTCGGTGGCCAGGTCGGCGGGGATCTCCGCGGTGGCGGCATCGGCGTCGTCGGTGCCGGCGAGCACCTCCAGCATCAGCGCCGCGTCGACGGCGTGCCGGGCCATCGGGCCGGCGGTGTCCTGCTCGGCCGAGATCGGCACGATGCCGGTCCGGCTGACCAGGCCGAGGGTCGGCTTGAACCCGACCACCCCGTTGGCCCCGGCCGGGCAGACGATCGAGCCGTCGGTCTCCGTGCCGATCGCCACCTGGGCCAGCGAGGCGGCCACCCCTGCGCCGGAGCCGGAGGAGGAACCACACGGGTTGCGGTCCAGCACGTACGGGTTGGCGGTCTGCCCGCCCACGCCGCTCCAGCCGCTGGACGAGGCCTCGCCGCGGAAGTTGGCCCACTCGGAGAGGTTGGCCTTGCCCAGCACGATCGCCCCGGCGTCCCGGAGCCGCCGGGTGATCTCCGCGTCGTCGGGGCGGCTGTCCAGCAGCGCCCGGGAACCCGCGGTGGTCGGCAGCTGCTCGGTGTCGACGTTGTCCTTCAGCAGGATCGGGATGCCCTCGAGCGGACCGCGCGCCTGGTTGCGCTGCCGGGTCCGGTCGCTGGCGGCGGCGTCGCGCAGCGCCTCGGGGTTGATGCTGAGCACCGCACCGAGGTCGTCGTTGACGGCGGCGATCCGGGCCAGGTAGGCCGTGGTGAGCTGGACGGCGGTCAGGCTGCCGTCGTCCATCCGGGCCTGCAGTTCGGGGATGGTCAGCGCGTTCAGGTCGAGGCCGCGGATCGGCAGGGTCCCGGAGCCGGCCGCGTCCACCCCGGTGCCGGTGCCGGGCTGGCCCGGGTCCGACGGGGCGGCAGCGGTCGCGCTGGCCGGGACCAGCAGGGCGGCGGCGAGCGCGGCGGTGACCGCGGCCCTCCGGCGCAGGGGCAGGGCGGGTACGCGCATGGGTTCCTCCGAGTGGGCCATGGCCGGGGTAGGTGCACGCTAGGCCCGTCGCCCGGAGCCCGCTCGGTCAACGCGGGGACACTCGCGCGACGCGCCGTCGGGTCACCCGGGACCGCCCGGGAGGGCATGGTGGAGGGGTGTTCGACAGCGACTTCGGCCCGGACCTCATCGCCCTGCTCAGCCGGGAGGTGCTCCGCGAGCGCGCCGGCGCCCTGATCGCGGAGGCCTGCGCCTGGTCGGTCGGGCTCTCCGACCACGACCACCACCTGCGGGTCCGCGGCCGCGTGACGACCACCGGGCTGACCCTCGGCGCCCGGGCGGTCACCGGGCAGCCGCTGAGCGGGGAGGAGGACGGCCGCCTCGAGCTGGGGGACGCCCGGCCCGGCAGCTTCCAGGACGCGCTCAACGCGGTCACCGCCGACGGCACCCTCTACGCCGAGCACTTCGACCGCGAGGTCGTCGAGCCGTTCGTGCTCGCCACCTGCGTCGCCGCCGCAGAGCGCGCCCGGGCGACCCGGCCCGCCGACTGGGCCGAGCTCCTCGACGAGCTCGGCGAGGACGGCGGCGACCTGGTCGAGGTGGTCCGGGTGGGGGAGTGGGAGGCGCCGCTGCGGATCGACGCCGAGCACCTGGTGCTGGCGGCTCTGGGCACGGTGCCGCTGGTCGAGGTGGAGGCCGAGGGCCTGCCGCTGTCCCTGGTGCGGGCGGCGGAGGCGGTCACCCGGGCCGCGGCGCCCCCCGCCGTCCCGGAGACCGGGCCGGCGGCGGACGAGCTGGCGGGTGCGCTGTTCCTCGCCGAGGCGGCGATCGGCACCTCGGGCCTCCCGCTGCCGGTCCCGGTGTCCGCCGCCGACCGGCTGCTCGACGTGCTGCTGGCCGAGGGACTGCTGCCCGAGGAGCTCCCCGCGCTGCTGCCGCACCTCCCGGTGGAGCCGGCCACGGCGGCCGAGCTGCGGGCGACGATCGCCGCCCTCGGGCAGGGGGCGTGACTCAGCCGGCGGTGGCCGGCGGGGGCAGCCGGACGACGTCGGCGGTCACCCCGTGCTCGTGCAGCCGCTCGGGCGCCGGGCTGTCGTAGACGACCAGCAGCCGCGGGCCGGCCGTGTCGTCGTCCAGCAGGCCAATGCCCTCGGCGTGGTCGACCCCGACGCCGAACGGCAGGTCGACCTCGCGGGTCAGCAGGTCGCCCCGGACCACCTGCGGGGTGTCCGCGGTCAGGGCACCGTGCCAGCGGTACACGTGCACCGGGCCGTCGAGGTCCATCGTCGGGCCGGCGAGCACCAGCAGGTCGGCTCCGTGCGGGCACAGGTCGCGCACCCCGAGCCCGGCGAGGTCGAGCACGTGCTTGCGGTACCGGCGGCCGTCCTCGAACGGCTCGAGCACCAGCCGTCCGGGATCGGCCGGGTCGACGGCGGGGCGGAGCTCCAGCACCATCGCCCAGCCGCGCAGCACCGGGCCGCGCAGGCCCAGGTACACCCGCTCCCCGGCCACCGCGATGCCCTCGACGTCCAGGCCGTTGTCCTTGCCCGGGATGGGCAGGAACGGGGCCAGGTGCTCGTCGTCGGCGAGCAGGTCGCGCAGGTCCGGGCCGTGCGCCCCGAAGACGGCGGCCCGCTGGGTCCGGCCCGCCACGGTGGCCTCCCGCACCGGGGTGGGCAGCCCGTCGACGTCGGTGACCGGCATGCGCACGAGGACCTGCCGGTTGGCCTGGCCGGTCACCCGGGCGAGCCGGCGCAGCGCCTTGTCCCCGTCGTGCCGGGCCTTGATCCGCTTGCGCCGCAGGCTGTGCGACCCGACGGCCCAGAGGAAGTCGCCGGCCCGGGCGATGCCCTCGATGTCGGCCTCCTCGTCGGCGTCCTCGCCCGGGAGCTCGACCAGGTCGGCGAGCCGGCAGCTGGTCTGGTCGGCGTACGCCCGCGGCTCGTGCGGGTCGTCGGCGACCAGCCGCTCGATCGTGGCGGTCTCGTCGCCGGCGACCCAGAGCACCGGGCCGTCACTGCGGACGGCGGAGAGGTTGGTGTGGGTGCCGGCCTCCCGGGCCCCGGAGGTGAAGGACAGCAGGACGGTCCGCTCGATGCTCACGCCCGCCACCTTGGCACGGGCGCGACCCCGCGCACGGGGGTCTTCTCACGGCCGCCACCCGGGGTGACCATGGGAGGGCACGGACCCTGTTGGGAGGACAGTGCCATGAGCAGCTCTGCCGACCGCGCCCGCCGGCCGCACCCCGACCCGCTCACCATGACCCCGGCGGAGAAGGTGATCGCCGAGTGGGAGGCCCGCCACGACGTCGCGGCCCGGGGCTCCCGGCCCAGCTTCGGGACGGTGCAGCACTACCTGTCCGAGACCCGGTCCCGGGAACGCTGCGAGGAGGCGGCCCGGCCCCGCCCGGCCGAGCGGCGCGGCAAGCGCTGACCCGGAACTGGTCGAGCACCACAGTCGCTGACCGGTGCGCCGGCCCGCTGTCGGGCACGGACGCCGCCTGGAGACCGAGCGGCGCGCGCCGAGATCGGCCTGGGAGCGGTCACCCGGCCGACGAGACGACCACCAGGCCGATCTCGGCGACGCAACCGGGGTGGGCCCCGCCGTCCCGCAGAGTGTTGCCCGACCGGTCCGGGCGGGGTAGGGGAGCGGCATGCCTGACTACGACGTGAACGAGGCCGGGGTCGCCCACGCCCGGGAGCTGATCGACGCCGGGGAGTACGACGACGAGACCGAGTGGTCCGACGCCGCACCGTCGACCGACGAGGAGAACGAGGAGCGGGAGGACGAGGGCCAGGAGGGCTACGCGCAGTGGCACCTGGCCGTCGACCCGGACAAGGGCGAGGGCACCAAGGGCCGCTACCGGTTCCCCTACGGCGACTTCTCGAAGGTCAACCGGGCGGCGCTGATCCACGCCAAGCAGCGCGCCAGCCAGAACGACCACCCGGAGATCGAGAAGGCCGCCGACGAGCTGCTGCAGCGCCTGGACGCCAAGCGGGGCTGACCGAGCACTGCCCCCGCCGAGATCGGGCTGGTGGCGGTCACCCGGCCTGGGAGGCCGCCAGCAGCCCGGTCTCGGCGCCGTGCCGGACGGAGGTCAGCCGGGCAGCATGCTGCCGGTCTCGAGGTAGCGGGTGTGCCAGCTCAACGCCTCGGTGAGCAGGTGCGGGGTGTGCCGGCCGTACGCGCTGCGCTCGGCCCGCTCGTAGTAGTCGGTCAGCAGCGGCCGGTAGTCCGGGTGGGCGCACTCGTCGATCACCAGCTGCGCCCGCTTGCGCGGCGGCAGGCCCCGCAGGTCGGCGAGCCCGTGCTCGGTGACGACGACCGACACGTCGTGCTCGGTGTGGTCGACGTGGGACACCATCGGCACGATCGAGGAGATCGCGCCGCCCTTGGCCGTCGACGGGGTGAGGAAGAACGAGACGTAGGCGTTGCGGGCGAAGTCCCCCGAGCCGCCGATCCCGTTCTGGATCCGGCTGCCCATCAGGTGCGTGGAGTTCACGTTGCCGTACAGGTCGGCCTCGATCATCCCGTTCATCGCCAGCACCCCCAGCCGGCGGACTATCTCCGGGTGGTTGCTGATCTCCTGCGGCCGCAGCAGGATCCGGTCGCGGAACTCGTCGATCTGCGCCTCGAACTCGGTGATCGCCGCGGGGCTGAGCGAGAACGCGGTGGCCGAGGCGGAGACCAGCGTGCCCGAGCGCAGCAGGTCGAGCATGCCGTCCTGCACCACCTCGGTGTAGGCGGTCAGCTGCTCGAACCGGGACTCCTGCAGCCCGGACAGCACGGCGTTGGCCACGTTCCCGACGCCGGACTGCAGCGGCAGCAGCTCGGCCGGCAGCCGGCCGCGGGCCACCTGGTGCTCCAGGTACTCGATCAGGTGCCCGGCGATGGAGCGGGCGACGTCGTCGGGTTCGCTGAACGGGGTGTTCCGGTCCGGGGCGTGGGTCTCGACGACGGCGACGACCTTGTCCGGGTCGACCCGCAGGTGCGGCACCCCGATCCGGTCGCCGGGCCGGGTGAGCTGCACCGGCCGGCGGTTCGGGGGCAGCGCCGTCCCGTAGTAGACGTCGTGCATGCCGTCCAGCCCGGCCGGCTGCCAGCTGTCGACCTCCAGCACGACCCGGTCGGCGAGGTCCAGCCAGGTCTTGTTGTTCCCGACCGAGGACGACGGGACGAGGTGCCCGTCCTCGGTGATCCCGCTGACCTCGACGACGGCGACGTCCAGCGGGCCGAGGAAGCCCTCCCACGCCAGCTGGGCCACGTGGGACAGGTGGACGTCGACGTAGTCGATCTCCCCGGCGTTGATCTTCTGCCGGGCGACCGGGTCGGACTGGTAGGGCAGTCGCAGCCCGATGGCGTCGGCGGCGGCCAGCGCGCCGTCCAGCTCCGGTGCGGTGGAGGCCCCGGTCCACAGGTCGACCCGGAACTCCTCGCCGGCGGCGTGCGCGGCGGTGAT
Source organism: Modestobacter marinus (assembly GCF_011758655.1). Lineage (NCBI taxonomy): Bacteria > Bacillati > Actinomycetota > Actinomycetes > Geodermatophilales > Geodermatophilaceae > Modestobacter > Modestobacter marinus. The sequence continues at coordinate 3,390,506 of NZ_JAAMPA010000001.1, forward strand.
CCGCTGGGCCAGCAGCTCCGGGACCGCCTTCGGGTGGCCGGCGCCGGTGAACCCGCTCATGCCGAGCGTGTCGCCGGGCCGGATGAGCGCGGCCGCCGCGTCGGCCGGCACCACCTTGCGGGCCAGCGCTGCGTTGCGGATGCGACCGGTGTCCATCGTCCTCCGACCTCGTCGTCCCGGGCCGGTCCGGCCCATGCGCCCGACGCTACGGGCGGGACGACGGTCCTGCCCGGGGAGGTCGGGGGCCCGGGCTGCGGGTCCGGGCACGCCGGACCCGCTGCCCGGGCCTGGCGGGCTCAGGCCCCCCGGGGGGTGTCCGAGCGCGGGCCCAGCTCGGCCGTCGGGCCGCTGACCCTGCGCGAGCCCTTCACCGTGGCGAACGAGGTCTCGTAGCCGACCGTCGCCTGCGGGTCCAGCCGCGGGTCGACGGCCAGCCCCTTGTCGCCGTTGCTGCGGATGAACCAGTAGTCCGCCTGCACCCGCTGCGGCGTCACGTCCAGGACGACGAAGCCGTGCCCGATGCCCTCCAGGTAGCGCACCCAGGGGTTGGCCGACTGGAACGCGGCGGTGGTCGCGGTCGCCGCGGCCGCGGAGCCGACGGCCTCCTTGAACCCGTTGCTGGTCACCGACGGGCAGACGAACTCCACGCCGACGGAGTTGCCGTCGGTGGGGTAGCCGGCGACGTCGGTCGGGAGGTCGTTGGCCCAGGAGGAGTGGATGTCGCCGGTGAGCACGACCGGGTCGGTGCCGGCGGCGGCCATCGCGTCCAGCACCGCGCGCTGGTCGGCCTGGTAGCCGTCCCACTGGTCGGTGTTGAACACCGAGCCGGGCACGGTGCCCGGCCGCGGGACGGCGAACACCCGGGCGAACACGGTCTGGTTGCCGACCAGGTGCCAGTCGGTGCGGCCGGTGCGGATGCCCCTGGTCAGCCAGTCCAGCTGCGGCGGCTCGGGCAGGTGGCGCCGGGGGTCGGCCAGCGCCGGGTTGACCGCGCCGTCGACGGTGCCGGGCACCTGCTCGCTGCGGTTCTGCCGGGTGTCGACCACCGACAGCTCGGCCAGGTCGCCGAAGCCGAAGCGGCGGAAGAACTGCCGGCCCTTGCTGGGGCGTGGCTGCCACATCGCGGGCTCGCGGATCGGCATCCACTCCAGGTAGGCCTGGAACGCCTTGGCCCGGCGGAAGAGGAAGTCGCCCTCGGGCTTGATGCCGTCGGGCTTGCCCGGCTCGGTGTAGGGGGTGTCCGGGTCGTCGTCCCGCTCGTGGTTCTCCGCCCCGAAGTCATAGGCGTCGTTGGTGATCTCGTGGTCGTCGAAGATCACGATCCACGGGTGCTGCTGGTGCGCCCGCTGCAGGTCCGGGTCGGTCTTGTACAGCGCGTGCCGGATCCGGTAGTCCTCCAGCGACACCATCTCGTGGACCGGCTCGTGGTCCCGGATGCCGATCAGCGCGTTGGGCCCGTACCGGTCGCCGGAGCCGGCGGCGCCGGCGACCCGCGGGGCGTTGCCGTACTCGTAGAGGTAGTCGCCCAGGTGCAGCACGAAGTCGAGGTCGTCGCGGGCGGCGATCCCGCGGTAGGCGGTGAAGTACCCGCCGGTCCAGTTGCTGCAGGAGGCGAAGGCCATCCGCAGCGCGTGGGTCTGCCCGGGCTCGTCCGGGGCGGTCTGGGTGCGGCCGACCGGGGAGGTCTGGCCGGCGCAGGTGAACCGGTAGAAGTACCGCGTGTACGGGGTCAGCCGGTTCACCACGACCTTGACGGTGTGGTCGCGGCTGACGTCGGCGACGACGTTCCCGCTGCGCACGACGCGGGTGAACGCCTCGTCGGCGGCGACCTCCCAGCGGACCGGGACGGCCGGCCCGCGGCGGCTGCCGGGCAGCGACTCGGGGGTGGGCGTCGCCCGGGTCCAGAGGAGCAGCTCGGTGGCGGTGGGGTCGCCGCTGGCGACGCCGAAGCCGAAGACGCCGGAGCGGGCGGTCTCGGCCACGGCCGCGCGGGCGGCCTCGCTGGTGAGCCCACCGAAGGTCAGGGCGGCGGCGGTGACCGCGCCGCCCTTCAGCACGGTGCGGCGGGACAGGGGGGCGTCGAGGGGCATGCCGGCACTGTGGTTGCACCGGGCGACGAGTGGGCGGTGCCTGCGTGAACGCCCGGCGTCTCCCGCTCGGCCGTTTCCCCTCCGGGGGTGACGGGCAGGTGAGACCGGCAGGCGAGCTCTGCCGGACCGCCCGAGCGCCCCCTCCGCGGGCGCCGCCGTCCGGCACCGACCCGCGACCAGCACGACGACGGGAGACCCCATGGCCATCGCCACGATCAACCCCACCACCGGGGAGACGCTGAAGACCTACGAGCCGCTGTCCGACGACGCGCTCGAGGGGAAGATCGCTCGCGCGGCCGCCGCGTACCGAAGCTACCGGCGCACCTCGGTGCAGGACCGGGTGCGCTGGCTGCGGGCCGCGGCCGACGTGCTGGACGCCGACACCGACGCCGTCGCCGAGCTGATGACCACCGAGATGGGCAAGCCGCTGGCCGCGGCGAAGGCCGAGGTCGGCAAGTGCGCGAAGGCGCTGCGGTACTACGCCGAGCACGGGCCGGCGATGCTCGAGCCGCAGGAGCTGGACTCCGACGCGGTCGGCGCCCGGCAGGCGTACGTCTCCTACCAGCCGCTGGGCGTGGTGCTGGCGGTCATGCCGTGGAACTTCCCGCTCTGGCAGGCGATGCGGTTCGCCGCCCCGGCGCTGATGGCCGGGAACGTCGGGCTGCTCAAGCACGCCAGCAACGTGCCGCAGACCGCGCTGTACATGGAGGAGCTGTTCCGCAAGGCGGGCTTCCCCGACGACGTCTTCCAGACCCTGCTCATCGGGTCCTCGACGATCGAGCGGGTCATCCGGGACGACCGGGTGGTCGCCGCGACGCTGACCGGCAGCGCGCCGGCCGGCCAGTCGGTGGCCTCCATCGCCGGGGACGCGCTCAAGCCCACCGTGCTGGAGCTCGGCGGTTCCGACCCGTTCATCGTGATGCCCTCGGCGGACCTGGAGGCTGCGGCCGGGGTCGCGGTGACCTCGCGGAACCAGAACAACGGGCAGAGCTGCATCGCGGCCAAGCGGTTCTTCGTGCACCGCGACGTCGCCGAGGAGTTCACCCGGCTGTTCGCCGAGAGGATCGGCGCGCTGACCGTGGGCGACCCGATGGAGGAGGGCGCCGAGGTCGGTCCGCTGGCCACCGAGTCCGGTGTCCAGGACGTCGAGGCCTACGTGGACGACGCCCGGGCCAAGGGCGCCACCGTCGTGGTCGGCGGCTCGCGGGTGGACCGGCCGGGCTGGTTCTACGAGCCGACCCTGCTCACCGGCATCACCCCGGAGATGGACCTCTACGCCGAGGAGGTCTTCGGGCCGGTCGCGGCGCTGTGGACCGTCGACTCCCTCGACGAGGCGATCGAGATCGCCAACAGCCACCCCTACGGCCTGGGCTCGAACCTGTGGAGCGAGGACGAGGCCGAGCGGGCGCAGTTCGTCCGCGACATCGAGTCGGGCATGGCCTTCGTCAACGGCATGACGACCAGCTACCCGGAGCTGCCCTTCGGCGGGGTGAAGCAGAGCGGCTACGGCCGGGAGCTCACCGAGCGGGGCATGCGTGAGTTCATGAACGCCAAGACCGTCTGGGTCGGTGCGCCCAGCAGCGAGCAGCGCGCCGGCGACTCCGCGGGCTCGGCCAACGAGTGACCCCGGAGGGGCCGGAGTCGCGACCCCGGCCCCTCCGGTCAGCTCAGCCGGGGAGCCGGGCCGACGCCGGCCACGACGGTGCGCAGGCACTCCGGCAGCCCGGCGCTCGTACCCGTGACCCCGGGCCCGCCGGCGCTGACCCAGGCGACCAGGCCGGCGGTCCGTTCCGGTGTCTGCACCTCGGTCAGCCAGACCGCGGGGCCGGGGCGGCCAGTGCCGGGCTCTCGCCAGGCCAGCCCGGCGACCGCCGCCCGGTCGCAGGCGCCGACGCAGCCGGCGGTGACGAGCACCGCGCCCGTCGTGTGCCGGACCGCCTCGGCCACCTGGTCGACGCCGTCGGCGGTACCGGCGAGCCGGCGCAGCGCGGCGCACCGGTGCCCGATGCACAGGGCGACCAGCGGCCCACCTGCGTCCCCGCCCGGCACCGGGCGGCGGGTCACGGCAACAGCCCGCGTTCGGCGGCCGTGCGCAGCCGCTGCGGCACGAGCCGGACGACGCCGTCCACGGTCACCGGCACCAGCGGCACCGGGGTCGCCTTCCACTGCGACCGGCGCGAGCGGGTGTTGGAGCGCGACGTCCTCCGCTTCGGGACGGCCATCGGTCAGCCCCGCTTCCGGGCGCCGTAGCGCTGGTTGAACCGCTCGACCCGGCCGGCGGTGTCCAGCACCCGCTGGTTGCCGGTCCAGAACGGGTGCGAGGCCGCGCTGATCTCCACGTTGACCACCGGCAGGGTCTCGCCGTCCAGGTCGATCGTCTGCTCGGTGCTGATCGTGGAGCGGGTGCGGTAGGTGGCGCCGCTGGCGGTGTCGCGGAACACCACGGTGCGGTACTCGGGGTGGATGCCGGCTCTCATCGGGAGTGGTCCTCTCGGTCGGTGGTGCTGGTGTGCAGGTCAGCGGCGTCCGCGGGGCCGGCGGCCTCGCAGGGGTCCTCATGCCAGGCGCTGAACGGGTCGGGCAGGGTGCGCCAGCTCTCCTCACCGGCGGCCAGCTCCTCGTCGGTGAGCAGGGCGGCGGTGAGCGCGGCGGTGATCAACTCGGCCGGCTGCCCGTGGGTGAGCACGACCAGCTCGACGTCCCGGTCGCCGTGCAGCGGGTCCCAGCGCAGCGCTGCGGCCGCCGAACGCGCCGGGTCGACCTGGCTCCACAGCTCGGCGTCGTCGCCCAGGGTGGCCAGCCACGGGCCGGCGTCGCCGATCCGCAGGCCTCCGCCGGCCGACTCCAGCCAGATCGCCCGGTCCGGTTGGCTGGCCAGCCACAGCCGGCCGCGGCTGCAGACCACGCCGGTCATCAGCACGTCGATCGCCTCGTGCAGCCGCTCGGGGGAGAAGGGGCGGGTGGCGGAGAAGCGCACCAGTTGCACGTCGGCGACCGCGTCCAGCGGTGGCTGACCGGCCAGCAGGGCGTCGTGCGGGGTGGGCATCCGGCCGCGCTTCGCCGTCACCGGGAGCGCGGTGAGCAGCTCGTCGGGGTGGGTGCTGCCGAGCCGGCCCCGGGGCGCGCCGGGCACGAGGCGGTCGAGCACGGCGGTCAGCCGGACCGCGGCCCAGCCGTCGTCCGGCGCCCCGGCGAGCAGGACCGCGTCGGCGGCGGTGAGCTGGCCGACGGCGACCTGCGCCAGCGTCCGCTCGTCGTCGACGGTCGCGGCGAGCCCGCGGTCGTCCATCGTCTCCTCGCCGGTGGCGGCGTCCAGCCAGCTGCCCGCGTCGACGGCGACGAGCACGCCGGCCACCTCGACCCAGTCACCGGCGGTCTCGCCGTCGGCGTCCGGCCCGGTGCTCCCGTCCAGTTCGGTGTCCTCGTCCAGCAGCACCTCCTCGAACGCCCAGCACAGGTGTTCGGGCTCCAGCGCGGGGTCCAGCTGCAGCACGATCCGGTGGACGTCGTCCCGGCGGGCCAGGGTGCGCAGCAGGGGCAGCAGGTCCAGCCGGAGCGTGCAGGACAGGCAGCCGTGGGCGAGCTCGATCGCGGCGGTGGACTCCACGACGCCGGTGTCCCGCTGCTCGCGGAGGGTGCGGACGACGACGCCCTGGCCGAGGGCCCGCACGTCGTGGTGGACCACCACGGTGCCGGGCCGGTCCAGCAGGGGGGCGGCGGCCTGCGCGATCAGGTGCCGGTCCAGGCCGCTGACGAGCACCAGGGGGGTGCGGCGGGTGTTCATGCCGACACCCTAGCTGCACACGACAATCATGTTCATCTAGTGTCTGGAGCTGCTCCCGCCCATCGACCCCCGGAGGCAGCCGACGATGGCCACCTACTGCGAGGTGACCGGACGCACGCCGAGCTTCGGCAAGTCCGTGAGCCACTCGCACCGCCGCACCAACCGCCGCTTCGACCCGAACCTGCAGTCCAAGCGGTTCTTCCTGGCCAGTGAGAACCGCTGGATCCGGCTCACCGTGTCCACCAAGGGCATCAAGACCATCGACGTCCAGGGCATCGAGGCCGTCGTGGCCCGCATCCGGGCGACCGACCCCGCCGCCCGCCGTCGGCTGGGTGCGGGGCGGGGGAACGGCTGATGGCCCGCGGCAACGACATCCGCCCGATCATCAAGCTCACGTCCACGGCCGGCACCGGCTACACGTACGTGACCCGGAAGAACCGCCGCAACGACCCCGACCGGCTCGTGCTCAGGAAGTACGACCCGAAGGTGCGCAAGCACGTCGACTTCCGCGAGGAGCGCTGAGATGGCCAAGAAGTCCATGATCGCCAAGGACCGGCAGCGGCGGGAGGTCGTCGCCCGGCACGCCGAGCGCCGCGCCGAGCTCAAGGAGGCCGCCCGCACCGCGGCCACCCCGGAGGCCCGCGCCGAGGCGCAGGCCGCACTGCAGCGGCTCCCGCGCGACGCCAGCCCGACCCGGCTGCGCAACCGCGACGTCGCCGACGGCCGGCCGCGGGGTCACCTGCGGAAGTTCGGCCTGTCCCGCGTGCGCTTCCGCGAGATGGCGCACGCCGGCGAGCTGCCGGGCATCCGGAAGAGCTCCTGGTGAGCCCCGCGATGACGGCGGGGGAGCGAGCATCGCAGGGAGCGCCAGCGACCGAGGAGCGGAACGACTCCGGAGTCGAGCGATGAGTCCTGCCCCGCGACCGGTGCGGCCCCGCAAGAAGCTCCGGCTCGACGGCCCGGTCGACTGGAAGGACGTCGGCCAGCTGCGCACCTTCATCTCCGACCGCGGCAAGATCCGTGCCCGCCGGGTCACCGGCCTGACCCCTGAGCAGCACCGGCAGGTGGCCCGGGCGATCAAGAACGCCCGCGAGATGGCCCTGCTGCCCTACCCGGGCACCGGTCGCTGACCACCGTCACCGTGTGGCGGGACCGCGACGACCGGATGCTGCTCGCCCTCCGCTGACCCGGCTCCCCGTTCCGGCTCTGCCCTCGTTCCACCGACATGGCCATCCTGGTGGAACGGGGGCGGGTCAGGGGAGCGACTCCGCGGGCAGGGCGGCGGGGCGGTCGTGGACGACGGTCCCGGCGTGGGCGGGGGAACGGCGGCGGGCGATCCGCGCGACGCCGAGGACGGCGTAGGCGGCCACCGCCATCAGCACGATGGTGCCGCCGGAAGGGGTGTCGGCGTAGTAGGAGACCACCGTGCCGCTCACCGATACGGACACCCCGATCAGCACCGCGACGGCCAGGCTGGACCGGAAGCTGCGGGCGACCAGCTGGGCGCAGCCGGCGGGCAGCACCATCAGCCCGCTGATCAGCAGCAGCCCCAGCACCCGCATCGACAGGGTGACGGTGGTGGCGGTGACCACGGCCAGCAGCAGGTTCAGCGGCAGCACGGGCAGGCCGCTGGCCCGGGCGTGCTCCTCGTCGAGCGCAACGGTGAACAGCGACCGGCCCAGCCCGACCGTCACCCCGAGGACGACGGCGGCCATCACGGCGAACACCACCAGGTCGGCCCGGGTCGTGGTGGTGAGCGCGCCGAACAGGTAGCTGTCCAGCGTGATCGGCGTGCCCGCCGGGGCGCGGGTGACCACGACGACGCCCCCGGCCAGCCCGCCGTAGAACATGATCGCCAGCGCGACGTCGGCGCTGGCCGACCGCCGCGCGCGCAGCACCTCGACCGTCACCGCGCCGACCACGGTGGTCAGCAGTGCGGTGAGCACCGGCGCGGAGCGGGTGACCAGGCCGACCGCCACCCCCAGCAGCGCGACGTGCCCGAGGCCGTCGCCGATCAGGGACAGCCGGCGCTGCACCAGGTAGACGCCCACCGTGGGCGCGGTGAGACCGACGAGCACCGCGGCCGCCAGCGCCAGCCGCATGAACTCGTAGCTCAGCACGGGGCCGCCGCACCCGGGAGGGTGACCACGCGGGTGACGACGTCGGCCAGCGGGCCCAGCTCGTGCAGCACCACGACGACGGCAGTGCCGGCCTCGGCGAGCCCGGCGAGGGTCGCGGCGAGCACCCGCTGGCTGGCCGCGTCGACGCCGGCGGTCGGCTCGTCCAGCAGCAGCAGCTCCGGGTCGCCGGCCAGCGCCCGGGCCACCAGCGCCCGGCGCTGCTGGCCGCCGGAGAGCTCGGCGAGCGGCCGGCGGTCGAACCCGGCCAGCGCCGTGCCCTCCAGGGCGCAGTCGACCGCGCAGCGGTCGGCCTCGCCGAAGCGCTGCCAAGGCCGCAGCCGGTTCAGCCGCCCGGTGGAGACGAGCTCCCGCACGGTCACCGGCACCCCACCGGCGACCGTGTGCCGCTGCGGCACGTAGCCGACCCGGTGCCAGTCGCGGAACCGGGCGCGGGGCCGGTCGAACAACCGCACCTCTCCGGCGTGCACCTCGCACAGGCCCAGCAGCCCGCGGACCAGCGTCGACTTGCCGGACCCGTTGGGGCCACGGACGGCGACCACCTCCCCGGGGGTGACGGTCAGGTCGACCCCGGTGAGCACCGGCTGCCTGCCGTGGCCGAACGCGCCGCCGCGCACCGACAGGACGGCGTCCGACGTGGGCGCGTGAGGCCGGGCCGGGGCGCTGGCGCTCAGGAGCACTGCTGGCCCTCGCGGAGACTGGCCAGGTTGGCCCGCATGATCTCCAGGTAGTCCTCGCCCCGTGAGGCGTCGGTGAGCCCCTCGATGGGGTCCAGCTGCCGGGTCTGCGCGCCGGTCTCCCGCGCGACGGTCTCCGCGACGGCCGGGCTGACCAGCGTCTCGAAGTAGATGGTCGCCACGTCGTGCTCCCGGACGAACTCGGTCGCCTCGGTCAGCGCGTCGGTGGAGGGTTCCGCGTCCGGCGCCAGCCCGCTGATGCCGAACTGCTCCAGGCCGAAGGAGCCGGCGAGGTAGCCGAAGGCGGTGTGGCTGGTCACCAGCTCCCGGCTGGCGCAGTCGGCCAGGCCGGTGCGGAACTCCTCGTCCAGCTGCTCGAGCTCGGCGCGCAGCTCCGCGGCGTTGGCGGTGTACTCCTCGGCGTTGGCCTCGTCCACGGTGCCCAGGCGCTCGGCCAACGCGTCACCGACGTCGGCCATCCGCATCGGGTCGTGCCAGAAGTGCGGGTCGGTCACCACCTCGTCGGCGTGCCCCTCCTCGTCGACGTGCTCCTCCTCGTCGGCGTGCGCGTCTTCGTCGGCGTCTTCGTCGGCGTCCTCGTCGGCGTGCTCGTGGTCGTGGGCCTGGTAGGTGAGCGAGAGGTCGGCCGGCTCGCCGGCGTCGAAGGCGGAGTCGGCGGCCTGCTGCTCGATCGCGGCGTCCACGGCCGGCTGCAACGTCGGCAGGTGCACGACGACGTCGGCCTCGGCGACGGCGGCGACGTCCCGTGGGGTGAGCTCGTACTCGTGCGGCTCGGCGCCGTCCGGGGTGAGGGAGGTGACGTCGGCCAGGTCCCCGGCCACCTGCTCGCTGAGCCACGCGAGCGGGTAGAACGCCGCCACGACCGTCAGCCCGCCGTCGTCGGTGCCGGCGTCGGCGTCGGCGGTGCCGGAACAGCCGGCCAGTGCCACGGCCGTGGCGCAGGCGAGGGTCACCGTGGACAGCGAGCGGGAGGTGGTGCGTCGGGAGGAGGACGGCATGGCCCGATCGTCGCCATGATGAGAATCATTGTCAAATAAGGCGATCATGGGAAGGGCCGCTCAACCCACCGCAGCGGGCTGCTGCGGGGACGGGGCCGTCGTCCCGGTCGCCACCGGTGCCGGTGTGGCCGGCCGCCGCTGCCTGCGGCTGAGCCCGGACAGCGACACCGCGAGCACGGCGGCGGTCACCAGCGCGCCGGTCGGGGCGAGCACCGCCCACGGCGCCCGCTCCACGTAGGGCATCCCCTCGGCCAGCAGCAGACCCCACTCGGGGGTCGGCGGCGCCGCCCCCAGGCCGAGGAAGCCCAGCGCGGCCAGCGCCAGGGCGATGCCCGGCAGCCGCAGCACGGCGTTGCGGGCGGCGGCGGGCAGCACCGCGGGCACCACGTAGCGCCAGGTGATCGCCGCCGGCCCCACCCCGAGCACCGGCAGCACGGTCACGTGCCGCTGCCGCCGGACCTCCTCCGATGCGGCCGCCACGTAGGCGGCGATCGGCGCCCACGCCACCAGGGCCACGGCCAGGGCCGCTCCGGACTGCGACGTGCCCAGCACCGCGGCGACCAGCACGCCGACGATCACCGGGGGAGCGGCGTTGGCCACCTCCACCGGCCCGACGGACGCCCGGGGGACCAGCCCCACCAGGACGCCGACCACCAGGGTGGCCACGACCACCAGCGCCGCCGTCCCGACGGTCTGCACCGCACCGTGCGCCACGCGGGCCAGCAGGTCCCGCCCGCTCGCGTCGGCACCGAAGGGCAGGGCGGCGCTGGGCGCGGCCAGCCGGGGATGTGCGGAGACGAAGGGGTCGCGCCCCAGTCCGGCGGCGACGACGCCCGCCAGGAGCGCGGCGGCACCGGCCGGCAGCAACCAGTCGCGGCGGCGGGACGGGGTGGCGCGGGCCGGCACCGGCACGCTGCCGCTGCGCAGCGCCCGCCCCAGCAAGAGCGCCCGGGTGAGCGCGGCCAGGCCGCCGAGGACCGCGGACACCCCGAGCAGCAGCAGCATGCCCGCCTGCAGGGTCGGCAGGTCCTGCGCCTGCGCGGCACCCAGCACCGCCCGTCCCAGCCCGGGGACGGCGAACACCTCCTCGACGGCGACGGCCCCACCGGTGAGGCCGACGAGCACCAGCGCCACCTGGGTGGTCAGCGCGGGCAGCGTGCGGCGCACCAGGGCCCGGGCGAGCTGCCCGGTCGAGGCGCCGGCCACCTGCCAGGTGGCCACCCAGCGCTCGGTGCCGGTGACGCTCAGCCCGTCGGCCACCAGGCGGCCGATCAGCCCGCCGGCCGGCAGGCCCATGGCCAGCGCCGGGAGCACCACCGAGGGCAGCCCGGTCCAGCCGTAGGGCTCGAACCAGCCCAGCCACACCGCCCCGACCAGGAGCAGCACCGAGGCCAGCAGGAACTCCGGCAGCGCGGTGAGCGCGGCGCCCGCGGCACCACCGGTCCGCCCGGACCGGCCGCGGGCGACCCGGCGCAACGGGGGCACGCACAACAGTGCCGCGGTGACCAGGGCCACCACGAGCGCGGAGCCCATGAGCGTCACCGACACCCCGAGGGCGCGGATGATGCCCGGGCCCACGGGTCCGCCGGAGATCCAGGAGGTGCCCAGGTCGCCGCGCAGCAGCCCGGACAGCCAGTGCCCGAGCAGTCCCAGCGGCCCGGCGTCCAGACCGAGCTCGGCCCGGATCGCCGCCAGCGCCTCCGGGGTCGCCTCCTGCTCGGCCGAGCGTGCCCGGAGGATCGACAGCTCCGGGCTGCGCCCGGACAGCCAGGGCAGCACCCCGACCAGGGCGACCACGCCGAGGACGGTGGCCACCCGGGACGCAGCGGTCACCCATCCCCGGCGCGGCACCGGGTCAGCCCTCCCCGAGGGTGGTCTCGCTGGTGATCAGCGCCCGCTCCCGCGGGTCGCGGACCGCGCCGGACACCCCGGCGGCCTCGCCCTGGATGACCCGCTCGTGCAGCATCGGCACGGCGGCACCGGTGTCCAGGATCGCCCGCTCGGCGTCGATCACCGCCTGCTGGCGCTGCGGGCCGGGCTCCGCGGCCGCGGCCACCTCCAGGGCGGCGTCCACGGCGGGGTCGCACAGCTGGGCGATGTTGAACGAGCCCTCGCAGGCGAAGTCGCTGTACATGTAGGCGACCGGGTCGCCGGAGTCCAGCACCGTCGCCCGGGACAGGATGAACGCGTCGAACGCCCCGGCCAGGGCGTCGGCCTCGATGAACGCGTACTCCCGCACGTCCTGCTCCACGGTGAACCCGACGGCCTCCAGCTGCTGCTCCAGCAGCACGGCGACCTCGGGCAGCTCCGCCCGGTCGGTGAAGGTGCCCAGCGTGATCGTGGTGCCGGCCGGGACGGCGGGCGCGGACGGGTCCGCCCGGTCCTCGCGCAGCTCGGCGGCCCAGGGGATCGCCGGGCCCAGCAGGCCCTCGGCGATGTCGGCGCGGCCCTCGTAGACGGTGTCCACGATCGTCGCCCGGTCGACGGCGGCCCGGGCCGCGGCGCGCACCGCCGGGTCGGCGAACGGTCCGGAGGTGGTGTTGAGGTACAGGGTGTTGGTGCGCGGCATCGGCACCTCGTGCACCAGTTCCTCGTCGATCAGCCCGGCCTGCGAGACCGGCACCGCCTCGGCGATGTCGGCGGTGCCGGTGCGCAGCGAGGCGGCCCGTGCGGTGCCGTCGGGGACGAAGGAGACGTCGATGCCGGCGGCCGCGGCGGGGTCGCCCCAGTAGCCGTCGAAGCGGTCCAGGGTCGCGCCGGAGGTGCCGTCCACGGCGACGAGCTCGAACGGTCCGGTGCCGTGCCCGACCGGGTCGACCCGGCCGTCGGTGCCGTAGGCGGCCGCGGCCAGCACCGCCAGCTGCGGGCTGGACAGCCGCTGCGGGACCAGCGGGTCGGCCTCGCCGGTGGTCACCACGACGTCCTGCCCGTCGGCCTCGGCGGTCAGCTCGACGCCGTCCAGGATCCGCGGCCGGGGCGAGGCCTGGTCGGCAGCGGTCAGCGCTGCGGCGGCCTGCTCCGCGGTCAGCTCGGTGCCGTCGTGGAACTCGACCCCCTCGCGCACGGTGAACCGCCAGGTCAGGTCGTCGATCTGGGTCCACTCGGTGGCCAGCGCCGGCTGGGCGTCGCCGTCGGGGTCCAGGACCACCAGCGTCTCGGCCGTGCTCCACCGGGACAGCTTGAAGGCGTCGTCGGTCAGCGGGTTCAGCCCCGAGCGCGGTGGCTGCAGCATGGCCAGGGAGATGCGGGCGTCGCCGGCGGCATCGGTGCCGCCGCCGGCGGGGGAGCTGCTGAAGCAGCCGCTGGTGAGCAGGGCGACCGAGGCGCCCAGGACGAGTACGCGGGTGGTGCGGGAGGGGGACATCGGTCCGATCTCTGTTGGGGTGTGCCGGGGCGGTGCGGGTCAGACGGGGAGGGTGGGGACGGCGGCGAGCAGCTCGCGGGTCCTCGGGTGGTCGGGGGAGGCGAGCAGGTCGGCGGTGGGCCGGTCCTCGAGCACCCGGCCATCGCCCAGCACCACCGTGCGGTCGCACAGCCGGGCGACGACGGCCAGGTCGTGGGAGACCAGCAGCAGGCCCAGCCCCTGCCGGGCCGACAGCTCGGCGAGCACCTCGACCACCTGGTCGCGCACGGGGAGGTCCAGCCCGCTGACCGGTTCGTCGGCCAGCAGCAGCGCCGGGCCGGGGGCCAGTGCCCGGGCCAGGGCGACCCGCTGGGCCTGCCCGCCGGAGAGCTCCCCGGGCCGCCGACCGGCGAGCTCGGGGTCCAGGCCCACGCGCCGCAGGGCGGTGGCCACCGTGGCGTCGTGGTCGCCGGGCACCTGCAGGTGGCGCAGCGGCACCGCGACCAGGTCGCGGACGGTCGCGCGCGGGTCCAGCGAGCCGGCCGGGTCCTGGGGCACGTACTGGACGAGTCGGCGGTACCAGCGCAGCGACGCCGTCGGGCCCGGCCGGACGGGGCGGCCGGCGAAGGTGACCGTGCCGCGGTCGGGGCTCTCCAGGCCGAGCAGGCAGCGCAGCAGCGTCGACTTGCCCGAGCCCGACGTGCCGACCAGGCCGACCCGCTCGCCGGCGCCGACCCGCAGGTCGACGGCCTGCAGGGCGGTGACGACGTCCCGTGGGCCCCAGGGTCGGGCACGGGGCAGCGCGTAGCTGCGCTCGATGCCCGTGGCGGAGAGGACCGGGTCGACGGCCGGAACGCTCACGACGTCGCTCCGACCGGGGTCGGGAGTGCGCCGGCGCGGGCGGCGCGGACCAGCGCGGCGGTCTGCTCGTGCTGCGGGTCGCTCAGCAGCCGGGTGATCGGGGCGTCCTCGACCACGGTCCCCTCGTGCAGCACCACCGCGCGGTCGCACAGCGCGGCCGCGACCGCGAGGTCGTGGGTGATGAACAGCAGGGCCGTGTCCCGGGTGGCCTCGCGGAGCAGGGCGACCACCTGCGCCTGGGTGACCAGGTCGAGCGCGGTGGTCGGCTCGTCGGCGACCACGAGCCCGGCGCGGGAGGCGAGCGCCAGGGCGATGCAGACGCGCTGCCGCTGGCCGCCGGACAGCTCCCCCGGCGTGCTGGCGAGCACCCGACGGGAGTCGGTCAGCCCGACCGTCGCGAGCAGCCCGGCGCGCTCCCGGTCGAGCGCGGCGCCGCGGAGCCCACGGTGGGCGCGCAGCGGCAGGGCCAGCTGCGCGCCCACGGCGACCAGTGGGTTCAGGGCCGCCGCCGGGTCCTGCCCCACCCCGGCGACGCGGGCGGCGGGCGGCCGGCGGGCGGGTGCCCGCCCGGTGACGTCGACGCCGGCCACGTGCACGCTGCCGCCGACCTCGGCGCCGGCGGGCAGGGTGCCCAGCACCGCCGCGGCGGTCAGCGACTTCCCGGACCCGGAGGCGCCGATGAGCGCCACCCGTTCGGTCCCCGCGACCTCGAGCCGGACCCCGTGCACCAGCCGGCGGCCGCTCACGGCGACCGTGAGGCCGTCGACGAGGAGGGCCGGTGAGCGGCCCTGCGACGAAGCTGGAGCGACAATCATTGTCGTCAAGATAGCCGATGACGTTCGCCCGGTCGCCGGCTGCCCTCCCCGGGCCGGTCGCCTTCCTGCAAACGGCTTGCAATACGGTTCCCGGTGCGAGACCCCCTCGCGGCCCGGCTCGAGCGCTCCCACGCCGCCGGCACGACCCCACCAGGAGGAACCCCTTGGCCGCACGCACCCCCTCCGGTCGCCGGGTGGGCGCCGTCCGCCCCGAGCTGGCCGACCTGCTCCGTCCCACCGGGGTGCTCCCGCAGTCGGCCGGCAGCGTCGCCGAGGCGCGCGAGCTGCTCGCCCGGGACGGCGCGGTCGTGGTGGCCGAGCCCGGCCCCGGGCCCGAGGCGCTGCCGGTGGTGGCCGCGCAGGTCTACGGCGACCGCTTGCGGCAGCTGTTCGCCGTCCGCCCGCTGCGCCAGCAGGCCGGTGAGCTGCTCGGGCTGCACAGTGACGGGGCGTACGTGGTGGTCGACGTGCACGGCCGCACGGTCAGCCTGCGCGACCCGGACGAGGACGGGCTGCTGCAGCGCTGCGTCCGGCCGGCACCCGAGGGCGGGGACTCCTTCCTGGTCGACGGGTACGCCCTGGTCGACGCGCTGGCCACCGGGTGCCCGGAGCTGCACGCCTTCCTGACCGGCACCGACGTCGACTACTTCGGCGGCTGGCAGACCGCACCCCACGAGGTCCCGCGCACCCCCTTGGTGCGCCGGCTGGTCGAGCACACCCGGGCCGGCCGCCGCGTGGTGCGGGCCAGCGAGACCGCCGTCCCGGTGCCGCGCGAGCCGTGCGCCGCCGAGCACGAGGCGCACCTGGACCTGTGGGCCGACGTGCTGGCCACCGCCGTGGACGTGGTGCCGCACTTCCGGCTGGAGGCCGGCGAGGTGCTGGTCGTCGACAACTACCGCTGCCTGCACGGCCGCGACCCCTTCACCGGCCAGCGGGACGTCGACGTGCTGACCGTGCTGACCGCGGACGCCTGGTGACCGACGGCCTCCCTCTGCTGCGGGTGCGGGACCTCACCATCGGCTTCGCCGGGCGCACCGTGGTGGCCGGCGTCTCCTTCGACGTCGCCGCGGGGGAACGGGTCGCCCTGGTCGGCGCCTCCGGCTCGGGCAAGACGCTGACCACGCTGGCGCTGCTCGGGCTCCTCCCGCCCGACGCCGAGGTGTCCGGCAGTGTCCAGCTGGCCGGCACCGAGGTGGTGGGCGCCGCCGAGCGGGACCTGCGTCCGCTGCGCGGGCCGGTCACCGCCCTCGTGCCGCAGGACCCGGGCACGTCGCTCAACCCGCAGGTGCGGGTGGGCCGGCAGGTGGCCGCGCCGCTGCGCCGGGCCGGCGTGGGTCGCCGGCCGGCCGCGGCCCGGGCAGACGAGCTGCTGGCGGAGATGCGGCTGCCGGCCGGCACCGGGCGGCGGTTCCCGGTGCAGCTCTCCGGCGGGCAGCGGCAGCGGGCCGCGCTCGCCATGGCGCTGGCCGGGGCACCCCGGCTGCTGGTCGCCGACGAGCCGACGTCCGCGCTGGACGCCACCGCCCAGCACGGCGTGCTCGCGGTGCTCGGCCGCGCCACCCGTGAGCGCGGCGCCGGGCTGCTGCTGGTCACCCACGACCTGGCCGCCGCGGCGACCACCTGCGACCGGGTGCTGGTGCTCGACGAGGGCCGGCTGCTCGCCGACGGGCCGCTGCGCGAGGTGCTGGCCGGGCACGCCCATCCGGCGGTGCGCGCGCTGGTCGAGGCCACCGCCGCGCTCAGCCCGCCGGCCCTGGTGGGTGCCCGGTGAGCCCAGAGCTGGTGAGCGCAGAGCCGCTGCTGGCCGCCCGCGGGCTGACCCGCCGGTACCGGGGCAGCGACGTCCCGGCGCTGGACGGCGTCGACCTGGTGGTCGGCGCCGGGCGGCGGGTGGCCGTGGTCGGGGAGTCCGGTGCCGGCAAGTCCACCCTCACCCGGCTGCTGCTCGCGCTGGAGCGCCCCGACGCCGGGGAGGTCACCTACCGCGGACGGCCGGTGCACCCGGGCCGGCCGCGCTCGCTGCACTGGTTCCGCCGGGCGGTCCAGGTGGTGCCCCAGGACCCCGGCCGTTCGCTGAGCCCGCGGATGCGGGTCGGGGAGGCCGTCGCCGAGCCGCTGCGCTGCCTGCGGGTGGCCGGGGACCACCGTGCCCGGGTCGCCGAGCTGCTGCTCGCGGTCGGGCTCGACCCGGACGCCGCGACGCGGCTGCCGAACGAGTTCTCCGGCGGCCAGCGCCAGCGGATCGCGCTGGCCCGCGCGCTCGCCCCGCGCCCGGAGGTGCTGATCGCCGACGAGCCGGTCAGCGCGCTGGACGCCGCCGTCCGGCTCCAGGTGGTCGACCTGCTGCGCGAGGTCAGCGACGCCGAGGGCGTGGCGCTGCTGGTCGTCTCGCACGACCTGGGCGTGGTCGCCGCGCTCTGCTCCGACGTCGTGGTGCTCGCCGGCGGCCGGGTCGCCGAGGCCGGGCCGACCGACCGGGTGCTCACCGACCCGGTCAGCCGCGAGGCGCACGCGCTGGTCGCCGCCGTCCCGCGGCTGGTGCTGGCGTGACCGGCCGGATCAGCTGGGCGCCGTTCGTGCTCTTCCGGCGGCTGCCCGCCGTGCCCCGCCTGCTCCTGCTGTCCCAGCTGGCCTTCAACGTCGGCTTCTACCTGGTGGTGCCCTTCCTCGCGGTGCACCTCACCGAGGACCTGGCGCTGGCCGGCGGGCTGGTCGGCCTGGTGCTCGGCGTGCGCACCTTCAGCCAGCAGGGGCTGTTCTTCCTCGGCGGCGGGCTGGCCGACCGGTTCGGGGTGAAACCGGTCGTGGTCATCGGCTGCCTGATCCGGATCGCCGGGTTCGGCGTGCTCGCCGGAGCCACCTCGCTGCCCGCGGTGCTCGCCGGCACCGTGCTGGTCGGCTTCGCGGCCGCGCTGTTCTCCCCGGCGGTGGAGTCGGCGCTCGCCGACCAGGGGCACCGGCTGGAGGCCGCCGGGGTGGTCACCCGGGCCGAGGTGTTCGGCCTGGATGCGATCGCCAGCAAGCTCGGCTCGGTCACCGGCCCGGCGCTCGGCGCCGTCCTGCTCACCGTGCCGTTCAGCCTCACCTGCTGGATCTCCGCCGGGGTCTTCGGCGTCGTGCTCGCCGCCCACCTGCGCTGGCTGCCGCGCGACCTGCGCACCGAGGGCAGCGGTGAGGAGAGCGTGCTCGCCGGCTGGGGGCACGTGCTGCGCAACCGCACCTTCCTGGCCTTCACCGCCTGCTACTGCACCTACCTGCTCAGCTACAACCAGCTCTACCTCGCCCTCCCCGTGGAGCTGTCCCGGGCGACCGGCGGCCAGGGGGCCCTGGGCTGGCTGTTCGTGCTGGCCGCGGTGTCGGTGCTGCTGTTCCAGCTGCGGGTCACCGCCCGCGCCCGGCGGGCCGGGGCGCACCGGGCGCTGCCGTTCGGCTTCGCACTGATGAGCGCCTCGTTCCTGCTGGTCGCGCTGTGCGCCCCGTTCGCCCCGCCGTCCGGGATCTGGGCGCTGGCGCCGGCCGTGGGCATGGTGCTCCTGCTCTACACCGGCCAGATGGTCGCCGTCCCGCTCGCCCAGGACCTGGTGCCCCGGCTGGCCGGGGAGCGGCGGCTGGGCGCCCACTTCGGCTTCCTCGCCTCCGCCGGCGGCGCCGCGGTGCTCGTCGGCAGCACCGGCGTGGGCGCCCTGCTCGATCTCGCCGATCGCCCGCAGCCGGCCGCCGCCGTCCCGTGGCTGGTGCTCGCCACCCTGCCGGCTGCCTCGGCCGTCGGCCTGGCGGTGCTCACCCGGCGGATCGCCCGCACCCCGAAGGCACGGCCGCCGGCCCCCGCCGTCCCGGCCGAGGAACCGGCGCACCCGTGACCACCCCACCGAGAAGAGGAACCGTGTCCCGCGCCGCTGGTGCACTGCTCGCGCTGCCCCTCCTGCTGGCCGGCTGCTTCGCCCCGGCCGCGGAGGAGCCGACCGACGGCGGGCAGCGGCTCGCGCTGGCGCTGGCCTTCCCGCCGGTCGCCGCGCTGTCCCCGTTCACCGAGGACGCCCTGTTGCTCACCCGGATGGGGGTGGCGGAGACCCTCGTCGGCCTGGACGAGACCGGCGCGCCGACCCCGCTGCTGGCCGAGAGCTGGGACCGGGTCGACGACCGGACCGTCACCCTCGACCTGCGGGACGGCGTCCGGTTCCACGACGGGACGCCGCTGGACGCCGAGGCCGCTGCCGGCGCGCTGACCACGGCGGCCGCCGCCAGCCCCGCCCCGCGGTCGATCGACGGCCTGGGCCTCACCGCCACCGCCGTGGACGAGGACACGGTGCAGGTGCAGCTGGCCGAGCCCGATCCGTTGCTGGTGCAGCGGTTGGCCGCCCCGGGCATGGTGGTGCTCGCGCCGGCCGCCTACACCGACCCCACGGCGCCGGACCCGGTCGGCACCGGCACCGGGCCGTTCGAGCTCACCGAGCTGCGCGGCGCATCCGGCGCCACCCTGACCGCCGACCCCGACCACTGGGCCGGGGCGCCCGAGCTGGACGGCGTGGATGTCACCTTCCCCGCCGACGCGGCCGCCCGCACCGCCGGGCTGCGCGCCGGCGAGCTGGACGTGGCGGTCACCCTGCCGATCGCCCAGCTGCCCACCCTGACCGACACGGAGGTGCTCTCGGTCCCGCTGCCCCGGCTGGTCTCCCTCTCCCTGGACACCGCGGACGGTCCGTTCGCCGACCCGGGCCTGCGCGCGGCCGCCGCGGCGGCGATCGACCCGCAGCCGGTGGTCGACGGCGTCTTCGAGGGCCGGGCCGACGTCGCCGAGGGGCTGTTCACCGACGACACCGTCGGCGGGGCGTCCCGGCCGGCGGTCAGCCTGCCCCCGGCCACCGACCCGGCCGGGACGAGCATCCGGCTGGCCACCTACTCCGACCGGGCGGAGCTGCCGGAGGCGGCCGCGGTGCTCGCCGAGCAGCTGCGGCAGGCCGGCTTCACGGTGGAGGTCGTGGTCGCCGAGTACGCCGCCCTGGAGACCGACCTGCTCGCCGGCACCTACGACGCGGTGCTGGGCAGCCGGCTCTACCTGGGCGACACCGGCGACCCGGTCGGCTACCTCGCCGCCGACCTGACCTGCGAGGGCAGCTACAACCTGGCCCGGCTCTGCGACCCGGCCGTCGACGCCGCCGTGGCCGAGGCCGCGGCACTGGCCGACCCGCAGGAGCGTCGGGCGGCGGCGCTGGCTGCCGAGGCCCGGGTGCTGTCCACCGGCGCGGTGGTCCCGGTGCTGCACGAGCGCACGCACACCGGGTACGCGCCCGGGGTCAGCGGCCTGGCCGGCGACCCGTTCGACCGGCGGCTGCTCACCGTCGAGACGACGGTCCAGGGGTGACCGCCGTCGACCGGGCCGGGGTGAGCGCCCCGGCCCGGCGGCGGCGAGCTCCGGGGCGGGGACTGCTCCGATCCGTGCTCACCGGGGGAGCGGCCGTCGCCGGCACCGGGCTGCTCGTCGGCGCGCTGCCCTGGCTGTCCGGCGACGACCCGGCCCGCACCGTGCTGCACGCCCGGGAGGTGGAGCGCGAGCCCGACCCGGCCGTGCTGGACGCGGTGCGCGCGCAGCTGGACCTCCCCGCCGACCCGGTGCGCGGCACGCTGTCCTGGCTCGGGCACGCCGCCACCGGCGACCTGGGCACCTCCTGGGTGAGCGGTCAGCCGGTCACCGACGTCGTCCCGCCGGCGCTGGGGGTGTCGGCGACCCTGGCCGGGACCGCGGCGGTGGTGGCGATCGGGCTGGCCGTGCTGCTCGCGCTGCCCGCCGTGCGCCGGGCCGCCGACGGTCGGGTGGACGGCGGTGCCGCCACCGGGGTGCTGGCCGCGGCGCTGGCCGCGCTGCCGGAGTTCGTCCTCGCCGTCGTCGGCGTCGCGGTGGTGGCCGTGGGCTGGGGATTGCTGCCGACCTCGGGGTTCACCGGCCCCGAGCACCTGGTGCTGCCCGTGCTCGCGCTCGCCCTGCCGGCCGGTGGGCTGCTGGGCCGGGTGCTGGCCGGGGCCGTGCGGGAGACCGCGGGGGAGGGGTGGGTGCGCACCTGGCGGGCCGCCGGGGTCTCCCGTGCCGCGGTGCAGCGCGCGGTCACCCGGCGGGCGCTGACCGTCCTCGTCCCGCAGGTGCTGCTGCTCCTGGTCGGGCTGCTGGGGGCCGGCGCGGTGATCGAGGCGGTGTTCGACGTGCCCGGGCTCGGCCGGGTGGCGCTGGCCGCCGCGCTGGCCCAGGACCTGCCGGTGGTGCAGGCCGCCGTCGCCCTGCTGGTGCTGCTCGGCCTGGCCGCCGGTGGTGCCGGGGTGCTGGTGCACCGCGCGCTGCTCGGGCCGGCCGCGACGGACGGCGGGCTCTCCCCGGAGCTCCCGCCCCCGGCACCGGGCACCGGGCGCTGGGCGGTCGGGCTGCTGTGCGTGCTGCTGCTGGTCGTCGCCGCCGGCCTGCTGCGCGACCCGCGCGCCCAGGACCTCGGCGACCGGCTGGCCGCGCCGTCCTGGGCACACCCGCTCGGCGCGGACGCCCTCGGCCGCGACGTGCTCGCCCGGTTCGGCGCCGGCGCGCTGCCCTCGGTCGGGCTGGCGCTGGGGATCAGCGCGGTTGTGCTCGGCGTGGGCGTCGCGGCCGGGCTGGCCGGGCGCGGGCGGGCCGGGCTGGCCGACGTGCTCAACGCGCTGCCCGCGGTGGTGGTGGGCATCGCGGTGGCCGCGGTCGCCGGCCCCAGCCTGGCCGGAGCGGCGGTGGCGGTGGG
The DNA here is from genome assembly GCF_011758655.1 of Modestobacter marinus. Taxonomy (NCBI): domain Bacteria; kingdom Bacillati; phylum Actinomycetota; class Actinomycetes; order Geodermatophilales; family Geodermatophilaceae; genus Modestobacter; species Modestobacter marinus. The sequence continues at coordinate 3,411,988 of NZ_JAAMPA010000001.1, forward strand.
CCTGGTCGCCTGGATCCCGCTGGCGGTGCACACCCGCACGCTGGCCGCCGAGGTGCGGGCTTCGGGCTCCCACCTCGCCGCGCGCACCAGCGGCGCCGGCTCCTGGCACCTGCTGCGCCACCACCTGCTCCCGGCCGTCCTGCCCCCGGTGAGCCGGCACGCGCTGCTGCGCGTGCCGCACACCGCCCTGGCGCTCGCCGGGCTGTCCTTCCTCGGCCTCGGCGCGGGAGCCGAGTCACCGGAGTGGGGGCGCAGCCTCGCCGACGGGGTGACCTACCTGGAGCGGGCGCCGTGGCTGGTCGCGGTGCCTGCGGCCGGGCTGGTGCTGCTCGGGGTGGCCGCCGGGCTGGTCCGCACCGGCCGCTGACCGGGCGGGTCGCCGGCGGCCTCCCGGGCGGCGGCCTGCCAGGCCGAGGAGCGCAGCAGCCGCAGGCCGTTGAGGGCGACCAGCACCGTCGACCCCTCGTGCCCGGCGACGCCCAGCGGCAGCGGCAGGGAGCCGAACAGGTCCCAGGCGACCAGGACCGTGATCACCGTGCCGGCGATGACCAGGTTCTGCACCACCAGCCGCCGGGCCCGACGGGCCAGTGCGATCACCGTGGGCAGCGCCGCCAGGTCGTCCCGGACGACGATCACGTCCGCGCTGCGCAGCGCCAGGTCCGACCCGATCCCGCCCATCGCCACCCCGACGTCCGCGGTGGCCAGCGCGGGGGCGTCGTTCACCCCGTCGCCGAGCAGCGTGACCCGGTGCCCGGCCCGCTGCAGTTCGGTGACCGCGGCGGCCTTGTCCTCCGGCAGCAGCCCCGGCCGGACGTCGACCAGCCCCACCTGGTCGGCCAGGCTCCGAGCGGCTCCGGCGTTGTCGCCGGTGAGCAGCACCGGCTCGGTCCCGGTCTGCCGCCGCAGTGCGGCCACGGCGGCCGCGGCCTCGGGCCTCACCCGGTCGGCGAGGGCGAGCACGCCGGCCGGGCGGCCGTCGACGCCGACGACGACGGCGGTGCGGCCGGCGGCCTGCTCCTCCGTGACCAGGGCCGCGACCGCGCCGTCCGCCGGCGTCGGGGCGGCCACGGTGACCTGCCGGCCGGCGACGGTGGCGCTCACCCCGGAACCGACCGCGGCCCGGAAGTCCTCGGCCCGGTCCAGCGGCCGACGGGCTGCCGCGACGATCGCGCGGCCGATCGGGTGCTCGCTGGGCCCCTCGGCGGCGGCGGCCAGGGCGAGCAGCTCGTCGGCGGTACGGCCCGGCAGCGGCCGGACGGCGACCACCGCGGGCGTGCCGTCGGTGAGCGTGCCGGTCTTGTCCAGACCCACCACCGTGGTCACCCCGAGCCGCTCCAGCACCACCGCCGAGCGCACCAGCACGCCGTGCCGGCTGGCCGTGGCGATGGCCGACAGCAGCGGCGGCATCGTGGACAGCACGATCGCGCACGGTGAGGCGACGATCATGAAGGTCATCGCGCGCAGCAGTGCCTCCCGCACCGGCTCGCCCAGCAACTGGGGCACGCCGAAGACGGCGAGGGTGGCGACGACGACGCCCACCGAGTAACGCTGCTCGACCTTCTCGATGAACAGCTGGGTGCGGGCCTTGGTCGCGCTGGCCTCGTCGACGAGCGAGGCGATCCGGGCGACGACGGCGTCGGCCGCCGGCCGGTCGACCCGGACGGTGAGCGCTCCCGTGCCGTTGGCCGTGCCGGCCCAGACCTCGTCGCCGGGCGCCTTGTCCACCGGCAGCGGCTCGCCGGTGATCGAGGCCTGGTCGACGTCGGAGCCGCCGTCGAGCACGGTGCCGTCGGCCGGCACCTGCTCGCCGGGGCGGACCAGCACCACGTCGCCGACCGCGAGGTCGGCGACCGCGACCTCCCGCTCCCGCCCGTCGGCCAGCACGGTGGCCTGCTCGGGGGTCAGGTCGGTGAGGCCCCGGACCGCCTCGGCGGTGCGCCGGGTGGCCACGGTCTCCAGCGCGCCGGAGGTGGCGAAGATGACGATGAGCAGCGCGCCGTCGAACACCTGACCCAGCGCCAGCGCGCCGATCGCGGCCAGCACCATGAGCAGGTCGACGTCCAGGGTGCGCTCGCGCAGCGCGGTGACCCCGGCCCAGGCCGGCTCCCACCCGCCGGTGCCGTAACAGCAGAGGTACAGGGCCCACGCCACGAACTGCGGCCCGTCCAGCAGCTGCACGAGCCCACCGGCCAGGAAGAACGCGAGCGACGCCGCGGCCCAGCGGACCTCGGGCACCTCGGCCCAGCCGGGCAGCAGAGGTCGTCGAGCAGCGGAGGGCGGGGCGGAGTGCGGGGCCTGCGCGACGGTCACCGGATCACCCTATCTGCGCAGATGCGCAGGCATGCAGGTCGCGAGGTGGCCTAATGTTCAGGGGTGGCGCACACCGGCATCGACGGCTTCTCCATGCCGTCCGGCGACGAGGCCCGGCGTGCCGCGGACGCGCTGCGGATGCTCGGCGACCCCACCCGGCTCAAGGTGCTGTGGGCGCTGATGCAGGGGGAGACGTCGGTCGCCTGCCTGGCCGAGCTGGCCGACACCTCGCCCACCGCGGTCAGCCAGCACCTGTCCAAGCTGCGGCTGGCCGGCCTGGTGACCAACCGGCGCGAGGGCACGTTCGTCTACTACCAGCTCGCCGACCCGCACGTCGGCGCGCTGTTGCGCCAGGCGCTCTCGCACGCCGGGCACCCCGAGACCGCGGACAGCACGCCCACCCGCTGAGCGGGACGGCTGGCCGGGGCCGGGCCGGCCTGGCTAGTCTCTGGTAGAGACGAGAATCGTTCCCAGGACGGGGGGTGCCATGGCGGGCGAGCGGGAGGCGGACGTCACCGCCGCGGCCTTCGACCGGGCCGCGGTCGACTTCTCCCGGTTGTCCCCCCTGCTCTGGGACCCGGTGGGCGCAGCGACCGTCGCGGTCAGCGCGCCGGCGGCCGGGGAACGGGTGCTCGACGCCTGCTGCGGGGACGGCGCCTCGGCCATCCCCGCCGCCCGGCGGGTGGGCGGCACCGGCGCGGTGGACGCCGTCGACCTCTCCGGTCCGATGGTCGGGCTGCTCCGGGAGCGGGCCGCGGGCCTCCCGCAGCTGACCGCCCATCAGGCCGACGTGACCAGCTGGCCGGGGACCGGCTACGACGTGGTGCAGTGCGTGCTGGGTGCGTTCTTCTTCCCCGACATGGCCGCCGGGACCGACCACCTCGTGGGCCGCGTCCGCCCCGGCGGCCGGGTGGCGGTGACCATCTGGCACCGCGACGCGATGGTGGCGGCGGGCCGGGCGATCGCCGGCGCCGCGGCCGCCGAACGCGGGGAGCGGGCGCAGGTGCCGCGGGCCTCCAGCGCCGTGCAGCAGCTCGGCGACCCGGACGCGTTCGGCGCCTGGCTCACCGCCCGCGGGCTGGAGCAGGTCGCCGTCTCCGTGGCGGCGCACGCGGTCGAGGCGACCGAGGAGGCGCTGTGGCTGCTGGTCCTCGGGTCCGGCTTCCGCGGTCTGCTCACCGAGCTGGACGACGCCGCCGTGGACCGGGTGCGCGGCCGGTACCTCGAGCAGTTGGTCGGAGGGCCCGCCATCGACGCCACCACGCTGGTCGGTTTCGGGCAGCGCCCGGACTGACCGGCCGGTCGCGGGCCCAGCAGTGCGCCGTGGGACGGCGGGGCTCAGCGGAGGGCGGCGAGGACGGCGACGTCCAGCCGTCGCTCCACCACGGCCACCTCGGTGAAACCGGCACCGAGCAGGGCTGCGGTCCGCTGGGCGACGGACGCCGGCGGTCCGCTCGGGCCGGTGCTGCACCGCTCCTGCCGCTGCCGGACGGCCGCGGCCAGCTCGGGCTCGGTGAGGAGCGCCGCCCACCAGGCGTCGTGGTCCTCACGCGCGCCGGCGACGCGGGCGGCCAGGGTGCGCTGACGCAGCCCGGCGCACGCCGCCGCCAGCCGGGGGACCGGCGGGTCGACCGCCATCTCGTCGATGTCGACGAACAGGCCGCCGGGGCGCAGGACTGCCGCCAGCTCGCCCGCGACCGCGGCGTAGCCGGCGGCGTCGACCATGTGCAGGACCGAGCTCGCGATCGCGGCGGAGAACCGGGCCGGACCGGCCGCACCCCACCCGGAGCGGGTCAGGTCCTGCTCCCGGACGGTCGCCCGGCCCCGCAGGTGCGCCTGCGCGACCGCGATCATCACCGGGTCCCGCTCGAGACCGGTGACTCGGGAGTCCGGCAGCTGCTCCAGCAGCCAGGCGCAGAGCGCGCCGGTGCCGCAGCCGAGGTCGACGATCGACTCGGTCGCACCGAACTCGGACACGAGGTCGAGTGCCGTCCGGTGCGCTGCGTCGCGCCAGGGCACGTGGGCGCGCATCACCGCGTCGAACCTGTCCACCCAGTCCTGGACCCTCGGCTGCTCCCACCCCAGGTGCCCGGTCATCGGCCGGCACCGGTCAGCACGTCGGGGACCGGGTACTGCCGTCGGCCGGGCTCGACACCGGTGAGGGCCGCCGTGTAGCGCTCGGCGGCCATCCGGGCGCCGGCGAGGCTGCGGGCGGCGGGGCCGATCCCGAGCGCCGTCCGGCCACCGCTGAGGAACACCGACGTCCCACCCCAGGACAGGTCGGGCGCCAGCACCGGCAGCCCGGCCACCACCTCCACCGGGGCCTCGGCGAGCAGCCCGGCGGTCAGCGGGTCGGTGCGGACGTCGTGCGAGTACCCGGTCCCGAGCCACACGTGGTCGGCGTCGAGCGTGCGGCCGTCCGTGAGCTCCACCCCGCCCGGCACGGCACGTAGGACGTCGGCGACCGCCAGCCGCACCCGCGGGTGGTCGTGCAGCGCCGCGCAGACCGGCTCGGGCACCGTCCCGGGCCGGGCGTCCCGCACCAGCCGGGCGCGGTCCGCCGGGGGCTGCACGAAGAAGTCGGGCAGGTCGGCGCCGAGCCAGCCGGCCTCGACGTCCATGATCCGCGGTCGCAGCGGCGCCCGGGTGAGCAGCACGACGTCGGCGCCGCGCGCGGCGGCGCGCAGCGCGAGGTGCGCGGCGGTCAGCCCACCACCCACGACCACGACGTCGTCCCCCGGCCGGACGACCGAGAGGTCGACGGCCTCGCTGTGCCGGCCGCCGGTCACCGGCGCGTGCGGCCGGGCTCCGCCGGTGGCCAGCACCACCGCACCGGCCACGAGGGCGCCGTCGGTCAGCTGCACGTCGACCCGCCCGTCGTCGCGGGGGTGCAGCGCCCGCACCTGCTGTGGGAGGCGCGCGGCGGCCAGGTCGGAGGCGTCGACGAGGACCCGGCAGAAGTCGGCGAACACCCCGGCCGCCGGGGCGCTCAGCGGTCCGGAGAACTGCTCCCGTCGGCCGACCCGCTCGGCCCACTCGACCAGGGCGTAGGGCCGCGGGTGGGGGTGGTGCACGCACGCCGAACGCAGGCTCGCCAGCTCCAGCGCGGCGAACCGGGCGTCCCACGCCGACAGCCACGGCCGGGGATCGGCCACCGCGATCCGGCCGGCCAGCGACGGGTCGGCGGCGAGCAGGTAGCAGGCGGCGGTGAGGGCGTGCGGACCCGCGCCGACCACGAGCACCTCGGGTGCGGTCATGCGGGCACCGCCAGGACGTCCCCGCCGGTCGTCCCCGCCACCACCCGGCTGCCGTCGGGCCTCCAGCTCAGCCCGGTGACCCGCGCGCCGGCGTCCAGCCGGGTGCGGGGCCGGTGCCGGGCCGGACCCGCGGCGGACGGCGCCCACACCGCCAGCCCGCCGTCCCGGCCGGCGGAGGCCAGCAGGTCGCCGGTGGGCTGCCAGGCCAGCGCGCTGACCTGGGCGTCGTGCCCGGGCAGCGTGCGGGGAGCCCGGCCCATCGGCCCCTTGCCGGAGAAGTCCCACAGGTGCACCTCGGTGGTGCCGCCGTTGGCCATCCACCGGCTGGTGCGGTCGAAGGCCAGCGCGTCCACCTTCTCCGGGTAGCCGGCCATCTCGGCGTCCTCCCCGGACCACAGCCGCCAGACGTGCACGCTGGCGTCCTGGTTGCCCGAGGCGACCCAGCGACCGTCCGGGGTGACCCGGGCCAGCAGCAGCGAGCCCTGCCACGCGAGCACGCGGACCGGTTCGAGGGACGGCGACCGGCCCGGGGCCGGCACGGCGAACCAGCGCAGCCCGCCGTAGGACGCGCAGCCCACCCGGCTGCCGTCGCGGCTGAACACCACGTCGGTGACCGTGCTGGGCTGCCGCACCCATCGGGCCAGCACCGAGCCGGCCGCGTCCAGCAGGACCACGTCCCGGCCGGCGGCGACGGCCAGGTGGCGGCCGCTGGGCGACCAGCGCAGCGCCTGCACCCAGCCGCCGACCGTCACGTAGCCGGGCTCGGCCCGGTCGGTGCGGACCAGCCCCACCCGCCCGTCGGCGCCCCCGGTGGCCAGCACGTCCCCACCCGGCTGCCAGGCCAGGGCGAAGGCACCGCCCTCGTGCACCGGCCCGGGGTCCAGCGTTCCGCCGTCCCGGCCGTCCAGCAGGCTGACCTGACCGCCCAGGTCGGCCACCGCGACCCGGTCATCGGCCGACCAGCTCACCGCGGCGACCGACTCGGGCACCTCGGTGCGCCAGGCGGTGCGCTCGCCGGTGGTGGTGGTCACGCCGCCGGCACCGGGACGGCGAGGCAGCCGCGCAGGCCCGCCTCGAGCTCGGCGCGGTCCAGGTCGCGGCCGATGAAGACCGCGCGGCTGACCCGCTCCGCGGTGCCCCACGGCTCACCCTGGGTGCCGTCGAAGAGCATGTGCACGCCCTGGAAGACGTACCGCTCGGGCATGCCGCGGACGGCGAGGATGCCCTTGCTGCGGAAGATGTCCACGCCCTTCTCCGCCAGCAGCTCGCCGAGCCAGTCGTTGAGCTGCTCGATGACCAGCTCCCCGGGCAGCTCGATGCCGACGCTGGTGACGGTGAGGTCGTGCTGGTGCTCGGTGTCGGTCATGAACGCCGGGTCCAGGTCGAGGGCCCGGGTCAGGTCGAAGCCGCCGACGTCCAGGACGGCGTCGAGGTCCACGGCGGCCTGGACGGCCTCGTGCACGTCGGCCAGCCGGTTGATCTCACCGATCCGCCGGCGGACCTCGGCCAGCTGGTCGGCGTCCACCAGGTCGGTCTTGTTCAGCACGATCCGGTCGGCGAAGGCGATCTGCTCGACGGCCTCGTTCTCCACGCCCTCGGGCCGCTCGTCGTCCAGGTGCTGGATGAGGTGCGCGGCGTCGACGAGGGTGATGATCCCGTCCAGCCGGAGCTGGCTGCCGATCTCGTCGTCCATGAAGAAGGTCTGGGCCACCGGGGCGGGGTCGGCCAGGCCGGTGGTCTCGATGAGGATGTGGTCGAACCTGTCCTTGCGCCGCATCAGCGTGCCGAGGATCCGGATGAGGTCGCCGCGCACGGTGCAGCAGATGCAGCCGTTGTTCATCTCGAACACCTCCTCCTCGGCGTCGATGACCAGCGCGTCGTCGATGCCGATCTCGCCGAACTCGTTCTCGATGACGGCGATGCGGCGGCCGTGCTGCTCGGTGAGGATCCGGTTGAGCAGCGTGGTCTTGCCCGAGCCGAGGAAGCCGGTGAGCACGGTGACCGGCACCTTGTCCGTCGCCGCCCCGACCACCCCGCCGGTCACGAGTCGCTCCCGGGCGAGGCGAAGGCGCGCTGGACGTCGGCCACCGAGATCCAGTCGGCGGGCAGCGGGACGGTCCGGCTCAGCCGGTCGCCCGGGCGCAGGACGGCGAGGACGGTCTCGACCGGCGCGCAGCCGGCGTCCCGGCAGCGGAGCTGGGAGACCAGCACGGTCTCGTCCGCGCCGAGCCCCAGGGTCGTGCGCACCCACCGGCGCAGCCGGTCGAGGACGTCGGGGGGCACGGGGGCGGGACGCGCGGCGAGGGGTTGCATGGCCGGAGACTAGCCATGATGACAATCATTCTCAACAAGAGGCCGACCGGAGGGGTGGCCGGGTGGCGCCGTCCGGCCACCACCCGACCGTCCCCGTGCAGCGGCGCTGCCGGCTACCGGGCGGGCTCCGGTCGTCCGGCGCCCCGGTGCCGGACGAGCCGGGCCGAGTTGACCGCGACGGCGACCGACGAGGCGTTGTGCAGCACGGCAGCGAGCACGGGGGACAGCGCCCCGCCGCCGGCGACGGCCAGCCCGACCCCGTTGACCGCGATCGACATGCCGTAGTTCTGCCGCACCACGCCCAGCGTCTGCCGGCCCAGCTCACGCAGGTCCAGCAGGTGCCGCAGGTCGTCGCCGACCAGCGCCACGTCGGCGGTCTCCACCGCCACGTCGGTGCCGGAGACCCCCATCGCGATGCCGATGTCGGCCGCGGCGAGGGCCGGGGCGTCGTTGGTGCCGTCGCCGACCATCGCGACGGTGTGCCCCTCGGCCTGCAGTGCCGCGACGACGTCCTGCTTGTGCTCGGGCAGCACCTCGGCCCGCCACTCGGTCACCCCGAGCTCGGCGGCGACGGCGGCAGCGGTGCTCTCGTGGTCGCCGGTGAGCATCACGATCCGCTGCACCCCGGTGGCCCGCAGCGTCTCCAGCACCTCCCGGGACTCCGGCCGCACCTCGTCGCGGAGGCTGACCAGCCCGACCAGCTCGCCGTCGACGGCCAGCAGCAGCGGGGTCTCCGCCGCGGCCCGCAGCCGGTCGAGCCAGCCCTGGGCCGCGTCGCCCACGGCCACGCCCTCGCTGGCCATCAGCGGCTCGCTGCCCAGCAGCAGCACGCGGCCGTCGGCCTGGGTGCGCATGCCCAACCCGAGCAGCACCTCGCACTCCTCGTGCGGCGGGATGAACACGTGCCGCTCCTCGGTGGAGCGGATCACCGCCTGGGCCAGCGGGTGGCGGGAGTGCACCTCGGAGCTGGCGGCGTAGCCGAGCACCCGCTCGGGCGTCCAGTCGTCGGAGAAGGAGACGACGTTGGTGACCACCGGACGGCCGATGGTCAGCG